>JAHIVN010000027.1 GCA_018816645.1 Patescibacteria group bacterium | reverse complement strand
TGTTTTGTATGTGATCCTGTCCAATACCTGATTCCCATATTCAAGTATGACACAGATAAGTAAAATTTGAAAATTATTTTCAAATTTTACTGCTTCATCCCCGGGCTAAAGCCCTGGGATTTCGCCTAGGTTTTATTAAAAACAATCCTGCAATAAATCCAAGATATTAAGTTTAATCCGGTTTCTGAGCGTTTTTCGCTCATTTCAAAGTATACAACCCACTTAGATAGGAAAGATTGTGCAAAAGGATGGTTGCTGGATAGGCAGTATCTAAAAGTAGTTCTTTCAGTTTCAACTATTAAGCGTAAAATTAATTTACAAGAATAGCTTGTCTACCAACTTCAATGTCGAGAAGGAATCTACCTGTAACAAACCTGTACATTACCCCGCCAATCCTTCTTTGAAATATATTGAACTGCCTTGCTGGATGGGTGTCAAATAATACACCTTCACTTCCCCATATATCTAGTGTATGGGCATCTGTAGAATGGATGACATAAAAAAGTAATCTATACCCATCAGCATGAATCCTTGCAATAGCTTCCAAGCATCTATCTTCAGTAGTCAATAAAGGTCTACTAGCTTCAATAAAGAACACAGCATGTCCAAATATACTCTCCGTTCGAATACCATCAGTTTCCACAGAGACAGTATGAATTAGAATATCCCCATGTTGTCTTATCGTTTCTAACTCCATCTTTAGGCTATAATATACCTTCTATTTTATCACACTATAAGACCAGATATTTGATCTAATTGTGTTTTCTGGTATACTCCCTGTGTTCAGGATTATATATGCGTCATATACATACGTGAGCAAACTTCAGATTGTAAAATCTATTTTCTGGGTACTAGTAATAAATGTCTCTATTTTCCTGATTACTAATACTTATTTTATGTTCGAAACGACTGTATCAATAGTCCAACTTTCTCATGGGCCTATTGACAATGAAGACGAATGGCTGAGAATTTATGAGTATAGGGATACAAACAATGCCAAAATATTACCTCTAAAGTTGAAATATCAGCTCTTAGGCGGGAAGTATTATATTGCTGAAGTAGAACCATTCTTAGCTGATATCGAAAAGATTCTTTCAAAAAGAGGCTATGATTTCGACGAAAAATTTATAAAAGGAATGTTTTATGTAGGTCAGCAGGAGAGTCACTGGACACCATGGAGAGTCGCTTCAATCGAAATAGGAGGTGGTCATCCGACAGGCATTTTTCAATTTCTTCCAGGTACTTTTAGAAGTGTATCATCTGAGGGAGACATTTTTTATCCGGAAGATCAAATAGATGCTTTTGTAACAATGGTTGAAAGAGATCGTGTTGATGAATTTGCGGTGATGTTTACTTGTAACTATGAACCTTGTATTGACAACGAGATACGTGACTATATGTTTAATTTTTCTAATCAATAATTCCAAGTTCCTTCAGGATTAGATATACCCCACCAACACTCGGTCCAGGACTATTATATTCCACAGCTGGCAGATTCATTATTCTATATGCTAACATTGGATCAATACTTAAATATTGTTCTCTTCCAGTGTATCCTGCAAATAAACTTGATACTACTTCATTGAAAAGTTGTTCGACACCAGCATCGATGGCTATATATCCAAGCGTATTTGTAGGAGTTAGGAGATCAAATCGACCATTGAAAATTACTGTTAGTGCTCCCACAGCTGATTTTATAGCAATGTAGAGATCAAATGCCCTCGCTCCGTTATGGTGAATTCTACTCAATGTTGAAAAATCTGCAAGAAAGAATTTGTCTTCAAAGGAAAGGCAGTTCCCAAGATGAGGTTGGCAATGAACATATCCTTTATCATGAAAATATCTAAGAGTTGCTCCTAATCCTTTTAAAGTGTCAGTGAGATTCGATTCTATAAACTCAGCATCCAGAAGCCCTTGAGAATATAAGCTGAGAAAATCCCCAAAACGTAAGCCTTGAAATGGAACTCTTGATATCACAAAGAACACTTTACCCGCATCACCAGATAGTTTTCTATAAAAACCGAAACCTAACGGAATCGGAGCCAAAAAAGGTTTATCATCCCATCCTAAAACTAGTTCCATGGCATTACTTTTCTCATGTACTTCCTGCTGGGTATAACCTCCAGTATATCTATATCTGGCGCGAACATTATCGAGGTAACCACTATGTAGTACACGAATAAAGCTGTGCAGCGAAGGAAACGCTTCTAGGATGTTAGATGTTGCTGGAGGCCTTATTGGAATACTTGGATCAGCGATAGCTACATTTGCACCTGATACATATAATATAAAAGGAGCATATCCAATACCGCCTATCTGAATAGTATCGTATGACAGATCTCCTTTCTCATCAGAAATGAAGAAATTTCTTCCGCTTACACGCAATACTGGACTATGATCTTGCCAGCGAACAACTCTCTCGACCATAGACAGACTATCGGGACTCATGCCGTATCCAGCTGCTTCTGCGGCTCGCGAGGGAACTAGATGTGTATTTGCCAATTTTCTAGCTAGAGCTGGAGATGGAACCTCAAATTGAAGGGTTCTGCGTGGTATGACGAGTTCTTGATCCGGCATTTTTTAAATTGAATTTTTAAACTACTATCCCGTAGTTGTTGAATCTGATGTGTAACTTACGTGATTATATCAGATATAAATGGAAGAACTAATTCTAATAACAATAATTATCGATATGTTGCCAGTCCGATAGCATAAACGACATGTAGCTTATATTTAGGGATGTTCGGTACAAGGTCCAGATAAGAACAACTCTCACAGAAACAACTAAGTACCTGTTGAGAAGAAGATAACTGGTGGACAAGGTGGGACTTGAACTCACAACCTCCCCGATGTGACCGGGGTGCTCTAACCAGTTGAGCTACTTGTCCGCAATCAATTTACAATTTCTCTATGTACAATGTTATAATTGGTAATTGTGCATTTATCATTGATATAAAGGAACGTGAATGAGTCTTCTTACATGGGAGTAATCTGGGGCAGAGCAAATCTCCTCCTTAGTAAAGTTTCTGCCTTCCAGTGCGTCTATCCACTCCTGACTACATAAACTCGCACTTGGATCAGATATTCGAACTTCTCCCACTCTTACTCCATGTTCACTTCTATAGAACCTAGTAGAGTGCACATACTTGAACGATACAACAGTATCATTATCGTCCTTCACAACTTCAGAAATCAAAAGTACGTGAAACTGATCCAACAATCCCTTCGCACGTTTTGGGATTTTCGAGCGAATTATATCTCCCGGAAGGATTTTATTTAAATCCGAAATTTTCTCAGAATTCAAATCTCCAGACAGATAATTTGCCGGAATATTTTCAACTGGTCTTAGAATTCTAGCAATCTTCCTATATAAACTCTGTTTTGGATATTCTAGGTAGTTCCAGAGATGTTTCTTTCGTTCACTTCTTAACCAGTAATCGAGAATTTGTACAACGAAACCAGAGCAGTCAATTCCAAGGCGTCTTTTGACTAGGAACTCGCGGATATCACCAACAGTCATATTTGCAAAATCCACCCCCCTCAGCTTTTCAAATATCAGACTTTCCTGAATGATCTCCTCTGGTGATCCCTTGCCGATAAGAACACGCAGGTTCATTCTTTGTCTGTACTTCTTGATGTTTATATAGTACGGACAACGAACTTTTTTTCCGTTTAACAGCAAATTGAAGTATTGATTGACAAAGTATCTTACTGATTCGGGTAACTGTAATGTTTTCATAATGATTTTACACTATTTTACCAATTCTCTAAGCACTATATTATCATTTAGACCTTTAAGCATTACCATATAAATTATTTTTATCTTACCTTGCTCGTCAAGCAACGAATCCTTGACCTGAATACGAGCAACTTCGTTATTTGAACTGATAATTTTACCTTCTTTTGCTGCTAGTATAAGTATACCAGCTTTGTCGATGCCATCAACAGCATATGTCTCGTTCTGAAGTACAAGCGGCATATTGCGGTCTTCTGTAGTGAAAATTACATTTCTTTTTTGTTTGGGCTGGCCCCTTGTCCAATCAAATGCACTGTTATCGCCCAAAATTCGGTATGTACCCGCTTTCACAGAACCAATAACTTTTGCATCACGGTCAAACTTGTTTCGAAGGAAAAGTTGAGATGCCTGGATTGGCTTTGAGGCATCAGCGTTATATGCTTTTACATCTATCCCGTAGTCTATGTTCAGAAATTCAGCTATTGCCAATAGATTTAATGGAATCTGCCCGGATTCGATCTGAAGTTTTGAGTGCATAGGAATAGAAGCCGGCTGACGTGCGTTGATTTCAATGACGTAAACTTTGTCTGTCTGATTATCAAGTACAAAATCAAGTCCGAAAAGTCCTTTGAATCCTGAGTTCTTCATGGCCATTCCGATGTTTTCTATAAACTTGCTAATATCTGATAATACTTCCCGACTAAGTTTCTCTATGAATTCCCAGTCATTGCCTACAGTTCCTGCTTTTTTAGAAGTACATTCCTCTACACCGGTTATCTGGAAACTCAGGCCCCCCCAGCAAATACCATGCTTTGTGACACAGGCATTAACAGTATAGGCAGGTCCAATAATTTTTTTTGAAATTCTGACACTTCTATTTGGGAAAAGTTCCTTCAATTCGTCCAGCTGTGCTTTCGAATCTATTTCAATTGTACCACCCCCTGTATGTCCCCTGTTGAATTGAACAATGAAATTCTCATCTAGTTCCTTAACCAACTGGGAATAATCTGTATCCCTCAATTCGTTCACAACTGTCTTTGGGATACGGATATCTAGAGTCTTTAGTATTTCATATTGTGGCAATTTCAGCTCGAACTTACGATTTAATTCTGAGGAAGTGTTTAATAAGCCAAAATTCATCTTCTGGGCACTTCTCTCAAGGTTTGGCGCAATTTTGAAGAACATAAAGTAGCCCTGGTTTTGATTGGCATTTGATTTTATAAAACTTTGAACTTCATTCTGCCAGAGAAGTCTATTGGAATTTCTCATAATGATATTTTGTCTGTCTAGCGCCTTCTCAAGAGAAAATACACTAATCTTATTCTTTTGAAGATAGTCTATAATATCGTTGTCATCATTGCATATTATGTGATAATTGTTGATGTGTTTCTCAAGACCAAGTGCACGCTCTGCATCATTTGTTACAAAAAAAATGGGCTTATCTTGGGAAATAGCGTTAACTTTATCTAGAAGTGATTTGAAAGTATCCATACTACTTAAAACAATGATTAAACTTTTAAAAAACTATTTACCGCTAAGGATTAATAATGGAATTTTGATATTATGATTATGCAGTAAAGCTTTTTTGAATCCAGCAAGCGAGAGAGCAGAATCATACGAAGTTTTGATCCCACAAGATTCATTTAAAATTCTTCTAGCCTCATCTATCTCATCATCATTTACGACCCAGCCTGTACCGCCAGATTTTGTCACTATATTTGATACCTGATCTTTTCGCAGAGCAACTCTATCAGATATAGCAGACGAAAGGCTTGTCTCGGATTTTTTATATTGCTGGTCATAAATTGAAGCTATTGGGTGAATTTTGGTAGTCTGAACGATATGCAGTCTTGGACAGGGCTTATCAACATCATAGAAGCCACTGTAAATGCCAAGGGTGCTTGCACCACTGCTGCAAGGTATAAAAATCGCATCGATTTGTTTTACCTGCTTTACAAGTTCATAAGATATTGTCTTGTAGCCAACTGGAGCAAGATCGTCCGTTGAACCTCTAAGATAAACAAAACCCTTCTTTCGTGAAAACTTTAAGGCATCTGACTTTGCTCTACTAGTAAAGTTTAGTGTAAGATCCAGTTTTGTGATCTGTTTTATCTCCCCGCTGCGTATTCCAGTAAAATCTATTTCGTCTATGTAGGCCGTTTCGAAAACTCTGATCAGCTTTTCATCAGGTATTTTGTCTGAGATGTATACATGCAAATTACAATTAGCTTTCCGACAATATCCGATGGCAGAAATAGCAGCATTTCCCGAAGAGGATATGACAAAATCTTTCTTTCCGCTTTGCAGGTATGCGCTGATTTGAAACGCAATGCTGCGATCTTTAAACGAACCTGTCGGATTCAAATCCTCTCTCTTGAGGTAGACATACTTGACTCCCATATGTTTAGCAAGTTTATCACAGTTGGTACAGGGAGTATTTCCTTCACCTAAGGAAAGTCGAAATTGAGGTTTGACGTCTTTTGTAAACAAATGTCTATAAGTCCAAATACCCATGTGATGTTTGTAGTCAAATAGCGTTTAAAAGTTACAAGTTAATAGGGCCACCCCGCTTTGCGGGGTTTCCTCTTCAATTGAAATCTCAAAGAGTTTATGTTATCTTTGAACGACATTATAGATTATATATCACAAAAACAAAATGGATAAAAAATTACAATGCCCTGAATGTAAAAATGACATCACTCTTGAGAAAGAATTTTCTGATGGTGACGTGATAGAATGTTCCTTCTGTGGAATAGAACTTGAAGTTGTAGGAAAGAATGAAGATGGAACTTTAAGAGTAGAAATCATCGAGGAGGAGAAATAGTCAATTATTTTAGAACAGGATAGCTTCAGTCTTAATCATTACCTTAAACCGCGTCTAAGTGTAATATGTGTTTCTCTAGAATCTCACTAAAAACTTCCCTGAGTGTTACAAGTTCATCTTCGGTGAATTTATCTAGGACATACTTCTTTCCAGGAATCTTCCGATTTATCCTATTTTCGATACCAATTCGAATTCTAAAGAAATGCGTCGTCCCCAAGTGCTGCTCGGCTGACAAAACCCCGTTGTGCTCTCTGGGCGACTTACCAAACTGGTACTTACACATTCCTAGTGGAATATCAAGATCATCGTGAGCGATGATTAGGTCATTTTCTATGTCAGCATCATACCACTTTACAATCTCTTTTATGGCTAAACCGCTGTCGTTCATAAAAGTTTTCAGCTTTGCAAGAACTAGACCGCTACGGTACTTGTAAACGGTAGAATTTTGAAGCTTGCTTTCATTAAAACTAACAGATTCATCCAGTAGGTATGAGATTAAAAGCAGTCCAGCGTTATGGCGAGTATATTTATATTCCGAACTTGGATTTCCTAAGCCTATGATAATTTTTCTTTTATTCATTATAGCTATCAAGTATTAATGTTACTGGGCCCAAATTTTCCTGTTCAATAGTCATCTTGGCACCGAATTTGCCCGATTTTACACTTTTTTGATTATATAATCTTGAAACTTCTGTTATAAATTTATTATAAATTTCTTCGGCCCTATCAGGTGACTCTGCTTTCCCGAAGTATGGTCGCCTTCCTTTTGTGAGATCAGCAAACAAAGTAAATTGTGAGATAACTAATAACTCTCCTTTGATATCACTCAAGCTTAGATCGAATTTATCACCATCATTTGCAAAAATTCGAAGTTCCAATACTTTGTTAGCAATATAATGAATATCTGATTCTTTGTCACCTTGCGCTATCCCAAGGTAAACAACAATTCCTTTTCCTATGCCTGAGTAAGTAGCATTGCCGATAACTATGGATGCTTTATTTACATTTTGAATGATAGCTCTCATATATTTTACAATTAGTTTTAAGGGAACACCGCTTGCACCGGAAACACAAAAGACTTAGTTATCCAACATATCTTCGACCAAACTAGGTAACACTTCATGGAAATCAGTGGCGTTCTGAAAATGGTAGCCAAGTCGGAACAGAATATGCTCAGAAAAATGCGGACCGATCAACTGAAGTCCAACAGGTAATTTTGATTTGCTAAAACCTGCAGGTATAGCAAGTCCGGGACAACCGGTTGGATTTAGCCCATTTGTGAAAATATCTTCAAGCCACATGGAAAGCGGATCATTCTCGTGTTCTCCGATTTTGAACGGAAGTTTAGGTGAAACAGGTGCAAGGATAACATTTACTCTTTTAAAAGCTTCATCTATTTCTTTCTTTAGAATTGTCCTTATCTGCATAGCTTTCTTGTAATATGCCTCATAGTATCCTGCCGATAGTGCATATGTTCCGAGCATAATTCTTCGCTTGACCTCATCTTCGAAAGCTTTGGAACGTGTAATCTCATAAAGTTCATTTACTGAAGCAGTATCTTTTGCAGAAAAACCAAAACGTATGCCGTCGTATCGTGCTAAATTTGCACTTACCTCGCTGATAGCAGATAGGTAGTATGCAGCAATAGCATACTTAGAATGCGGAAGTGAGATTTCTTCGATATGACAGCCCAGATCGTCAAAGGTGTCAACAGCTTCTAAAATTATCTTCTTTACTTCAGGATCGAACCCTTCAGCATTGAAATACTCCTTTGGGAGTCCTATCTGTGTACCTTGAATTGAATGTTTCATCTCTTCAAGATAGTCAGGAACCGGAACATCAACAGTAGTTGAGTCAAATCTATCTATACCAGCAGTAGATTTCAGTATCAACGCTACATCCTCAACATTTCGGGCCATATGACCGACAGTATCAAGACTTGAGCCATATGCTATAGACCCATGTCTGCTTACACGACCATAGGTAACTTTTATACCGCAAACATTACACAACGCGCTTGGATATCTGATCGAACCTCCCGTGTCTTCTGCAATACTGAAAACTCCCATTCTAGAGGCAACAGCCGCAGCGCTTCCGCCGCTCGAACCGCCAGGGACTCTTTCCAGGTCATATGGATTATGAGTTGTAAAGTAGCCGCTATTCTCCGTCGAGCTTCCGAAGCCAAAAGGATCACAGTTTGTCTTACCGATAAGTATGGCACCACCGTCATTAACTCTTTCAATAATTGTTGCGTCATATGGAGGGGTAAAGTCCTTTAATATCTTACTGCCAGCTGTAGTTACCAAGCCGTCAGTGCAAAAAACATCTTTGGCAGAGTAGGGAATACC
>JAHIVN010000026.1 GCA_018816645.1 Patescibacteria group bacterium | reverse complement strand
GGTAGCATATACAGGGCCCGGCAGTGATGGATATATAACATCGTTTCAGATATATGGTTTGCTTTATCCTATGGATAAACCTGATATAAGTCCGGCATCGTCATATGAACCTGAAATCATAAGTAGCTGGACAACGTTCACCGAAACAGCGGAAAAGAACGGCGGTGAGATTTATTACCAAATCTCTGATAATGACGGCAGTACTTGGTATTATTGGAGTGGCGTAAACTGGTTAGCAGCTGGAGCTGGCAATTATAATAATTCCAGTGTGATAAACGCCAACATATCAAGTTTTGATGCATCAGCTCAAAAGCTCTTGTTTAAAGCGTTTCTTGAGAGTGACGGAACTCAGCTTGTGAAATTGGACGATGTTACTGTGGGGTGTTATATCGGCTCTGTGACAGGTGTAAAGAAAGATGATACTCAGGCAAAATTTGACCAGGGGACTTATGTGAATACGCAGTACAGTGTAAACCGTGTACAATTAACTCCTACCGGGATGACGAATGGATCCGGTGAATATATTTCAAGAGTTTTCAACGCAGGGCAGTCTGTAAACTGGGAGAATGTTGCGTGGACTCCTTCGGCTCCATATGGGAAACAATTACCCTCAAACGGTGCCATTGAAACGGTGTATACTACCAGCAATATAAATATGACTGGGAATAAGATCTTGGCGCATTTGAATGAAGCGGGTGGAGCATTAAATTTTGTTGATGACTCAGGTAATGGCTTCAATGCAACTTGTACGAGTACCAGTTGTCCTCTTGCCGGTGACGTGGGGAAATTTGGCAAAGCAGTCGTTTTCGACGGCAGTAACGACTACATTACCTACCCGGTTGATCTGAATCAATGGCTTGGTGGTACAGCTACAGTTTCTTACTGGATCAAAACAACTCAGGTAGGAGGAACTGTTTTCTGGTCGTCTCCGGGTGTGCTGGGTGTAGAAAGCAGCGGAAACGGTAATGATATCTTCTGGGGGTATATAGATAATGTCGGAAGAATTGGCTTTCATGTCGGTGACGGGAACGAGGTAAAAAGTACAAATCCAGTTAATAATAATGTTTGGCACCAAATAGGTATGACTAGGAATCACAGCACCGGTCTGATTAAACTTTTTATTGACGGCCAGCTGAACGGACAGATAGTGTCGGATATTGGTATTAAAACAACACCGTTCAGCAGTATCGGAAGAATCGAAGATACTGGAGGAACTCCTGAGTACTATATAGGTTCGCTGGATGAGCTTGGTATCTGGAACAGAGAACTTTCTGATACAGAGATTCAGAATATATACAGGCGTGGGCTTCTGAACTTGAGGCTCAGAGTAAGAACCTGTGATGATTCTGTCTGCGATACAGAGGTATTTGTTGGTCCAAATGGTGACGCAGCCGGTTACTATTCTGAAGTTGATAATTATCTTAGCGGCTTGCCTGGTTTCGATTTAAGCGGGCTTAGTGAAAACAGATATTTCCAGTATAAAGCTTATTTCAGCACCGGCAGTTCTTCGCTGAGTCCTGAACTGAGAGAAATAGCATTTAGTTACACAGGAAGCGGTGGTGGTGACTATGAACATGAGGGGACACTAGTTTCTTCTGCCTATAACACAGGTAAAACTACAAATTTTCAGATATTAGGCTGGAGCGGGACTGTGCCGAGTTGTACTCCATCCTGTGACTTCAAGATTCAGCTCAGGGCTGCTTCAAATGCTGGGGGAGCCCCAGGTGTATGGACAGATTGGTACGGCCCGGGCGGGATAGGGACATACTACACTGGATTATCATCAGGCCTTATCATCAACCCTGCTTTGAATGGGAATCAGTGGATTCAATACAAGGTAACACTAATTGGAGACGGATTGAGTACACCAACCTTTGATGCGATATTTGTAAATTATAACAGTTAATATGAAGCTTTTATCAAAATCTGAAAAGGGGTTTACACTTATAGAAATTGTTATTTACATCGGCATTGTTGCGGCAGTTCTGTCAACAGTCATTCTCTTTCTTGTAAATATTATCGAAGGAATCTCGAAGTCAGTAGCAATCCAGGAGGTACAGCACAATATCAGATTTTCTATGGCCAAGATCAAGCTTGATGTCCAGGAAGCAGACTCACTAGACTTTGCTAGCTCTGTGCTTGATAATGATGACGGCAAACTAGTTATCGAAGGAGGATCAAATACTATAACTTATGAAATTCAAAATGGTGTATTGGTAAGACTTATCGATGCCGGACCTGTCGTAGAAGTCACTAGCAGCAAGGTTATTGTGACCCAGCTTAGAGTTGAAAACAGGAGCTTTGCAGATGAGTCTGAAAATATCGAAGTGTACATCACGATTATTCACAAAAATCCGGCAAAACAGAAGGAGTTTGAGGTCACGAGAACCATTAAAACAAGTTTAAGTGTACGAGCAACATGATTATTATGAACTACTTAAAAGAACAAAGTGGTGCGGCTCTGCTAATATCGCTGCTTGTCATTTCGGCCCTTGCATTAGTATTGGCTGTTGGTGTAAATTTAAGTGCAATAGATGATGTCTTGAGAAGTTCTCAGAGCAGATATTCTTTGAGAAGCGAAGCGGCGGCGGATAGCTGTCTGGATGAGGCATTGATAAGATTGAAATGGGACGTTTCTTATAGTGGAGGCAATATTGATATGGATGAAGGAAGTTGCTCGGTCTCGGTTTCTGGTGCAGGATCCCTGAAAAGTATATCTGTTTCTGGAAGCGCAGGGAATTCAGTAACCGAACTCTTGGTAGAAGTGGATTTGTCAGGAACATCACCAATTATAAATTCTTGGGCAAAAGGAGGATAAATATGGATAAAAAGGGAAAAGTCATACTCGGTATAGACATTTCTGATGCAAGTATTGAGGCATGTGCCTTGGCGAAAACGGACGATAATTTCAAGGTAGTAGCAAAGGCAAAGGCAAAATTTGATATAGGAGTAATGGAACGCGGCATTCTGAAGAAACCTAAGCAATTCCAAATAGCCTTACAAAAACTTTTGAAGCTGGGAGGTTTTCCGTCAAAGGAAGCGGTTGTTTCTCTGCCGGAAAATGCCATGTATATGATAAGTGAAGATGTCCCATTAGATCAGAAGCTAGATATCTCCAGAGTAGTCGAAGAAAAACTACTTGGGGTGATTCCTGAATCAATCGATACTATGGCTGTAATGCATGAGATGATTCCCGAGGCAGATAAAGGTCGGCTTATCATAAGAGCAACAAACAAAAACAACCTGTTGGCAATAAAAAAGGAAGTTGAGATGGCAGGGCTTAAAGTTGTTGCTGTTGAATCAGAGGCTGAAGCAAAGGCAAGAAGTGTTGTTCAAGAATTGGAAAGGGATAAAGCAATTCTGATCCTTGATATAGGGGCACTAAGTACTGCGATATCTGTCTTTGATTCTCGTGGGGTAAGCTTGAGCACGACAATACCTTATGCCGGGAAGGTAATTACTGACAGCATAGCAGAGAAGCTTCATAAGCCTGCTGATGAAGTCGAGAAATTAAAACATGAACTCGGATTGAGTGCGAAAGGCGAGTATCTGCCTGTTCGTGAGGGCATATTGGAGGTACTGGAAAAAATTGTTAATGAGCTGGATGACTCAATTATATATTATCAAAAATCTTCAAACAGAAATATCTCGGAGATAAGGATTCTTGGCGGCAGCGGTCGAATAAAGGGGTTAAGAGAGTATTTAGAGACGGAGATAAAAGGAGTAAAAATCAGTTTTGCGAAGACTTGGGTTGATGCTGGTGGAGAAGATATATTCTCGTATTTCCAAACAGCGATAGGTTTGGCATTAAAGGGTTTTAACTATAACAACAGTCTTGAGAGAGGAGATCTATTGAAGTCGCTATTTCCCAAAGGTGAGAATCTAGATAAAAAAGAGAATCTACTAGTGAGACTGAAGGGAATATTTCATAAAGATAAAAATAAGAAATCCGAGTTTTTCATGGGAAAAGCAGTTAATAAACCTGTAACAAGAATTCCAGTACAGCTTACCGGGAAAGGGACAAATAAACCAGGTTCCGAGCGTTTTAAAAGTATGGATAAAGCACATAGCATTTCTAGCAGGAGTCAAAATGATTCAAAGTTAAAGCTTATTTTGATTCCATCAATAATCCTGATTATAGTGTCTATGAGTCTGGTGGTGTATGAACTCTTTTTTAGAGAGAATGGGGATAGCACTGTTGGACAAGGAAAGGCAGGACGAGAATCTATACCTTTTGAGGATTTGATACAGCTAGATGTGGCTCAACTAAGTCTATCCGAATCGGATTTTCAAACTTTTACGGAAACAATTACGAAAAGCTACGCTTTCAAATCAACTGGAAAATTGGAAACTTCTGAGCATGTGACGGGATCGGTCAAAATATTTAATAAAACCGATACAGAGTATAACCTCGTAGCAACTTCCAGGCTCATTACAAAGGATGGCGAGCTTTATCGGCTTGATGATGCAGTAAGCGTTCCTTCGGGCGGGAGTACAGTCGCTTCAGTTACAGCCGATGAACCTGGAGCCGATTTTTCTATCGACAAAGGTGTGAAGATGACCTTTCCAGGATTAAGTAATCTTGATATAGACTCGGATTTTTATGCCGAGTCGCAAAGCGGGTTTGAAGCATCCTCCAGTAAGTTTGTTACAAAAGATGACCTGGAAAAAGCAGAAGCTGAGATAGCAAATAGTCTAGAGACGATAGATTTCAGTGGTCTCGTTTTTGATGTAGAAGCAGGAACCATTTTGACCGAAGAGACCTTCGATTCAAAGGTTGATAAAGTAGAGTTTAGTGTAAAAAAGGGAGATAAGGTAGCCTCTTTCGAGGCAACTGCAACTATTCTTATCTCCAAAATTGGGATTGCTGAAACAGCGTTAATAGACCAGATAGATGATAGGCTCCAGGAAAGTCTCCAGGCAGGTGAAAGGATAGAAGATTACATTTTGAGGAATTGTACCATTGAAGTTCAATCCCCAAATGAAGCCGAAGGATTAGTGGTTCTTGCGAAGTGTACGGCAGCAAAGAAATAGTTAAATCAAGCTCTAACTTTATGAATAAAAATGATGAACGGGGTCTCAGTCTGATAGAAATTCTGATAGTTATTGCGATCATCGCAATCCTCGGGACTATAACATTTGTTGCGATAAATCCCTCCAAGTACGCTGCTGAGTCAAGAGATACGGAGAGAGAAAGCGAAGTAATTCAGATCCTAAATAAGGCGCACCAATATCTTGCTGATGATAAAACCATTTCCGATCTTGAGGCGGCAGCTGGAACAATAGGTGAATGTGGAACTGCCGACTCGAATATAGGGACTTCTGGAGTAAATCTGGGAGCAGTACTTGTAAGCGATTACATATCAGAAATTCCTATAGATCCTTCGAGCGGATGCAATGCAGGTGATACCTGCTATGATATCTGTAAGAACAGCTCAAACGGTTCG
>JAHIVN010000025.1 GCA_018816645.1 Patescibacteria group bacterium | reverse complement strand
TTTTGATGAAAAAAATAATAATCTTTCTAATGATAATGATAGCGTTTTTTGGAATCACGGTTTTTTCAGTATACAAATGGTACGAGAACCAGGTCGATCTTCCAGCGGGGGATTCTTCAAATATTATAGACATTGAGATCGAACAGGGGGAATCAATCAAGGAAATTGCAGTCAAGCTTCAAGCAGCAGGACTTATAAAAAATTCTGATGTTTTTTACTGGTATATTAAATTCGAAAAAATCGCACCGAACATCCAGGCTGGAAAGTTCCAAATTCCTCAAAACCTAACTATCGTTGAGGTTGCAGCTTTTCTACAGAAGGCTAGTGGGAATGATGTGTGGGTAACTATTCCTGAAGGTAAGAGGATTGATGAGGTTGCCGAAATTTTAGATGAAAGATTTCTAAAGGAAGAAAACTCTATGTTTAATAAAAATGAATTCTTAAAGATTGTAGAAAATCCAGACGATTATCAATTCAAGGCTGAAGTATTGATGTTCAAGCCTGCTGGTAAAAGCTTAGAAGGTTTCCTTTTTCCGGACACTTATAATGTGGAAAAGGACATTACCTCGAAAGAACTGGTAGATCTTTTCATAGATACACTTGAGAAAAAGCTCGAAACTGAGAACGTTGCACTTGACTCGCACAAAACTCTCAGTGTTTATGAAGTCATCACACTTGCTTCGATAATCGAAAGAGAGGCCAGGTCAAGTGATGAAAGATACATGATTTCCGATATACTTCAAAGAAGACTTGCTGGAGATATGGATGGTGTGAAACTCCTTCAGACTGATGCGACATTATTATACGAACTAAAAGATTGGGAAGTGGTGATCACAGACGAGATAAAGAAAAACGATACAGAATATAATACCTATACTCGAACCGGCCTGATCCCCACCCCGATATGTAATTCCGGTCTTGATTCTATAGAATCGGTTATGAACCCTACTGCAAACGAGTATTTTTTCTACCTACACGACGACGAGGGGGATATACACTACGCAAAAACACTCGCAGCACACATAAATAATCAAAGATGCTATATCAATAAGAATACAGACTATTGTTTATAGGAAGTTGATATAGTAAGCGAGAGGTATTAGAATGTAGGTATGAAGTCTAGCCAGCCGACAAGAAAACTCAAGTCCTTTCGTCCTTCTTTCAGGATAACTCTTCTACAAGGTGTTGTAATATTTATAACCCTGGCTGTCATTGCAGCTGTTCCTGCATCAATCGAGTACCTTATCAATTCAAACCATAAGTCTTCAAATGAAGTAGCTGAGGTCCCAGGTGATAACTATACAGAGCAGTTCATCGTCAAGCTGCCAGTAACAGGAACAGACATTGATCTCTCGGCAGTCAAGAAAAATCCCCAGCTTATAACATATGCAGGCCTTGGTTTCATATCTGTTGCTATACTTGTTGGCATGTCTTTTGCAAAAAATATGCTAGGTAAAAAGCCAGGAAATCCAGTCGCCTCCTCTGCATAAATAAAGTCACTTTTGATAATATTGATTTCCTACTTGCTGGGATTTATAATCCAAAAGACTTGTGTTATAATTTTGTTCGCTCTTTAGAAGGAATTTGCTTGTCTGTGTTTACCATTCTCAAACATAAATTGTCTGTTTTGAGTTTTCCAGCCAGAGGCTGGCTTGCCTGCCGATCAGCATGGTCCCTGTCTGCGCAGGCAGGCGCCTTTTGCGGAGAGTTTTGAGATATTAGTTACCTGTTGGGGGTGTAGCTCAATGGTAGAGCAGTAGCCTTTTAAGCTATTGGTTGTGGGTTCGAGTCCCACCGCCCTCATTTCATTTAAACAAAGTGTTTGTTATCTCGAATGGTAGAGTAGTCCCGCTTTGCGGGATTGGTTGTGGGTTTCCGCCTTCGCTGAGGCTTCGTCGGACAGGCGAGTCTCACCGCCCTCATCCTTCGACAAGCTCAGGACAAGGTTCTTCTTTTCGATTTAGTCAGGGAGTGATACTGGGCTCGCTGAATTCCTGTTTAATAGGATTGATGATTAAGAATTATTCTCTTTAGCAATAAAAATAGCTTTTATCTCCTTTGATTTTTAGTTCTTCAGCTTTAAATAACCCTCTTATTTTAAATTTCAATTCGAAAATTTCTTTCAACGTTTCCTTGAATTCGGGTATCCCTTCTAAATCCTCTTCTTCTCCATTAGAAACTGGAACCAGAAACTCCTTCTCCATACTAATCTCACTTCCCTTATAAAAAATCCGTCTAGTCTTAATCAAAGACGGATCCAAGATCGGTGGAACAAGTGAAGATGTAATGAAATTTGTTTCTCGACTTCCAATTATCTTTTGATTAATAGGCTTGATTCCAATGATACTCATCCCAAATTCACGCATAAGAAGTCTTATCGATGGCAAATTGTTTATTCTTACTACAGAGGTCTTTTCCAATTCCGATGGAATTTTCTTAATGATATACCTGCAAATCCGGGATCCTATATGTTGATTTTGATACTCGGGGAGAACAGCTATCCAAGAGATATACATTTGCTCACCCTCAATAAATTTGATATCGTCATGAGTATAGCTTTTGCCTAGTTCTTTTAGCTGCCGCAGCTTAGGCTGAAGAATATTCTCTTCTACTTTGTCATCAAAACATTTATACATTACTTCGATCAATCCAACCACTTTTTCACCTAGTTGCGCGAAGTAGAACTGCCCATATCCCTTTTCTACCACCAAAGAGTACTCTTCTTTGATTAAGGGTACTCCAAACTGCGTGAGTTTTTCGAAATCTTTCATTTCCGCTGGACGGAACGTAAGCTCGTTGTTCATTGTCATATCAGATTGATTATACTAGAATAGCTTAATCATTTGAATCCGAAGTTTTGCACTTTTCAAATATCGTGATAAAATCTCTCCATCATTTTTTGTAGGACGAAAGTATTCAAAACTGATGAATATATGATCCGAGGTAGCTCAATGGTAGAGCTGTCGACTGTTAATCGATCGGTTGTGGGTTCGAGTCCCACCCTCGGAGCATTTCACTCTCAATTTCCTGGTACAATTCCCGATTTCATGCTATACATAAGCATAATTTAGTCTTCAAATCGTATGTGGATATGTCAAAAGTGCGAGAGAATTTTCCAAAAAGCAAAACAGCCTCACAGCTGTAAAAAGGTTTCTTTAGAAAGTCATTTCACAGGAAAAGAGAAATCAAAGGATTTATTTGACTTTTTATTCAAGCAGATAGAAAAGAACATTGGTAAATGCAAGATAATTTCTATGCCCTGTTGTGTCCACTTGTTTGGGAAATATGATTTCCTAGCGGCTTTACCTAAAAAAGATAAGTTGGAAATAAGGTTTGCATTAGACAGAAAACTTGATAGCCCTAGGTTAAAGATTTGTGTACCCATGTCCTCTAAAGTTTTTAAGAATTGCTTTGAGGTACAGTCAAGATCAGAAATTGACAAAGAGTTCTTGGGATGGATAAGAGAGTCGTATCACCAGAAAGACTAACTACTTTCCAATTAAAGAATCAACCTCTGGAACAAAGGAAAATTATTAAAATCTCGGATTCCATACACTTTAGATCAAGCGGTTTGTTACATGTGGGTGGCATGTTCTTATGTGAGGTTTGGGGTGAGGCAACTCCCTGTTTTTGATTTCTGTAGGTGTGGTGTATTCTGTTGGAATCTGCCTCACCTCAAAGATTTTTGCATACTTTTTTACTCAAAAAAGTATGTGTTTTAGTTCTTTACAAAAAGAACATCTACGATATTACGTATAAACCAAATTATAAAAACGTTCAAAGTTCAAATATTACCCGCATTTAATACATCCAGGCTTTCTGATATACTTTCGCCATGCACGAAGAACTCGAATTTGCTAAAAAGTTGGCACTCGAATCCGGCAAAGTAATGCTGAAGTATTTTAATAAAGAGGTAAAGTCCAGATATAAATCAGACTTGTCCATAGTCACAATAGCTGATGAAGAAATCAACAGAAATGTAATCTCATCAATTTCAGCGCAATTCCCCGACCACTCAGTTCTAGGAGAGGAAGAAAGCTCGGACAAGAAATCTGATAAAGTCTGGCTCTGCGATCCGATTGACGGCACCTGGCCTTATGCAAAGGGCATTCCTGTTGCCTCTTTCTCGCTAGCCTTGGTCAAACAAGGAGTTTCCCAGCTAGGAGTAGTATATGACCCCTTTATGAAAAGATTATACTCAGCCGTAAAGGGAAAAGGCGCATTTCTGAATAGCAAAAAGATCTTGGTGAGCAATTTAGATACGAAACATGCAACAGTCAACATGGAATGGTGGCCCAAAGCTAAATACGATATTGCTGCAACTATGCATAAATTCTCAATTGACACTTCTGCCTACGTTCTACATCTTGGAAGCGTCATTACTGCATCATGTTTAGTAGCCTCGGGCCAGTATGAGGCTTGCGTTTATGCAGGGACAAAAGGCAAAAGTATTGACATAGCAGCTATCAAAGTAATCGTCGAGGAAGCAGGCGGGAAAGTAACCGATCTTTTTGGTAACGAACAGCGCTACATTCAAGATATCAAAGGGGCTGTTGTTTCAAATGGAGTGATACACGAAAAAATTCTTGAGTATACAAACGGCTTAGGAGCAACCAAAAAAATTTGTATTTCTTCTCTGGCATCAGAGTTCAACTCTGCTACTAGGAAAGTTTCTTCATAAAAAACACCGCACTCCCATTTTCGTAATAATACCTAAGAATTCCAGTCCTCTTATAGCCCAATTTCTCATAGAATTTCTGCGTTTCAGTCATCAGCTCATGTACATTCAAAACAATACTTTTTGCACCCATAAGTTTTGCCTCTTTTTCAACAGCCTCCATAAGATCAGAGCCTAATCCTTTGTTACGGTGTTCCGGCAGAACACCGAGATTAAATACCTCACATTTCTTTCCATCCGGCCATGTTAGCGGATTTTGTTTGCCGACAATAGCAGCTCCTACTAGCTTACCATCTTCTTCTGCTACTATAATGCGCGAGTGCTTCAGGTAGTCCCTCAGTTCATCTATCCCAAACCATTCACGAAGCGACTGACCATTGTTTTCGTCAAACTTCTCCTCGTCTTGTTCTACCAAATCAAGAAAACAGGCAGTAAAAAGAAGTTCCAGCTCATGGATTGCGACTTTATTGTCAGTAAATATTTTCATCTTTCATAGAATTAACTAATCCTAAATCACAGATTTGAACTCCGCCACAAAATATCCCTAAACCTGTTTCCCAATTTCCCTCTCCAAATATTCCTTGTCCTCAGGTTCGAGCATCTTGATAAGTGTCTCGTCATTTGAAACATCGATATCATTCTTTTTGAGCAGCAGCGTCAAAAGTTCAAGGCATTTTGTCACCTTCTCTTCAGCAACGATATCTATCCTCGCATCTATCTCCGACCTCAGATCGTTTACTTTTGTCTCTCTGTTCTGCGAGATAAGAACTGCAGTTGAAAGAAGTATCGCTTCCAGCGAAACTATCATCGTCAAAAGCCCAAACGGATAAGGGTCAAATGGTTCGATTCCGGGAATTAACTCTGTATTGATAGCAATCCAGGCGATGAACCAAATAACATTAATGACAAGGAAAGGAATACTGCCGGAAAAAGCAGTAATTGTATCAGCATACTTGTCTGCAACTGATCGGTTCCGCTTTGCATTTTCCTTAAACGTCTGGATTATCTCATTTACATCTTTTCTAACCTCAGCATACTTTTTCCTGCGAAATGTAAGGATATCTAAAAGTTTTTTGCCGCCCATAACTTAAGCGTTTAAGAATTTATATTCAAAGGTAAATTTAGAATGATTTCGAGGTAATGTCAATGTAGAATGTTCAGTAGGATGTCTTTTACTTCAGTTTCTTTCTCAAAAACACCGCAGTCAACCATATGAGGTTGAACACACCAATCCCAAGGGGACCGTAGCTTACAGCAAAAAGCACAAAAAGCAGTATGTAGATAACTATTATTTTAGACATAATCAGTAATCAGTATACCGCCGTGCCTGCCGGCAGGCAAGTAATCTGTAAACCTTAGACAGCAGCCGTTGATCTTAGTTCTTAAATCCTAATCCCAAATCAACTCGATCAATTTAATCATATCGATTACTTCGAGCATTATTCTCTTGCTTGATACTGTTGAGTATTTGTTGATCAAGTTAATCGGTCGTCACTTAGTTGTCCTCTGGTTAAACAGAAGGTTCCCGGTCTTTAGCTCAAGGCTCATGGCCCACGAGCACATTGGGCCATTAGCTCATTGGCTCACTAGCTCAACTATACTTCGCCAGCTTATCAAATGCCTGCACTGTGATACTCTTCTCCGCCCGATCTTTTTCTGTAAGACCGAGCTTTTTGGCCGCACCGAAAATTTCTCTGAGCGCTTTGTCTCTATCTTTAAATGTAGTTATTTCTATCTCAACGCCAGCCCCAAACCCTTTTATGTCATCTATGCAGACCTTGAAGTTTCCCAGTTTATAAACTATCCGATCCTTGTCGATAGTCAAAAATTCTTTTCTATCAAGTAATTCCAAAAGTCTTTCTGTACTTTCGGCCGAGTCAACATATATTTCGGCCTCTAAGAAAGTATTGTGGTTCATATCCTCTTTTGTAAGCCGTTTTGCTTCAAGACTGACAGTGATCTTTCCTGTATAGCCGTTGTCCTGCTCGCGGATTCTAATTCCGCATCCGCGGTTTTTATCAAACCATTCTTCCTGCTGCTCAGCTGATTTTATCCTATTTGGTATATACCAATGGTCTATAATGTGGCCATGATAGACTACTTTTGATCCAAGATTGATAAGTTTTTTCTCAAGCAAAGTTCTATTCTTCAATAAGTATCTAAGCTCTATTTCAATTCTGTCATTGTTCTGAATCTGGGGAGATAAAAATAAATCCAGATCTTCCCTCTTTATCCTCACTACCCTGCCGATCTTGTGTGCCCGTAGATCCCCGCATTTAATGTGATTACGCACTGTCTGCCAGTGAACCTGAAGAAGCTTTGCAGCCTCTTTGATTGTTAAAAGGGTATCACTCATTGTAAGTAGTAGTAAATGTATTGATATATGATTATATAAGGATATGGTTTAGAAAACAAGCTTATGTTATCATATATTGTAATAATATAACTTGTTACTGTGTTCCTAAAATTTAGTTATAATGTACAATATTGAAGTAAATTTATGTTATCAGCAGATTCACCAGAACAAAGGACATTTGGAGAAAGATTAGAAAGATGGACATTTAATAATATTGGCCGGGTTTACCATACAGAAAGTGGACAAGTGTTCGGCACAAAGGATTATATGAAAAGATTACAAAGGTTAGTCCGTAAAGGAAAGGCTACAAGGCTAGAACTATTTGATTATTATACTGGATGTGGATTATTTGTTTTACTTGGACTTCTTACAGTAAGTAAACTCACGAAAAGAATCCCTATTCCTAAGGTGCCAGAACTCCGAAAAAACCATAGAGCGGAAAAAGTCACTCGATCACCTATTCCTTTACAACGAAGTAATGACCCCGTTAAAATCGCTACCCCCGCACATCAGCGTTTAGACCATGGTATGACACATATCGAAGCAGTTCAAGAATTTGTAAATAATGGCACATTATACTTGGCATTAACTCAAGCTGCTGAAAATTTGACAAGAACTGATTTTTTGGAAATTACTTCAGTCTCTCAAGCCATAGTATCAAATACACCCAGAGAAACCTTAAGAGATGTTGCAGAGACACAGGGCATATCGTTATCAAAACTAGACATTGAATATGCACAACTTATGTCTATTACAGTACATATGGCTGCTTACAACATAATTGAGTTAGATAGAGCAAGACTTCCAGATATAGTGGCCGTATGCATAGACAAGGTTGTTAGAACAGAAAGACATAGCGCATTAAAAAGAGCTGTTATACGATCTTTCAGCAGACAGCTCGTTGTTGCAGTTGGCTACACTAATGTTGTTGCAGCAAGACAAGTTAAGGACAAAGCAGCTCCCCAAGAACGACAGGTTGCAAGTAGAGAAGTTAGACTATCAGCTGATCAGGCTAGAATGCAATTCCGAGATCGTATAGCGCATATGATAGAAGAAGAGGATATAGAATTAGAGGATGAAGATACTCTTACAGAATATTTCTGCAAATTAGTAACAAACGCTGAAACTCTTGATGATATTTCTTGGTTCTTAAAAGAATTCCAAGCTTATGTCCCTCACAGAGAGGAGCCCGCTCCTGCAAAAGCTACAAACGACAGAACCTTTTCTCTCATTGAGCTCATTGCAGTTATCGAAGAATCGTCGATCAATCCATCAAGAGGCCGTCTCGCTTTGTATCAGAACTTATTTGGCCTGGCGCTACACTCTTTCTTTGAGCAATACGGAGACGCTAGACAGAGGGGACTATACCAAAATCAAACTCCTCACAAAATGGCGATGAGAACGCCTGAGAGATACGGAGATGGAAGGTGGCGAAAAGACGCCAATCACAGTAGAATTCTGTATGTTGCCTACATTCACACCCCATTACCTATTGACGGGAAATTTGCTTGGCCTTTTGCAGTATTCCAAAAAAAGTCAGGAGTCAGAAGCAAGGGGGAATCTTTCTTCCCTTTGTAAAAGATCTCTGGTAATACAACCCCTTCCTTTTCGAATATCAACAGTACTAATATTCAATAACTTCGCAATTCGAGAAAGCAAGCAGCTCAAGTTCCTAGAAATCAAGAAACAAATGAAGTAAAATGATCCTATGCCCAAATATTTCAAGGTTACAGTTCAACTCTTATTATTCCTTCTCCCAATTGGTCTTATTCTCAGCATCATAAGCCACATACCGGATTTTTTGCCCAAGGTAAAAGCCGCTTCGTGTCCTATGACTACAAAGAACTGTGTACCATGTACTGCCAGTGAGCTTTACTGCAGACTCGAAGATGGTGAAGAATACGGCTATCTCGGCTGGGCTTGCCAGAACAACAACCCGACAAATATCAAGTACTCACAATACAGAATAGATCTCATAACTCAAATGGGCGGTCAGACACCTTGTGGAGAGAAAGGTGCCTTCATGGTATTTTCCGATTATAAAAAAGGAAGAAATTCTACAAAATCTTACATCAAGGCTATCAATGCCGGACTGCATTATGCATACCCGAAATGCGGCAACTGCACCCTGCTGGAGTTCTATCAGAGTTACGCGCCGGATAATCCGGAAGTCTATTCTCAAAGGATCGCAGAAATAATGGGTTCCCCGGTTACTAAAAATACGAAGATTTCTTGGATTGTTGAAAACAGGCTTGATGACTTCATCAACGCCATGATGCATATGGAGGGCTTCTTCACTTTTTCAGGTGACATACAAAGTGATGTTGCTTTAACCAGTTACAAGACACCGGGTGAGCGGAAAATGTTGATTTCTGTTCGAAGAAGTGATGGAAACATATATACAAGAAAATATCTAAATGATAATGAATATACAAACTGGGAGCGAAACGGGAACACCCAGGCAAATGTTACGATCACGACATTTGAAAATGACAGCGACCAGCAAGTCTTGATTCAGTCAGCTCGAAGTGACTCAAATAGGTTAACTCAGAGGTATTCAGTGAATGGTGCAACCTGGTCAACTTGGGTATCAGGAAGGAAAATTTCAGGGAATGTTTCTATGACAACTTTCATTTCAAGAGGAAGCACCAGAATGACTAGCTTCCTGTCAGTTTTCTTCACGTCTACCGAAAAAAGCTTGCTTTCACAAAGTGTCCGCGGACTAGATGACCAAGTTTACTCACGAATCAGCAACGACAGGATAAACTGGACTGATTGGTTCGGGAGTGATGGAGAAACAGCAGAAGATATCGAAATGACAGCCTTCAGCCCCACTCGGAACGTAGTACAAACTCGCAACAGCAGAGTCTACGGCAACCTTGTATTTCAGGCATCCAGAAATAAATCGGGCCAGCTTGCTACAAGATACTCTGAAAACGGTCTCCAATTTACCGCCTGGGAAAAAAGCAGACAGATAAAGGGAAAGCCTTCTATGACAGCCTTCCAGCCCGGAACACGAAACGTTCACCCAGACAGCTCCATGCTTTTTCAGTCAGTGAGAGGTTCTGATAACTTTGTTTACACAAGGTATACAGTCGACGGGGCCAACTGGAGTAGCTGGAAGAAAAGTATAAAAACCAACTTGGATATCGAAATGACAGTATATGAAAGGGGTATCATAAACATTCTCTATCAAACAATTGTCGGAACAGACAGCAGGGTATATACAAGATACACGTTTAATGGGAAAGACTGGTCAGCGTGGGAATCTAGTACAACGTCTAAATCAAAAGTAACTATGTTGAACTTTTTACCTGATATACCCGAAAATGCACGGCAAATCGTAACTTCAAACAGGCTATATCAAGCTGTCATACGGTCTGACGAGGAATTGTACATGAGGTACACCTCGAATGGATTCAGCTGGACAAACTGGGAGAGATTTTAATCCGTTGATGAGACTACACCGACAAGATCCATGTACTTGAAATATTTTCGGATTTCATCCCAGTATTTATCCGCTACTTTTGAACTGTAGACACGATTATTTGTGTTTTCCATTGCACGGCAGAGTTCATTTTCCCCATCTGTTAACAAATTCTTCACCTTCCCTCCTATATTCTGGAACTTTTCTTCAAGTTTATTTCTGTTTCGGGCATCTGCATAATCATTGTTCAACATAAAAAACTCTTGGAACAAGGCTTTATTTCCTTCCCATATTTCTTCAAATATCCTTTTGTATTTCGCTTTCGCCATATCACAAGTGCTAAATATAAATCACCATATCATACCAAAATTTCAAAAAGTTAAAAGGTTTTGCTTCTTGCATAAACTATGTATATAATAATTTGAGCAAATGAAAAATATCTTCGAAATAATTTGCAAAAAATGCAGAGGCAAATGCTGTAAAACTGTTACTTTCCTCTCGCAGGACGACTTGCAAAGACTAAAAAAATGCAAGGATATGTTTGCCCAAAACAAGAAGTTCATTCACACACGAACCAATAACCATTTTCTTATGCTAAAAAATGGAGAGTGTTCATTCCTTGATCCGGTAAAGGGCTACAAGCTCAAAGAAGCCTGTCGTCCGCTAGAATGCCTCCTTTTCCCTTTAGTCTTCAAATCAGAGAAGAATGATATCCGGTTTTATCTAAACAAAAAATGTCCATACCTCAAGGAGATATCGAAAAAGTGGGTTTCCGAAACCACAAAGTGGGCTGATAGTCGGCTGAAGCATTGGAAGAAAGCTGAAAAAGAATCTTTCAGTAAGATCATAGGAAACCACCCAAGTTCTCATCTGCACGTTTTATAAGAGAGACAAGTTTTGTCAATAGTCCTGGTTATTGATATAGTAACTCTCATATTAGCTCAGAGTTTATGAAAACAAAAAAATTCACCATTCTTCACTCCAACGACATGCATGGAGATTTCCTCGCCGAGATTCAGAAGAAAGACGTTGGAAAGAAAAGTAAACTCATAGGCGGCTTATCACTTCTCTCTGGTTATATAAATAAAGTCCGTCATGAAGAGGAAAATGTTCTATACGTAATATCTGGAGATATGCTTCAAGGAAGCATGATAGACTCCGAATACAAGGGTATTTCGACAATAGAAATTATGAATTATCTAGCACCCGATGTAGTTGCACTTGGAAATCATGAGTTTGATTATGGGCTTCCTCACTTGCTTTTTCTCGAAAGAGTAGCTAATTTCCCAATTGTAAACGCAAATTTATATATAAAAAAGTACAACAAAAGACTGATGAATCCGTTTCTGATAGTCAAAAAGGCAGGCTTTGAGATCCTTTTCACTGGAATCATAACTGAAAAAGTGATGGATTCAATCAAGCTTGATAAACTCGTCGGAAGTTTTATCACTCTGGAGGAAGCCAGCAGAGAAGTGGGAAAAATCTGCAATGCATATAAAAACAACGATATAGATCTAACTATTCTTTTGACACATATCGGCTTTGAATCAGATATCGAGCTGGCAAAACTTTTGAAACGGGAATGGGGAGTCGACATCATGATAGGTGGACATTCTCATACTATTCTCAAACATCCAAAGAGGGTTAATAAGATACTTATCACACAGGCCGGGGTAGGCACTGATCAGATTGGCCGCTTTGATATCGAAGTCGATGATGCTACCAACAGCATTGTCAAATCCTCCTGGAGACTCATTCCGATAAACAGTAAATTAGCTGACCCAGATGAGAAGCTTGAGGGGTTTATAGATTCTTTCAAAAAGAAGGTCGACAGAAAATACAATACAATCCTTTGCAAACTTTCTAAAAAACATACTCACCCCAAAAGAGAGGAAGAAAGCAGTCTCGGGAACCTGTTTTCAGACGCTTTTGCCGAGATAGCAGAATGCGACGTAATGCTTGTCGGAAGCGGCTCGATCAGGATTCCTGAGTTGGGACCGCTCGTGACTCTCAAAGATTTCATTTCCTGCTTCCCGTTTGATGACTCCCTCACACGTTTTACCGTCACAGGCTTTTCATTGAAAAAGATTTTCAGTCACATACTGCGCAATGAAAACAGAAACAGTGAGGGTGAATGCTATCAGGTAAATTCAAAGGTTAGAGTTGTCTTTTCGTCAAAAAGCAACCTGCTTAAGTCTCTGGAAATAGATAATGCCAAGATAAAGGACAAGCAACTGTACACTATTTGCCTTCAGGGATATCACATCCAAAACTCGAAAGATAATTTAAATGTGTCTGAAAAACAACTGCTGAAGGCTGGCAACTCTAAGGTTGTAACAACATCTGTTCAGGAAATCCTGGAAGAATATCTGAGGAATCATCAGAATATCTCAAAAGAGGTCGAGGGTAGATTGACTTATTTAACTACATAGCCAGATGAAACTAATCAATAAAATTATCCAGAAATTCTTGCTAATACTTCTTTTTGCCAGTCTTCTTACCTTTATCTACTCCGAAATCCGAAAAGACTATCTTCCAAGTCAAGCGGGAATTCTTGAGCAAATATATACTGTTCCTGAGCAAATAGCTGTAAAGGATGAAGGTTTTGAGATAAAGAGAGAAGGTACAACATACGAAATTACTCCCAAGTACTCCTATGAATTATACGGCCTGATCGTATCTGCCTATGACACAGATATCTGGTATGACATCACCCACGCAAACGATCCATTAAATACGAAAGACATCTGTGTTATATGGGGTGAGAACATCAAAAGCGGAGTATATCAGAAAATGAAGTACAGAAGCGGAGAATTTACTTGTTTCTTTGAGTTCAAACCCGGTACAGATTCTGTCTGGTATGACAAGTTTGACGGGACTAGTCTTTCAAATAATCATCTCCTTCCGGAAACTGAGACTCTATCAAAATTGATCAAGAGCTCAAACATAGGCGACCAAATCCACCTCAAAGGTCTACTCATAGATTATTCTATAAAAACACAGGATGGAACAATCGGCACAAGAGATACTAGCACAGTGAGAACTGATACGGGCTGTGAAATCATTTATACAACGGATTTTGAAATTCTGAAAAAAGGAAATGAAAGCTATCATACCCTGAACTTGGTTTCTAAATACGCCATACTTACTTCTTTTGTAGCCCTGGTTTTGTTATCTCTTTTCCAGAATAACAATCATTCAACTACGCATGAACAATTAATTAACACCAAATCAACTATGAATTAACTAAGGATTAGCTTTTGGCTATTCTTGAGCAAAAAGGTAATCTATTGTTTACGAAATTTAAACTCTTCACTTCTCAACTATGAACCCTTCAATTATTTTTGGACTTCTAGCTATGTTTGGCTGGGGAGTTGGAAATTTTACAACTGGTGTTCTTTCCAAAAAGGTTGATCCATTTAAACTTAGTTTTATAGTTCATACTTCAGCGCTCCCACTGACAGTTCTGCTTTTATTATTTTTTAAGTACAGCATCTCGATAGATTACTTTTTCCTGCTTAGTATCCTTGGTATAACAGCAAGTTCATCCTACTTCACCTTGTCCAAGTCACTTCAAACAGGAACCATATCTGTCATCAGTACGATCATTCCCATCTGGGCAATTTTCACCTCAGTCTTAAGCTTCCTATTTCTGGAAGAGGAAATCTACGCCGAAAAGGTCCTTGGAATTTTGATCGTGATATCCGGCGTACTTCTAGTCTCGGCAGATTTTGAACAGATTAAGAAAAAAGCTGTCGTTCTGCATGCTGGTACTGCTTGGGCATTCTTGTCTGCATTTGTCATGGGCCTACACTCCTTTCTTGTCGCACTTTTTACACAGAAATTTGACTGGTTCTCGGTCACCCTTACCGGCCGTATATGGACATTCTTGGTGTTTCTCATCTTAGCCTTCTTCAGCAGAAAGAGACTGAAAAATTTCTTTATCAAAGTCCCCAAGTTGGTAATAGCACTGATACTCCTTGAGACAATAGTTATAGCTGTATTCAATCGCGGCCTGGAACTAGGAGAGCCTTCTGTTGTAGCTACTATCGCTTCAGCCACACCGCTGGTTGCAGTTCCTCTCGCGTTCATCTTTTTCAAAGAGAAACTGAAACTGTACCAGATATTTGGGATGCTGCTAAGTATCGTAGGAATTGGTTGCTTATCTTTCGGGGGTTGACTTCATTAACTATGTAGATAAAAAAATACTAATGCCCCAAAAGGGAAACATTAGTATTTTTCTTTTTTTGCATATTTATTACTTTTTCTTTCTTCTTACCGTCTTTTTGGCAGCTTTTCTTTTTGTCTTTCTTACGGTCTTTTTTGCAACTTTCCTTTTTGCTTTTTTCGCGACTTTCTTAGCAGGCCTTCGCTTTACTGCTTTTTTTGCAGGTTTCCTTGCCTTTGATTTTGCTTTTGCTCGGGGCATTTTTTTAAATTAATAAATTAATACAATATCAATATACGCAAAAATTCAGAAAATGCAATAGGGTAAACATGCCGTAATGAAGGGGTTATCATTTGTTATATTTTGGAACTTTGCATAAATTTATAAAACAAAAAATAACTACGACCGATAAATACCTTGATAACAAAGCTATTTCGCTTCTTATATATTTACATTTATTGTATAATTTATCGATATAGTTTGGACACAAGTTCAAAACTGGAAATAGCTGGAACAAATTTTTATCGCCGATTGACAGCACAATACTTGATTTCTTGAATGTAAAAATTTAATGAAAAACTTTCTCCAAAAAAACTGGACACTGTTTATTGTTATGATCTATTTTATTTTTCCCGACTTTATTCCAGGTGTTTGTGATGATATCTCGCTTCTAATCGTAGAGAGAACCCTCAATAATACTTGGAACCAAATCAAGTCGAAACAGCGTAAGTCTGATGAAGTCAAAAAAGAGACCTCTTCATAAATCTTTCTACAGTTTTAACGCAGAAACCAATTTCGAGCTTGGATGCATGATGGGAGCAGCATTTAAACAAGACGCTAAGAATGGTTTGAAAAGATCCAGTCAAAGCAGAGACTGGGAAAGAAGAAACCGAGTGTCAGATAAATATTTGGATTTTACGGAAAATGAATTTCCCAGCTATGTTGAAGAGCTGAGAGGATTTGCCGAGGGCTCGGGTGTTTCCTTTGCAGATTTGTGGCCGATGGTAATAGGAAGCGATCTTTCTCAGGACAAGTCAGAGAAATGCACTGCTATCGTGACAAATGATGGATCTCTTATTGGCAGTACGGAGGATTTTGATGCTTCTGTGAAGGATGAAATTTACATAGTTCAAAAGACGATTCGGGACATAACAGTTTTTGAATTCTACTATTCTTATTCTCTCGGAGGAGAATCTATCAGTATAAATTCAAACGGCATTGTCCAGCTGACAAATTCTCTAGTGCATACCGATCATCAGGTTGGTATACCCAGAAATGTGATCTCCAGATGGTTATCAGAAACCGCTGAACCTGTGAATGATTTTGAAAAATTGAATAAACTGACTAGGGCATCCGGCTACAGCCATACGATCACCTCTCTCGGTGGACCCGTTTGGAACATAGAAATGACTTCAAAAAATCTAGTTGTAACTAAGAACAAAACTCCATTTATCCATACAAATCACTATCTGAGCGAACTGGCCAGAATACAGTCCGAAGAATACAAAGAGGGTGTAGGTATAGGCACTTATGAGAGATACGAGAGTGCGATTGCTCAAGCAAAGAAGAAAATGACAGAAGGGGACTTGAGAGAATTATTATCAGACAATTCTCTTGGAAAAGAAATAAGCATTTTTAATGAAAGAACGATCGCAAGAATCTTGATCAATCTGAAAACGCAAAAAGCTTTCGTCTGGATGCTGAGAGAAAAAGAACTAGGGTGGGTGGAATATGAATTAGATTTTCTATAAAGTCAGGGCTTGGCTACTTTATTTATTAACTCTAACTACATGAATCTTCTATTTTTAACCTGCGCAAATAAGGATGAAGCTGAAAAGATAAAAAAAGTGCTTCATGAAAAGAAACTAGTCGTATGCGCCAAAATGTGTAGTGTATCGTCTTCCTTTCTTTGGAATGGAAAAGTTGATAATGCCAATGAAGTAATGCTCATCATGGATTCAAGAGAAGATCTTTTTGAACAGGTTGAAACAGAGATTCGAAAAGTCCACAGCTATGACACCTTTGTTTTGTTATCAGTACCAGTTACCAGGAGCTCAAAGGGAATAAGGGAGTGGATAGACGAAGAGCTTAAAGACTGATCCATTTATTGAGGAACTAAATGAGATCCTTATGAATTGGCGTAAAGAGAAATTTACAAAGGAAACGAAAAAAGTTGCCTAACTACCTAGTTACAATCCCATTTCCATAATTACTACAACTTTTTCTTCTCCACCAAGCATTTCTTTTTTCTCACCGGTAATAACAAAGCCGGACTTTTGGTACAAGGCAACTGCTGCGGATTGCTCTTTATTCACCGATAATCGTAACGTGCCTACTACGTTTGAATTTTTAATTCTTTCAATTAGCTCGCTCATCAATACAGAAGCCAGCCCCTGCCCTCTTGCATCTTCTGTAACATAAACTCCTACTATCTCAGCTACACCATCTTCTGAAACATAAGCTCCTGCTGAAGCGATCAGCTTACCCGTTTTATCCTCTACAAATACTGCCCATTGCCTATGTTCTGCAGAATACGGCTGAAGGCGTGACCTCCACTTTACTTCATCAAAAGCTGCTTCTCTGGCAACGCTCGAGCCAAATGCCTGTGGGTCATGCTCCAAGGCTTCGAGCCGAATATCTCTATACCTATGCCAATCATCCGGAGTAAGTTCTACAACCGAGTATTCCATTGCTAGCTAATAGGATTACTAAACTAAAGACGGTTCCATTATAACATGATCAAGCTATGTCCGAGAAAATGTAGGAACTTTAGCCCTAAGCCTCTGTTCTGTCCTTTTAACATTGGAGCTTTAAGTATTAATTCTGAGTTAGTCCTTGCAGCTCAAACACTTCACATACGAAAACTCGCTTTCATCCTCTTTTGGTTCATCAGTGTACTGAAAATCTCTCGCCTGTTTTTCCAGCGTACCTTGTAATACACCTGGCAGAAACTTGAAAAGCATAGCATAATTGCTTGCCATCTTCGGAACTAGGACCTTTCGCTTGTCAGTGAACACAGCATCATAAACCGCCTGAGCAACCTCAGAAGCCTCGACTGCATCTCCATAATCATCAAGATCCAGATTTGCTTTGTCCTTTGCAAAAAAGTCTGTCTTCACTGCTCCCGGATGAACAGTAGTAACATTCACATTATGCTGTTTCAGTTCAGGGCGGATGCTATCTGCAAAGCCAGTGATTGCCCACTTAGTTGCAACATATACCGACCACTGCGGAATGGTGATCAAACCGGCAAGCGACGAGGTCATGATTATATGGCCGTATTTTTGACGAACCATTACTTCTGCAGCATACTTTGCAACCATGATCATGCCGATCAAGTTTACATCTATCATGGCGTGTATCTGTTCTCTGGTTAGATCTTGAATATTACCAATAAACCCCAATCCTGCATTATCAAAAACTACATCCAAAACTCTGCGATCTTTAATTGTTTCTAAGAATAAATTCTTTACAGAATCGTCGTTTGTAACGTCTGTCGGAACAACAACTCCCTTCCCTCCAAGTTTTTCTACTTCGGATTTTACTTCCTGCAGCTTATCCTCACTCCTCGAAGCAAGAATTACAGTTGCTCCATCGCTAGCAGCTTTCAATGCAAAAGCTCGGCCTATGCCGCTTGAAGCACCCGTGATAAGAACCGTTTTGTCCTTTAATTTCATGATTAAAGCTTAAAAGGTAAGAGTATAATTCTTAGGATAAAAGAAAAGGAACAGGGGTGCAAGAGCTAGTTCGAGTTAGCCATTAATCCTTGCAAAACTTTATCAGCTTCGTTCAAAAAATCATCTGATAAAGCACCCCGATAGCTACCTAGTTGCACGCGAGCCATACGTAGGGCAAGAAAGACATTAACCCCGGGTGTAATTTCACAGACATCTTGAAGAACTCTATACGCAAAGTTAAAGCCTGTTTCTCTATCTCTTGGAGTAACAACTGGTTTTACCACCCCTGAGTATTCACCGGGTTCCATATACAGAATCATACAAATATGCTTGATTATATCACCAGTTCTGAAAGCTATCAAACACATGTACGAGGTTGCATTACATATGTCTCCTGTTTACTCTTAGTCTGTACTTTCTTTCTCTTTTTCTTCTCTTCAATCCTGCAGTGTTTACTATCTTCTGTATTCTACTTTGTCCTATACTTATTCCTTCTCTCTGAACTAGTATCTGTAACTTTACCTTTCCCTAGCCGTATTCCTGTCTTAACTCTACCACTCTCTCTATTACCTCAAAGGGTATATTGCTTTCTCTTACTCTAATTGGTTTCCTGGACTCATCTTCCAGTGTTGACAGCTTCCATCTGTTATACTTCTTTCTCCAGTATCTTATCGTTGATTCTGCTATTCCAAAGTGTCTTGATGCTTTTCTTGTGCTGTTTCCTTCCTCTATGTAATCCATCCAGCCTAGTCGTAGTCTTGCCTTTGGACTTAGGCCAAGTGATGTTTGCTATGTAGGGGGATTTATATCTTGCTGTTGTTTTGATACCATACTTCATGGTGCGATTACGTAACAATTTATCATAGTTATTATATCGCACCTCTGCGCAACATGTATCCCAACTTATTCACACACCCTTCTGTATATTTCAAAAGCTACTGTTTAAGAGCAGTTTATGGTAAAATTTAGTTGATGCCCGACTAACATCTAACATCAAAAAAAATGCTACATCTAGCGATCTTTACTCCAGGCTACATCACCAAAATATTTACGGGCCAAAAAACTATTGATGCCAGGTTCTCAAAGATACAATGTGCGCCATTTGGAAATATCGAAAAAGGAGATCTTGTACTTATGAAGAAATCCGGAGGAGCTATAGAAGGTTACTTTGTTGCAGGAAATGTGAAATTTTATAAAAACTTGACTCCGGACAAGTTGAAAGAAATCATTAAGAAGAATTGGGATGCGCTGGCACTTTCAGAAAAGTTTTGGCAGGAAAGGGTAAGCGCAACATTACTCACTCTTATAGACATAAAAAGACCAACGAAGTTCAGAATTCCAGTTACGGTAAAGAAGAGAAGCCTTTCTGGCTGGGTCATGCTCGGAGGCGAAAGCCAGAAGCAGATACAGCTTTTTTAGTCCAGATAACAACAATTGTTGAACTAATGTTAAACAATTGTACAGCCTCTCCTAAACATCTCCCCGGCCTATCTCCCCGCTGCATACAACTACCTCCCCATCATACAACATCCCAAACTGTCCCTCAGTCACACCAAATGCTTTATCCTTCAACTCTAATTCTAGCGAATTATCGTTCAGTTTCTTCACTTTTCCCATCACCCCTTTGTGAGGATGTCTGAGTTTGACCAAGTATTCTTTTCCCTCTTCCAGCAAATCGCCTGCGAGAACATTCAAAGACTTCAACACAACCGTGCCTGCTAGAAGATACTTGCTACTGCTACCCTTCGCAACGTAAACTATATTCTTTTCGACATCTTTCTTGGCTACATAATAAGGTTTCCCAGCTCCGCCAATTCCGAGGCCACTCCTTTGCCCGATCGTGAAAAACCAGTAGCCATCATGTTCGCCTACAACTCTTCCACTCTCTATATCTATAATTCCACCTTTCTTTTTCCCCATATATCTCTCAAGAAAATCATTGAAGCGAATTCTTCCTAAGAAACAAAGCCCTTGACTATCGGGACGTGCGTGGGTTGGGAGACCTGCCTTCTTTGCGATATCACGAACTTCACTTTTCAACATATCCCCTATCGGAAACATCGCTTTAATCAGCTGTTTCTTTGTCATTCTGCTCAGAAAGTAAGTCTGGTCCTTCCAAGCATCCTTTGCTCTAAACAATCTATCAACAACCTGCTGCTTGCCCGACGAAGCCTCGGCGAAGTCGGGTTCGCTGTTCTTTAATCTCGCATAATGTCCCGTAGCTATTCTGTCATACTTTTTCCCATATTTTTCATCAAACACTCCAAACTTAATCAGCTGATTACACATTATGTCCGGATTCGGAGTTCTCCCCTCTTTCAGTGTTTTTAGCGTATACTCAACGATTGATTTCCAATATTCTTTTTGTAAATTGACTACTTTAAGAAGGACTTTCAGTTTATTAGTAACTGCCCGAGCATACTTCAGGTCTTCTTTCCACGGACAGACTTTGAAATCCTCCTCTAGCCAGATCTTGATATAATATGATGTAACGTCATACCCCTGCTTTTTCAAAAGGTATAATGCTACCGAGCTGTCAACACCACCTGAAGTGAGTACTGCGATTTTCATGATGGGGAAATTATAACACATGGGACGATTGTCAGACTCTTGGGAAACGTGATTAGCGGATTGCGCGTGCTTGATACCAGATCCCAGCCAAACTATCAAATCTATGTACTACCTAAACTTTCTTGCTACATGAATTAGTCTCCAGTTACGTAATTCTTTTCCAAGTCAATAATACAATACCGGACGGAACCTATCTAGCAAGGAATTTCTTGATTTTTGAAGTTTCGTTCAGCATCTTAAGTAAACTTATTTCAAAACCAAGTTTCTCGGTGGTTTCTGGGTCTATTTTTACAGCAATGATTTTACAATAGCCCACCTAGAGGATCAGTGTACTTAGATGTGAAATATCAGTCCTTGGCTCAGTAAAAATGTTGCATATTCAAAGTGTTTCTAGTGCGCAACATGTATGCAACCTGTACAACATCTTGATAATCTCCAAGTGGTGATGTAAACTGTTACTGCAAAGTTTTATATATTTAAAGTTGCTTACGGCCGATTTTAACTAAAAAGTTAATTTCGGATATAGTCTAATGAAGGGTATAGTCCGCTTAATAATCCATACTATTCCTATATTCATATTTTTTGTGGTTGTGTTTCTGTTCTATGGAACGAAGAGTCGAGCCTTTGCAGTGTTACTTGATACTCCGGATGAGGATATCTGGATTACAAATGGAATAGTAAGAGCTTCGGTGGCCGGTAATGATGGTATAGTCTACATCGGCGGCTCTTTTAATTATATTGGGCCAAATACAGGGAATGGAGTACCTTTTGATATAACTAACGGTGACCCCGTATCTAGCTATCCTAAAATTGATGGCTTTGTGCGTACAGCAGTTCCCGATGGTTCGGGTGGTTTTTATTTAGGAGGATCATTCAACTATGCGGGGGGGATGCCACGAAATCGTCTTGTTCACCTTTTTTCTGATGGAACAGTTGATTTAGCATGGAATCCAAATTCAAATGGTGATGTTTACTCTTTAGCCGTTAGTGGGTCGATTATATATGTAGGTGGAGAATTCACATCGATCGGTGGTCAAACACGAAACCGAATTGCTGCTGTCGACACTTCTACTGGAGCTGTTACAACATGGAATCCAAACGCAAATAATAGAGTTTTTGAGTTGTCGATAAGTGACTCGATAGTGTATGCAGGAGGATTCTTTACTACAATAGGAGGGCAACCAAGAAATCGTATTGCAGCCTTAGATGTTTCGACCGGAAATGCCACAACATGGAATCCAAATGCAAATAGT
>JAHIVN010000002.1 GCA_018816645.1 Patescibacteria group bacterium | reverse complement strand
TTCTTCCGCATCGAAGACCAGTATTTTTCTAGGCTTGCTGCCCTCCTGATCACCGACAACGCCAACTTTATATAGCTCATCGAGCAGGCGTGCTGCTCTATTATAACCAATACTCAGTTTCCGCTGTAACAGTGAAGCCGAACCTTTTTTGGCACTGCAGACTATTCTCACAGCATCTGCAAAATGCTCATCGTCTGAGAATTTGACCGATTCAACGGCAGATGGAGAAGCCCCTGGGTCAGTTTGTTTCTCAGTTACATCGGAAGCGTAATGTACTTCTTTTGCTTGAGACTTGATAAATCTTACTACTCTTCCAATCTCATCTTGAGAAACCCAGATACCCTGTAGCCTATACGGCCTTGCTTTATCCGGTTCTTTAAAGAGCATATCACCTGCTCCAAGCAAAGTTTCGGCACCGGACTGATCGAGGATAACCCTTGAGTCAACCTGCGTTGCTACACTCATACCAACTCTGCCGGGGATATTTGCTTTAATGAGTCCAGTCAACACATCAACCGAAGGTCTCTGCGTTGCAAGTAAAAGATGAAGTCCAGTTGCCCTGGCTTTTTGTGCAAGTTTGACAATTGCGATCTCTACTTCAGCACCGCAGGAAAGCATCAAATCTGCCATTTCGTCTATTATTATAATGATATAAGGCATAGCTGAGTATCCCATTTTCTCGTTGTATCCAGCAATATTCCTCACTTTCGCCAGACGGAAAATCGTGTAACGCTTCTCCATTTCAAGGATCGCCCACTTGAGAGAGTTGAGCACTTTCTGCATATCTGTTATGACTGGAGTCAACAGATGCGGGATTCCATCATAGTCTGAGAGCTCAACCTGTTTTGGATCTACCATGATCATTCTCACTTCGTCAGGAGTTCTTTTCATCAAAAAGCTTATGATAAATCCATTCGTCAGAACTGATTTACCAGAGCCGGTAGCTCCAGCGATCAATAGATGAGGCATTTTCTGTAAATCAGAAACAACATTTTTTCCATTGATCCGCTTTCCCACACAGACCGGAAGAAGCATATGATTATCCTTCATCTCAACTGATTCCATGAGTTCACGTATAGAAACTGTCTCCCGCTTTGAGTTTGGTATCTCGATTCCTATATAACTTGTTCCTGGGATTGGGGCCTCTATTCTGACCGCACCTGTGGGTGCAGCTAGCGCCAGCGCAAGATCAGTTTTGAGGTTTGAGATTTTCGCGGCCCTTTGTCCGAGGGCAAGATTTACAGCATATTGGGAAACAGTAGGTCCGACCAATGCGTCTACGACTTTTGCCTTTACACCAAAGCTCTGTAAAGTCTGCTCTATAATGTCCGCATTTTTCTGTACATTTCCGTCCTGCTTGGAACTTTTCACTGCTGGAGACAGGAGGCTTGTCGGAGGAAGCTTCCAACTCTTGTAGTTCAAGGATTTGTTTACAAGAGCCCCCTCGAGAACTTCTTCCCTTATGTTCACTTTTGCCTTGACGGCCGACTGATCTCTATTGGGTTCGGATTCCTCTTTTGCCTCATTCTCTCGATTCTCTTCCTCTGCCGCCTTAGCTGCATCATCTTTCCTGAAATCCCCTACCATCTTTTCCTCGCCTGCCGTTCCTTCCGTCTTATCTGCATCAGCTTCCTTATGTTCTTTTACTTTTTGGTTGACCCCTTTGATCGCATCTATAATTTTCTTGATCGCGGTAAATATTTGCTGAATCATTTGTCCTATAGACACTCCGAAAGTTAGAGAAGCGGCAACTACCAAAAGAAAGAAAATGATGATGATGGAACCCTCATGAGCAAAAATGTCGATCAAGTATTTGTGAGCAAATTCGTAACCCAGCACTCCTCCGCCTTCGCCTCTACTTGCAAGTTCAAACCCCTCATCAAGATCAATTAAGTAATGCAGCAAAGCTGAAGTGCCGATAAACGCTAATACTTGTCCAACAAGCGAGCTCGTTTTTGAAAGAATGTATTCGACCCTGAACATTCTGAGTGAAAGATTTGAAAAAAAGATAAACCCTACGATGGTTGCTCCCCCAAAAAATTTCTTTATAAAGTCTAACCCCGGTGAATCTACGAAATAGCTGAGAGCAAACAGCGATGCTACGATTAGACTAAGAATACCGATAACATTCTTTGTTTCATCGCTTTTTATTGTTATGTGTTTACTTCGGCCTCTTCTTCTAGCCATATCAACTTGAAATATAAAATCAACATTACCGGCTAATAATAGCAGTAAATCGAATCATAGACAAGAAAAGAAATAAGAAAAAAGATATTGTAAAAGAATCATATTTGCACTATTATATAATATATTCTGAAAATACTATGAACAAATTCAAAAAAATTATCCCAGCCGTTTTTATCGTATTTGGTATGACGATTACTGCCTTGACTGCATACTACATCCAGTATCAGCAGGAACTTCGTTCGAGTGCAGCAATCCCCGAGACGATATATGTTCGGCAGACTTGTGACCCGACAGATCCGGAATGCGCTGTTACTGTAAACGATGCCTTGGGCCGGGTTCACGACGGATGGACTATTCAGATAGAAATTCCGGTATATGATGATATGGCTATCATAAGTCCTGACTATTTGAATCCGGATCTTTTAGACGATAATCCTCATGAATTTACTATCAGGGGAAAAGGAGTAGATCAGACTACATGGAAAATGACTCTCGAAGGTGTTGGAAACGGACATACAGTTCACATAGAGAGATTAAATAAAATAACCATAAATTTTAAGGATATTACCTTTGACAGTGACACTTTTGTCAACAGCACTATCCACATATACGGACATAACACAAATGGAGGACAGGATCCCAACCCAAATACCGACTGCACTTTCAATTTTGAGAACATAAAGGTCTTGAATAGCAAAGCTGCCGGAATATACTTCAGCGGAGAAAATTCCGGAAGTGTTAAAAGCTCCTACTTTTCGAACAACGAATGGCCGGGTGTTTCAGTACATGGGAATGGAAAGGTCACAATTGAAGACAGTAAATTCGAGAATCATCAACATCAGGGTATCGATGCCAGGGATAATGCTTTTGTCGCTATAAAGACAAGTGAATTCTCAGGAAATAATATTAAAGAAGAAGATTACACAAAAGGTGCAATTTATTTCTATCAAAATTCCGAGGGAAGTATATTATCAAATAAAATCCAGAATAATGCATTTGGTATAATTCTTAGTGGTGACTCCAAGGTACAAATTACAGATAATATTATCAAAAGCAATCACAAATGTGGAATATACATAACTTCTAATTCGAATGTAGGCATTGTAGGGAATCAGATATCTGAGAATACTGATTTTGGAGTACAGGGGGATGGAAATGTATTGGCTGTAATAAAAAACAACCTTGTGTACAATAATACAAAAACTGGTATTAAAATTTTTGACAATACTATTACCCAATTAATTAATAATAATGCAGTGGGTAACGGAGGACACGGGATAGACTTGCTTGATAATGTCAAAGGCACAGTCCTCAATAACATAAGTGCTTTCAATGAAGAAGGTGGTATCAGGGCAGCTACACAAAGCAACTTTACGAGCCTTGAATACAACCTCGCTTTCGGGAATGCTGGAGGCGACTGGAACAATTTCTCCGACTGGCCGCCGGCTACAAATTTGACAGTTGATCCAAAATTTGTTAATCAGAATGATTATCATCTCCAGACAGGTTCGCCTGCTATCGATGCAGGACACCCCGATGCTGATTACAACGACCCTGACGGCTCGAAAAATGATATTGGTGCTTATGGAGGTCCGGGTGCCTGCAATCTAGATCCTGATCTTCCAGGTTGTTTAGCTGTCTGTACTCCCCAGTGTGATGGTAAAGAATGCGGCGATGACGGGTGCGGAGGAACTTGCCCTTTTGGATGTTCAAATGATCATGGCTCTACTCAATGCGATTCCGGTCTTTGCAATCCTACATGTGACGCTGACTGGGGTAACTGTGACGGCATCAATCCCAACGGCTGCGAAACTGATCTATTGAACTCAAACAGCCACTGCGGTCAGTGCGGTAATGCCTGTGGAGCTGGACAAACCTGTCAAACGGGCACTTGTGTAGATATCTCATGTACTACTGACGAAGAATGCAAGCCCGACTGTTCCGGAGTAAAGCGAGCACCATATATGTGTGACACAGCTCTCAGTATTTGTGTTTTTGGTGACCCGCTTGTCTGTGATAAAGAATGCGGTGCAGAATGTACTGCAGATAGTGACTGTAGTGATGATAAAGTTTGTGATACAAGCAATTGTACCTGCAAGATTCCTCCAATGAAATGTGCCCAAAACAGTGACTGTGATGACGAGAACGACTGTACGATAGATACTTGCAATATTCTCTCCGGTGTCTGCTCGAATACATCTCTGCCGGATGGTACTATCTGTTCCTCCTGCGAAGGGGACAACTGCAAGTGTGACGATGGTATCTGCAAAGAGCCTTCATCTGCCGATTGTTCTATAGCTGATATCTGGGGTGAGGAAAGTAAACCTGACGGCAAAGTCAGTGCTCATGACCTCTCCCTCATACTTGCTAACTGGAAGTGGCAGAAGACTCCAAAGGATGTGCAGACTGACATCTGGGGAGAGGCTGATAAGCCGGATGGAATGGTAAACGCATATGACTTGTCAAAAGTTCTAGGCTGCTGGACGAAGCACTAATCTTCTAGTTGTAATGCTACTGGAAATATCCTATCATTTCTATCGTTAGTATGTATGATCCTGAAAAAACTGGGGAAAGTCATAATTATATTCACTATTGTTATTGGAACTAGCATATCGGTTTATTCTGTGATGTCTGACAAGAGCCTTGACATTCGAGATAAGGCTGCAACAGATATTCCCTCAGTTGATTGTCCGTCAGGTAAAAAATGTGTTGCACTCATCATTGGGAAGATTGCTTACGAACAAGTACAGCCTAGTATTGACCAGTTTATCAAAGATGCAGAAGCACGAGAAGAAATAAAAATCTTTCTTTTAAATGATAATTCCTACGAGAACTATACCCCTGAACAAATTAGAGACGTTTTGATAGATTATTATAATAACAAGAGTATTCAAGGGGCAATACTTGTTGGAAGAATTCCCTATTCGCTTTGGGAAAATGGATGGGATGAGAATAAGGGAGTCAATAGTTTCTTCTACGAAGATTTGGATGGAAGCTGGTATGATAATGACTCTGATGGTTATTATGACTATCATACTTGGGGAACAAATGACGGTCCTGAAATTTGGGTCTCATGGATTTATCCTTCTGATGTTTCCCCTACTCAAAACACTAAGGATTTGACCTACTTCTTCTCCAAAACACATGACTATTATACAGGAAACATCCAATACAATGAAAGGTCATTGATTATGCTTCACACTGACTGGTCCCAAGATATGGATTTTTATTACGAAAAAATTTCAGATATTTATGGACCAGAAGTTGATACCAGGGGAGGGTTTGATTCCTCTGGGAACAGGATTGAAGTTGATGGGCTTGAATACCTTTCACTAATTAAAAATCCGTACCAGATGACGCTATTATATGTGCATGGCGACAATAACACTCATTATCCAAATATTAACCACATAAAAAAGGAAAAATTAGAACAAAATGGAGGCGGATCAATAATCACATTTATTGGAGGCTGCCATACAGGAGATCTATTGGAATCTAAACAAGATATCCCTATCGCCGAGACTTATCTTTTCAGAATGCCAATTGGATTAGTTTCAACAGCAACTACTTGGTCATACGGCCCAGAAGAATTACAAGAGGTGACTGAGGCTCTAAATGAGAATATTAATTTTGCAGATGCATGGTTCAGTAAACAAACGTACCGAAACAATAGTACATTCTACAAAAAAAGATATGGTGATGATTTTGATCCAAACATTCATATGTTCGGAGAAATTCTTTTTGGGAACCCACTCATTAAGCTGAATGAACCGAGTTGCATTCCAAACTGCCAAGAGAAGACATGTGGGGATGATGGTTGCAGAGGAAACTGTGGTAACTGCATTTCAGATGAAATCTGTAGTGAAAATGTCTGTATTCCAAAGAAAACAACATGTTCTGTTGCGGATATATGGGGACCAAAAAAGAAGCCTGATAACAAAATTGACGCATATGACCTTTCACTACTTCTCGCTAACTGGAAATGGAAGAAGTCTCCAAAAGATAAACAGGCTGATATCTGGGGAGCTGCTGATAAGCCTGATGCGAAAGTAAATTCTTACGATTTGTCAAAAGTATTAGGCTGCTGGACGAAACACTAAAGCCAGTTGTAAAACCTCTGGAAATATTCTATTATTCAATAGATCAGAAAGATAATCATGAATCAAAAGAAACTAAAGTCCTTCATTATAGCGCTCGTACTTGTCATCGCTACAATAATCGTAATTTACCTCGCAACCTCCGACGAAAGTCTTGATATCCGTAATCAAGCATCCGGCGGAGAAACTATAACTGTTTGCTTTAACGGAGGAGCTGATTGTGATTTCGATTACGAAAACGGTGATGATAAACAGGCTATTCAATCCGCAATCGACCTGGCTCAAGATGGTGATACTGTACAACTAGAGGAAGGCATATACGAGATAGACAGTTACATCAACCAATATGATAATTATTACGGCACAGCAGCAGGAATCGGAATCCATGATTCTATCACGTTAAAAGGTGCCGGCCTTACAAAGACCATCATAAAGGGGCTGAAAGACTGGAATACTTATGGAATTCATGTAGGACTGCTCACAATAAGTGAATCGGAAGATTTTAAAATCGAGGAGTTAACCTTGATTTCGAAAGGGAAATCTGTTCCAGCTATATATACTTATAGTTCTCAAGGAGAGATCCATAATAATCTTTTGAAGGCGCCTAAACATTTAGGTCTTTATATTGACGAATCTTCAGATGTAGAGATCAAGAACAATATTGTGACCGAATGTCAGTACTTCGGTATCTTTGTTGAAAAATCTGATGCTGTTATAAAAAACAATATTGTCTTTAGAAACAATGATCAAGGGATAACGTCCTTTCCTGAAAGTACGATCGAGATCATAAACAACACTATAGTTGAAAATGGCCTGGACCCCGAGGGAGTAAGTTATGGAGCCGTCTCAATTATGAGAAGATCCTCTGCAAATATTATCAACAACATTATCGCAAATAACAGAAATTATGGAATCTTTAATGATTCCGACAGATCATGGGCTGGTGAATATATAAACGATTACAATAATGTTTTCCAAAACGAACAAGGCAACTATTCAGATGTCGAGCCCGGAGAAAACTCTATCAGCGAGGACCCGGAATTTTATGAAGACGACAGTTACCTATATCTACTAAAAGATACTTCCAGCTCGGTAGATTCTGGAGACCCTTCAATAGAGGACCCCTCGAGTAATGGAATCGAAGCAGATTTTCCTGCAAAGGGCTCTAAGGCATCTGATATAGGAGCATATGGAGGGCCCGACACAGCGGGTTGGGAACCATATCTACCATTCCCAGCTATAGACCCGATCTGCTCAAATGATGCTGATTGTGAGCCTGACTGTGAAGGATATCATATGTATGAATACCTCTGCAGACAAGGAGACTGTGTATATGGAAGTGACTTGAAATGCAGTGCAAAGTGCGGTGCAGAGTGTACGACAAATAACGTTGGGGAGAGTGAGTGCGCGGATGGCTTCGAGTGCAACTTTGATAGCTGCAAATGTGAAATAGTTCTGCCTACAATTTGTGGCACAAATGAAAGCTGCAAACCTCCATGCGATGGCAAGAAAAGGCTTTCATACAGTTGTTTACGTACAGGGGCTGAAGGATTCTGTGTATTTGGAGAAGAGCCGACTTGCAACAAGGACTGCGGAGCTGAATGCACCAAAGACGGAGATTGTACTGTCGGCAAGTGCAACTTGAAAGCTTGCACTTGTGAATCTACAACCCCGCCGCCTGTAAAAAATTGCGAGGAGAGTGACATCTGGGGCCCGTTAGAGAAACCAGATGACAAGGTAAGTGCTTATGATCTGTCACTCATTCTTTCAAACTGGAAATGGCAGAAAACTCCAAAGGACGAACAGGCTGATATATGGGGAACTTCACAAAAGGCTGACGGAAATGTAAATGCCTATGACCTGTCAAAAGTACTAGGCTGCTGGACAAAAAAATAATATTTTAGAAACATTTAATGAAACTCAAGCCAGTTTTATTCTTAATCATAATCTTTACCTTTACTCTTTTAGCTCATCCAGGCAAAACTTGTGCGCAAACAGCATCCCTGTCCTTTGAGCCAAATACCATAACAGCGATAGGAAATGAAGACGTTGTTATAACAGTTTATCTTGACACTAACTCAACAGAGACAAATACTATCACGGTAGATATTGACTACGATCCTAAGATTCTCGAAGTTACAGAACTCGATACACAAAACAGTGTTTTTGAATCCAGCGCCGAAGAAGACTTCGGTAATGGCAACATCCTTCTCACCAGATTTATGAGTCCAGGTAATTTATTTAAAGGCAAGGGAGAATTACTAAAGGTGAAGTTCCGCATCTTACAAGAGACGGCTTCGACTGTTCGTTTTGGAGATAAAACCTTAGTTCTGGATACGTCCGCCAATTCCCTTGACCTGTCGAGTGGCACATTATCTATAAACGATGAGGTTGGTAATGTAACAGATATTGTCATAGACAAAGATAATTCATATCTAATAATATTGGCCGTTGTGTTTGTTGTAGTTATTTTACTTGTTGCATATCTACTGTCAAGAAAAAGGAAAGGCCAGTTTGCTCAACAAGGATAAAAAACAGGGGACTTGTTTTGTCATTTTGTTTATTATAGTCTATAATAGTTTTTATTAAATATGAGAAATACTGCTGTGAAAATAAACCTTCAAAAGATCACCACCCTGATTTCTGCTTTCTTGATCTCGTTTGTATGTTTGCCAAACCTTGGAGTGAAGGCGCAAACAGCAGATGCTTCTCTTTACTTTTCACCCGTTTCTACTTCAGTTTCGCTAAACGGTACCGTAAGCGTAGCAATTATGGTCAATACAGGGGGAAACTCTGTAAATACTGTAACTGCCGACTTTACTTATCCAACAGATACTTTGCAAATTATCAATATCGATTCGACAAATAGCGAATTCAGCGTCGAGGCTGAAGAGGATCATACTTCAGGTACGGTTTATATCACCAGAGCCACCTCTGGAGGAGATAGTTATTCTGGCATCGGTGAAGTGACAACAATTAACTTTAGAGGTATAGCGGCTGGAACAGCCACATTGACATTTACGGGAGACGCAGTTGTAATGGATGCAGACACTTCACATGACATACTTGGAACGGCAAGCAACGGAACGCTCACTGTAAGCTCATCATCCCTGCCGAACACCGGTCTTTATGATAAGCCGCTTTTCTTTCTTGTTATTACTATTGCCTTGCTTTTCATTACCTTAGGGTTTGCCGGAGTTGCACAATACAAAGAAGATTTAAAAATTAAACGCCATAATTAAACTTTAAGTTAAATAAAATGAAGAAAAACATTCCTGTTCTTTTGCTTTCCATTTTAACATTTCTATTTGTGCTGCCCTTTGGAGTCAGGGCAGAAACAGGCAAAGCAACGCTCGAATTCAAGCACAAGAACTTCCAGGATGAGGTAATCGTTACCGATATTTACTTGAATACCGGCGGGGAGAAAGTGAATACAGTAACTGCAGATTTCAAGTATCCTTCGAAGGTGCTTGAAGTAACTGCTATAAACACCGATTCTTCATTGTTCCCATATTTTGTTGAGAAGGATTTCTCAAAACCAGGTGCCGTTTATATTTCCTGCTTTTCGCTAGAAGGCGTAAATGCAGAAGGAGTAATCGCCACAGTAACTTTCAAATCTCTGAGTTCAGGAAAAGCGGAACTTACGTTTACTGAAGATGCAGTAGTACTAGATGTAGATACTTCATCAAACATTCTCACATCGACTGAGCCAGCCTTATACACAATTTCTGACGACTTGAATATTCTTCCACAAACCGGATCAACCGATCAATCTGTTATGCTGGGATTGTTCGTCCTCATTCTCCTTGTAATGATAGTACTCTTCGCATTAGCGGGCTTTACGATATGGGGCGGAATCTACTTCAGCATGGGAAAGCTGAAACTTGAAGGAAAATATGAAGTCGGGTTAGGGAAGTCGAAGAAGGAAAAGGCTGTAAAGTCAAAGAGAGAGGCAACTTCTACTAAAAAGAAGTAATTATTCTAACAAACGGCTTTTCCGATACAAAAGTATTTGCTTTATATTCAATACTTCCCTAAAATCGTATTTATACCTACTCAAAAACAAAGTTTCGGACTTTTATTTTTTTAGTACTTACAGAATTTGTTTTATCGTCAAGTATAAGTCAAACTTGCAAAACAAAATTCACACAGATTTGTTTGAGTTTGCTATATAAGACCGTTATTAAGGTTGTATTGTGAAGCAAGTACGTGAAATCCTACAAACATATTTAGTTATCGTATTCACAGCAGTTCAGGTATTCCTAGTATCCAGGTTCTGCATTGACTTTTTTGGGACTCAGTCAGAAAATTCACTATTCAGGCTTGTACGAAATATCTCATCATTTCTACTCAAACCCTTTGATCAAACCTTTATTCCCTCAACCCTGGACGGCAGTACGCTCGACTACACTACACTTTATGCGATTATTATTTATACTCTTGGGGGAATTTTGACATTCCGCATTTGTAAAATCCTTGTAAAAACCGAATTGCATAAGAAAAGCCTTGAACTAGTAAATTTGATCTTTGCCAGTTTTGAAATTCTAATCGTTATAAGAATTGTTTCCGATATTTGTTCGGCTGGCCTAAGTTTTTTCTACTTATTTGTATTAAGATTTACAGACATTTTCATAAGACCACTCTCTCTGCTCACCGAAGTGACTGGTGACTTGTCCGGCCAAATTGCTGCTGTAGCCTCGATGTTTGTCATTGGAATAATGTGGTTCACTATTTACAAGGTTGTAGAAGGTCTTAGCGACACTGCAGAAAAACTTGCTGATCAACTTCCTCAAACTCAAGCTCCAACTACACCTTCGGAACCGATACCAATCCAGGCGCCAGTTCAAACGGAAAAGGCAGTCGCTACACAAGAGCAAAAACAACAATTTATCCAGGAGCCAATTCAAAACGCTCCCATTGAGCAAGTACAGCCAGAACAAAAACCTCAAAAAAAATCATCCAAGATTTTTGGGTCAATTCAAAAGACGTTTTCAACTATCTTAAAATCCGATGAAAAGGATAAACAAGTGTTCCAACTCCCAAAACAATCAGATAAAAATTCGAGAGAAAGTCCTCTAGCTTAGCTGTCTACACTACTTTTTCTTCCACAACCTTCTATAAAAAAGAACTGGGAAAAGCGTTGATAACATTAACAGACAACTTAAACCGTCTAGAACCATGACACCTTCATTATTAGACAATACCATAGCAAGGATAGCCACAGGAACTGCAAAGCCTAAGGATAAAAGAACCGAAACCAGCCAGACA
>JAHIVN010000024.1 GCA_018816645.1 Patescibacteria group bacterium | reverse complement strand
TAATTATAAAGTTCTCTAGAAGAACACTATGATTACGGTTTTTTTATTTTAAGGAGGCTATAAATTATGAACATAACATTACCAGCTACAACATTTTCAGGAGTGAAGATGTTGGGAATGACTCAGTTAGTAAATGGAGCTATTCCCTCCTGGATGGGGAGAATAGAAGTATTAATAAAGCAGTATAAGAGAGCGAAAAAGGATTATGAGTTGTACAAGAATCCTGGAGCACGTCAGAGATATTTGAAGTACCTCAAAGTCAAGGAAAAATCCAGAGTAAAGGCGCAATATATTTCCAGAGTCTAAATTAAAAAAATATCACCTCCATTCAATGTTTCATTTAACATGTTTTTTAATGTCCTTAGCTCGGTAACTAGGTCCTTTTATCGCAATAACATTTGAATAATGGACAATACGATCCAGGATAGCTGCTGCCAACACGTTATCCGCAAAAATATCTCCCCACTGCTCAAAAGCCTTGTTCGTTGTAACAATCAGAGATCCTTTTTCATATCTTTTGGATATAATCTCAAAGAAATCATCTGCGCTGTAACCAGGTAACTTTTTAAAGCCCAATTCATCCAGAATCAAAAGGTCGGGAGTTAAGTAATAATCAATCTTCTGATAATAGCTATTGTCAGCCTTAGCAGCATTCAAGGCTTGCAGCATTTCAGATACAGGAGTAAATAAAACCTTAAACCCTTTCATTAAAGCCTTCAAGCTAATGGCAATAGATAAATGAGTTTTTCCTGTACCTGGATTGCCAATGAAAACAATATTCTTTTTTTCTCTGATAAAATTACAAGTCAAACAGTCATTGATTACTCTTTTATCAATTGATGGTTGAAAAGTAAGATCAAAGTCTTCAAAAGTCTTGTGAGCTGGAAATTTTGCCCTGGCATATCTTTTCTTGAAGCTATTATTATTCCGATTAATATATTCATCTTCCATTAATAATTCTAGCAACTCAACATATGACAAAGACTTTTCTTTAGCATAAGATAATCTTTCTTCTAGAGAATTAAATATTCCTGAAAGTTTAAAATTTCTTAATCTAGATTTTAGCGTATTCATGTTTTTTTTCCTCCCTTGTATAATCAAATTCTACAGGCAGATTGTAGCTGCCATTTTCACAGATGTTTTTAATAATCTGATATTGATAAACATTAAAGGCCAAAGCTCTTTTACAGGATAATTCAATAATTTCTCCAGGATAATTCTTAAGCAGTGAAAGGACTCCTTGTATTGGCCTTGACCAGCTGTGAGGATGTTTATCAAGCAGGGAAAGAAATAATTGTTCGGTGTAAGGGCCGATTTCTGCCATTTTAGCTTGATACTTTTCTTGATATTCTGTTTCACACACTCTCTTGTATTTGGGATAGTGATTCTGATTGGTAGAAAACTTCCCTTTACCTTCTTGCCTTGGATGAACGGCAATTTCTTTGCCCTGGTAGAAGATTTTTAGTAGATTATTACTTAGTTCGATATCTACTTCTTTGCCCACATATTCAAAAGGAACAGAATAGTAATTGTATTCAACATAAATATGGCAGTCATGATAAACTTTTCTGGTTCCAACCGAAGACATTTTAAATTCTTCCAAAGGTAAAGATTTGAGTATGCTTTTTTCCTCTAAATCAAAGGCTTCTTTGGGGATTTTTCTGGTAGTCCCATGAATTCTTTGATTGCAGGTATTATTCAACCAATTCTTTAATTTGCAATCCAGATCTTTTGCATCTTTGAAGCTTCTTCCTAAAAAGAAATTATTTTTTATGTATTTTATCCCTGATTCAACTTTGCCTTTATCATTTGGTTTTCTTACCCGACAAGGAATTGGTTTAAACCCATAATAATCAGCAAAGGATTTATATAAATGCTGATAAACTGGTTCATAAAAATTAGCTTCCAAAATAGCTGCTTTTAGATTATCAATCTTTACATACTCAGGTATTCCACCAAAAGATTTAAAAGCATTAATATGACATTGAATAAAAGTTTCAACTCTTTGGTTGTATACTTTTTCATAATAATCTAATCTGGAATAGCTAAGGCGCATATTAAAAACCCAGGTTTTTCTTTTTTTGCCAGTATTATCTGGAGTTAATCCTGCATAGCCAAAATCTACCTGAGCTTCTTGTCCGGGTTTGGTTTCTATCCGCACAAATATTTCTTCACGTTGTTTTATATCCCGAATGTATCTTTTTACTGCGCTATAGCTTATTTTTACACCCATGGCCTGTAATTTTTCGAATATACGCACTCCAGTCAGGCTTTCTTCAATCCATTTCATTATTTGTTCTTTATGGGTATCAAGGCTTTGGGGATGGGGTTTCTTTTCGTATTTCCCACCATTTCTAATTACTTTTGCCACAGTTTTCCAATCATGGCCAGTAAATTCCGCAATCTTTGTCTTATTTCCATATCTTTCCCAGAGTGTCATTATGGTTGTCATCTTAGCTCCTCCTATCATTTTCGCACCTCCTAATACCTATATCGGTATTAAAAGGGTTTAAATGCTCCCTTTTCAGGGGTTATTTACTATGGAATTTTCTTGCGCCTAAACTCTGGAATTTATTGTACCTTTGAGGTAATTTCTAAGCCGTGACATATAATTATCGTTAAATAAGAGATATAATTTCAATATGCAAAGAGAAAAAGCGATTAAAGAACTGAAAAAGTATGCAGAT
>JAHIVN010000023.1 GCA_018816645.1 Patescibacteria group bacterium | reverse complement strand
CAAATTGTTAATGAGTTATCAAGTCCAAGCGAAAATTCTGTATTGATTCTTGGAACAACATTTAAGGAAGATGTTCCTGATATGCGAAATAGTCAGAACATGAAAGTAGTTGATGCACTTAAAAATAAAGGATGCTCTGTGGATACAGACGATCCTTATAATAAACGTTGTCAGACTGACGAGAATTCTTATGATGCGATTGCACTTCTTGTTCCTCATCGTGAATATCTGGATATGTCTTTGGATGAATTGCTTAAACCACTTAAAGAAGGAGGAGTTTTTTATGATTTGAAGTCGGTTTTGGATAAATCTGCTGTTGAAAGTAGAGGATATAAATATCTTGCTCTATAAAAATGAAAATTTTACTAGTCTGTGAAAAGGCAAACAGCTCAGATGGCTGGAGCAGATACACAAGAAGTTTGTATGATGGGCTTAAAAAGAATGGGCATGAGCTCCATATGTGCTGTAATTAAAAGACTGATGACCTGAGTTGCATTCCTATCTTAAAAAAACCAATAAGCTATCTTACAAATCCTCTGATTGCCCTTTCGTCTTCATTCAAACTAAAAAAGCTAATCAAAGAAATAAAGCCTGACATTATCCATATCACTGTTGAGCCTTATGCAATGATGATTCCCTATCTTAATCATCAGATAATTAATCGTACAATTCTAACAATCCACGGAAGTTATGGCATTAGACCGCTGCAAAACTTTCTTACCCGTATAATTGCTAAACGTTATTACAAGCTAATCCCAAAATTTATAACAGTCAGCAACTACACAAAGGATGCCGTATCAAAGATCCTAAAGAATCCTAAACACTTTATTGATAATGCTCATGTAATACATAATGGAATTGTGTTACCAGAGTGCGGGGAAAGGATAAAATCAAATAAAATAAAAGAGATCCTGCTAGTTGGCGGAGTAAAACCTCGAAAGGGAATACTGGAAGCTATAGAAGCCTGCTATTGTTACAAACAAGCCTTTCACTCACCTTTTATATTTTCCATAGTTGGATCTTTTAAAGAAAATGATCCCTATGTTAAGGAAGTAAAAAATAAAATATCCGATCTTGATCTGGAAAAAGAAGTAAGGCTTTTGGGTCACATTTTAGAAAATGATCTACATTCTCTTTACAGGAAATCCGATCTATTTTTGATGCCCGCGCTTACAACTCAAAATACCTTTGAGGGTTTTGGCCTGGTATTCCTGGAGGCAAATGCTTACGGAATTCCATGCATTGGACCAAATGCAAGCGGGGCCGCAGAAGCTATAAATGAGGGAATCAGTGGTTTTAGAATAGATCCAAATAATCCAGAAGAAATTGCTCAGCGAATGGATTTGGTTTTAAATCATAAGAAAATTGATTCAAAGGAGTGTAGTAAGTGGGCGCAGGATCATGGGCTCGAGAGAGTTGTGGAAGAAGTCGAAAAAGTATACGAATCAGTTGTTTCCACTGGTTGAATTTATAAATTCAAGAGAATATCTGCAACCTCATTTAGCCCCTCAACCAAATAATCCCCCCTTTCTTCATTGGGCCACTTCTTCGAAAGAATACGGAAAGTCGTGCATCCAATATTCTTTCCAAGTATTACATCTGTATCTTTGTCTCCAACCATTACACATTCCTTTGGTTCCAGTTCTGGGTATTTCTGTTTTAATGATTCCCACATTCCAATCATCGGCTTTCTACAATTGCATTGTTGCCCTCTGTGATGTGGACAAAATTCAGCAGATTCAATTTTTATTCCTTCCTTATCAAGCATTTCATACAATCTATTCATACATTTATTAAAATCTTCTCTGGTAAATATACCGTGACCTATACCGGATTGGTTTGTAACAATAAAAAATATATATCCTGCATCGCTTAATTTCTTCAGGCCATCAACCGCACCGGTGCAAAACTCAAGTTGATCCGGATTACTTAAATATTCTTTTTCGATATTTATTGTTCCGTCACGGTCAAGAAGTAGATATTTCATCGTTCAATTTTATATTTACTATGATTCAGCAAGCAATGATTTCTTCTCTCTAATATATCTGTATTAGAGGAGCCATTTGCATTAAGCCAACCAAATTTGAGCATAAAAGGCTCTCTGACAATCCTGATCTAAAATTGGATTATTAGAAATATATAATCTGGTACACTCTGTCTAATGAATAAAATCAAGAATATGTATAGGGATTGGAATAGTCGCGCACTAACAAATGCGTATCATTGGGTTTTTAGTTCTAAAAAAGATTGGGATAAAGAAGAATACTACAGGCAAGGTGACGAAGATATTGAACGTATTGTGCTTCCATTTTTAAATAAACAAGGACTAACAAATGATAGAATAAAAGAGCTTGATGTACTGGATATTGGATGTGGGACAGGAAGACTGTCACGTGCTTTGGCAAAACATTGTAAACAAGTTACAGGCATAGATATCTCCGATGAAATGTTAAAAAAAGCAAAAGAGGACAATGCCGATATTAACAATATAAAATTTGTTCTAACAAATGGGTCTGATTTGGGTGCAGTCGATTCCAATAGTCTAGATTTTTGTTTTAGCTACCTTGTTTTCCAACACATTCCAAGACAATCGATTATAGAATCGTATTTGAATGAAATACATCGTATTCTAAAAAACGATGGAGTTGCCCTATTGCAGTTCCGTGGATATCCTGGGAATCCCCCAGGAAAAGCCCTTTGGTTTATGGGATTCAAAAAATTCTACATAGCGTTTTGTCTTTATAGAAAAACACTACCAATACTATGGATCAAAAAATATGGAACTGTATATGGAGCCTGTTTTAACCAAAAACAGATTAAATCGATTCTCAAAAAAATTGGTTTTACTGAAGTAAAAACTTATATGGGAAATAAAAAGTATCTCTGGACTGAAATTAAGAAATAATCTATTATATGAAAAACCTTAAATCAAAAATTTGGCAAAAGTTTAAAAAGGACGGGGTCATTTCATGCTTGTCTGCATGTTTTATAATCACAGAACGATTAATAAGAAAACAAATCTTGGCAATTCCTATACACATACGCACTGCGTATTGGAAAATCAGACTTGATGCAGAAAGTCCAATTTTTGTATATGGGAATATAACAACAGAATATCCACATAGAATAAAAATCGGACATCATTCAACTTTGAACCCCGGTGTACATATATCAGCGAAAGGAGGAGTTTTTATCGGTAAAAACGTGCATATATCAGCCTACACAATTATCAATACTGGTGCTCTGGATCTGGAGGTACCTGGAGAAAATCGAAGGCACATCTATAAACCCGTTAGAATAGAAGACGGAGTATGGATAGCCAGTAATGCGATAATTAATCCAGGTGTTACTATTGGCAAAAATGCTGTAATTGGTGCGGGAGCCGTGGTTACACGTGATGTAGAATCAAACACATTGGTTGGAGGTGTTCCTGCACGTAAAATCAAGAATCTAAACTAAATACAGGCAGAAAAGTGCTTTCTGTATCATATTTCAAAAAACATCATTTTTAATGAATAATAAAAGACTTCCTAATGCCTACTAGAAAACAAATTTATTCTCTATAATGTGCAAGATGAAATTGTCAATAAGGCGCTTTATTAAAATCCCTTTTGTTAGGGATGTAGCAACAATGCAGGCTGGAACATTCTTTATTACAGGAGGAAATTTTGTAGCGAGTATTATTCTTGCAAGACTATTAGGCCCAAGAGCTGTTGGTTTATATGCTCTTACATTCACAATTATGGGAACAGTTGGAATTCTGCTCGATCTTGGACAGAACTACAGTCTTATTACACTATTACCTGCGGCATATACGCAAAAAAATAAAGAGAGTGTACGAGATAGTATGAGCTATTTTCTTTCAATATCTCTTTTGTGGGTATTGCCCGTTGCATTGCTGATGATAATTGCTACACCATGGTTAATTAATCAATTTTATCCTGAACATGAAATAGCACTTCTTGTCCAAACGGCTTTTATAACCTTGTTGTTTCTGCCTTTTCATGATTTTTTTCGCCTTATTCTTCAATCAACACGCCGTATTAAAAAATTAGTAGCAATTGATATTATTTTTGATTCTCTTGATATGGTACTACCATTGCTAATGCTGATATGGCAACAAACTGTGTTTGCTCTCGTACTAGGAAGAGTAATGGCAGCATTTATTAAGAGTGCAATATCCTTCCTCCTATGGAAAAGATATTTCAATGAAGATGATCTGATTGCTTCTCTGAGCACAATGCTGCGTTACATTAATCTAAAATCTATCGCTAAAGGATTAAATCTAGGTCTATGGATATCAGCAGATAAACATATATATAGAATAATGAACTCCATACCAACATATCTTTTAGGTATATATGGATCTGTAACTGAAATTGGAAAATATAAATATCTGATGTCTTATCTCGGAATTGCCAATTTATTCTCCGGTAATGTTAACAAGTTATTGAATACGGTTCTGCCATCTATCCACGCAAAGAATATTGACAAATTCCACTCATCGTTTTGGAAAGGAAGCATTGGCAATGGAATTATCTCATCAGCCATTCTTATTCCGCTTATTATTTTAGGGAACAACGGGATATCCTTCTTGTATGGAAATGAGTTTGTAGTTCCATATATTGTGTTCCCCATGCTCTTGGTTCTTGCCCTAGATAGCCTAACTGTAGGCTTTGGAACATACTACCGTATTCATAATGCTCTGCATCTTGCAATTATTTCACAAATAGTATCTGCTGCAGTCGGTTTACTTGTGTGGATCATGACGAATCAATCGTTACCTATGTTTATTGCCGTCATATTATACTATGTAAGTTACTCATTAACTTCTAAGGTAATTCACATTATTAATTTCTGGACAATCAATAGAACTCCTGAGTGCCATCATAATCGATAGTTATGCAAATCTTGATCCCAACACATGCTTTTACCAATAATCCCAAAAGCGGGCTGCATTCTGTTATATGGAACGTTAGTAAGCATTTGGCATGTTTAGGACATACTGTTCATGTAGTTACTACTTTTTGCCAACTTGACAAAAAAACTAAAGGAGAATTGGAAAAAATGGGATTACACATTCATAAATGTGGAAAATACCCCATGCATAACCTTACTAAACCATTGGCTCTTAGGTGTTTTTTAACAGCTCTTCGTTTACGACTGTTTATCAAATTCGATTGGATTTTTATTCTTGATACTTCAAAAACTCCTTTCCATCGTTTTAAGTTGGGAGCCAAAATTGCGACAAGAGCACTGGCTCCGGAAAATGAAATAGTACACGAACTGCTAACAACTGGAGATTGGCGATTTGATAGAGACAGAAAAAATTCTGAAGAAGGATGGGAAGAAAGACGAATATCTATTTGGTATAGAGCTTTTTGTGTCTTTTCGGAAATGTGGTTTGCATGCTTCCCCGTCAAACACCATGTAGACAATGTAGACCTTCTCTTCTGCCAGGGGAGAGAGACCTTAGAATACTGGGAAAAGCATACGAATGTTCCATGTACATATATGCCTAACGGAGTAGATATTAATAGTTTTATTTCCATCAAACCCCCTAAAAGAAATACTAATCGTTTTATATTCTTGTTTGTTGGTAGAATTGCTAAGCGAAAAGGAATATTTTATCTCACCAAAGCATTTAATAAACTGCGTGAGAAGTATGAAGATATTGAACTATGGATTGTAGGCAAAGGATCTTCTGAGCTCTGTAAGCAATTACAAAATGATGTTGATAAAGACGATGAACATATTTATTACTTTGGAGAAATAGAACGCGATCAAGTTCCGGCCTTTTTTCAGAATTGCTCAGTGTTAGTAGATCCTATGATCTATCAAGGTTTTTCCAGTGTATGCCTAGAAGCAATGTGCTGTGGTAAACCTGTAATTGCATCTAAATACGGAGGCACTAAAGATTTTGTACGTGATAATCAAGAAGGCTTTCTTGTAGACCCCCGCGATGAAGAATCTTTATTCCAAAAAATGCATTGGATGATTTCTAATCCTCAAAAGGCGAAAGAGATGGGCAATTTCGGCAAAAAACTAGTCCAATCTACGTATACATGGGATAAAGTTATACGTAAAGTTGAGACAGATTTACAAGACTATTTATGATTTTTACTACTTCTTGGGATGACGGCTATCAGGCAGATATGAGGATTGCACAACTACTAAAAGACAATGGTGCATTGGGGACATTTTATATATCACCTAAGCCACAACAAGAACAAGCCATGCTTGGCAATGAGCAGATTAAAGCACTTAGTTTGGGACAAGAAATTGGAGCACATACTATTTCGCATACAAAACTGTCTAGTATAAATATCTCTGAAGCTGAGGCTGAGGTTGTTAAGAGTAAAAAATGGCTAGAAGGAATAATCAAAAAAGAATGTAAAATGTTTTGTTATCCATATGGAGACTTTAACAAGGAGGTACGCATAGCTGTTGAAAATGCCGGCTTCTTGGCTGCGCGAACTGTAAAAGACTTTAAATTCGATATGGTAAACCGGTTTGAAATGCCAACCACACTTCATTTATATCCATTCCCATGTCGACGGAAATATATCAACTGGCAACATTATTTAGATCCTATTAATCCTCTAATAACACACTGGCACGACCTAAATAAATGCAAAATACCCCTATCAGCACGAAGAAGTTGGCAAAGCATGGCGCGCTCACTTTTTACATATGCTCTTAAAACAGATCAACCATTCTTTCATTTGTGGGGACACGCATTTGAACTGGATCTATATAATCTATGGAATGACCTGGAAGATTTTTTGCAATTCGTTGCCAAACATCCAATCTCTTACAAAACCAATGGGCAGCTCGCTGAATTATTTCCCACACAACAATGAAAATTGTTTTTCTAAATGACGATTACCCACCCAATGGAAATAGCAGTGTATCTTCCGTGGTACAAAATCTATCAAAAGGCTTTGCAGAAGCGGGACATAATACTCATGTGATTACAACTCATCGTACATCTATTAATCCAAATATTATTCGTGCTAATGATGTTACCAGTTTACCTAGTTCTTATAGGGCTTCTTTGCGTTCATATAAATGTCTATGGAATAAGACAACGACAAGCGCGCTGAAAGAGGTTTTGGAAGATTTACATCCGGATGTTGTTAATGCTCATAATATTCATTGGCATCTTTCTTATGACGCATTGAGGATCGCAACGAATATTACTGACCGTGTTTTTTTGACAGCACATGATTCTATGAGCTTCGCATATGGGCGTGTTTCATCCTCCAGATACCTTCAGTCTTTGGGGCAAAATTCACGAGTAGCAATTTCAGAACAAATAAAACAGGCTGGTCTGGAGTGGAACCCTATTCGCAATTTTATAATACGTAAAAAATTAAAAAAATATGCTGCAAAAATTATTACAGTTAGTGATGCGCTTAAGGAGGCAATGGAATCAAATAATATCCGAAATATTCATACGATTCATAATGGAATCGATATTAGTGCATGGAAAATTGAGCCATCTAAATTGGATTTATTTCGCTCTAAATATAAATTAAACAACAAAAAAATTATTTTATTTGGCGGACGAATTAGTCTAGACAAAGGTGCAGGAGCATTACTGGAGGCAATGTCAGCTCTCGTCAAAAATTATCCCAATGCTCATTTACTTGTAGTTGGTGCACCAGAAAGATGGCAAGGCATAGTCGACTTATATAACAAAACAAATGCGGTAGATGATTTTTTCACTTGCACAGGCTGGCTTGATCAAGAGGAAATGAGATATGCATATGCTTCTGCAGATATCGTAACAACTCCTTCATTGTGCCTTGATACATTTAATCTTATGAATCTAGAGGGAATGATTGCGTCAAAACCAGTAATAGGCACTATATTTGGAGGATCTAAAGAAATAATACAAGATGGTATTACAGGATTTTTAGTCGATCCAAGAGATACCAAGCAATATGCAAATGCACTGGAAAGGCTTCTTGTGGACAACAATCTAGCAATGAGCATGGGGGCAGCAGGAAAAAGATGTGCTGAAAAATATTTCTCTCTAGCAAAACAAATAGATAAATATCTAAGCTTGTTTAGAAAAATAGATTGATACTCTTTTTGAGTATTTAAAACATGCGATATCGGTTTTCATCTCACTAAATGCAACAAGTATCTAGCAAGAGGACTTACTTCCATCTTCTTTACTTCAACTGGTTCAAGAATAGTTATATTTGGAACCTTATTTATTATTGAAGATGACATCTCAGTTGAATACCCAACAATGTGGGTTACCTTATAATGCGTGAATGCATCTTTTAATTTATTACTTTCTATAATCCGATCAATTGTTTCCTGTCTGAAACTAATATCTGTCCCGTCCCACAGGTCAAAATAATCTTTATACGCAATTGGGAAAGCAACAACTGAATTTTCGGGTAATTCATTCAGCTGTTCTAGTGCCGCATAAGAGAGTGGCACCGTTGAGCGTGCATAAAGCCGTGCAAAATTGGCTCGGTTTGCCTGAATAAGCTGTAATGATACGATCAACACAATTATAGCTATCATTTTATTAACTGAGATTTTTGGATGTTTCTCTGCAAGAGCCTTGCCAATTCCTGTAATCCCAACCCCCACAAGCAAAGCAAATATCCAATGATAGTTCATCAGATGACTTCTTTGGTAATGGAACCCAAATCTGGCAATTAGTTCGTTTGTAAGCCAAATCCCAAGCATAAGAATCAGTAGCTTTTTATTTTTAATCCAGAGCATAAGTAACCCTGGAAGAATAAATAGCCATAAAAATGCTCCACCCATCGCCTCTTCCATAAACAATGTGGGCATCCTGTTTACAAAAAGCCAAGTCCCATCCAAAACAAATTCAATTGGAGAAAATTTATCAACCCCAAAGATATGCCTGTAATGGCTACCTTGAATTTTTTCTATACCGGTTTTGTTTAGATATTGTTCACCCGATATTTGATCGTAAAGCTCTTTTTCGAATTCGTATGTATAAAGATCTGGATAAAAATGACTCCAACTTGGCTCCCTCGAATCAAATATCTTTAGTATTTGATCAGTGCGCTGATCAAAAGTTTGATTTGGCTTGAGTGATGCTGCAATAAATGGAAAAGAAAAAACAATCCCCACACAAAAAAGAAATACCACCACATTGATGACCGCACTTTTCCATTCTTTTCTGTTTATCCACAAAAAGGAAATTAGGATCCATGGTAGAAACAGAATAAATACATCGCGAAATGCCATCGCAGCACCAAACAATAAACCTGTAATAATTACTGCAAGAGTTTTTCTTGTTGGATACAGATAAATAAACGCAAGTATGCTTATAAATATAAATAGATAACCTACAGAGTATCCATCCAGACGAATCGCACTCATCCAGGTTAAAGGCATTAGCGCAAAAATTGCTGTAGAAGCCCAAGCAACTTTTACATCGAATAGTTTTTTACAAAGTAACCACCAAGGAATCAACGCAAGCGCGAGAATTATTGAGCCAGCAAATGACCATCCAACTGAATTGTTCCATCCAACAATAGGACTCAGTATCGAAAGTAATACGGGCATAAGTCTCTGGCTGTCTATTACAAGCTCTCCTGT
>JAHIVN010000022.1 GCA_018816645.1 Patescibacteria group bacterium | reverse complement strand
CAGAGGGCGACTACTATCAAATGACCAGCGATGGTTCGATGAAAGCAAATGTCTCGGCTCCAAGTATGCCTGATTTCGATATGACATTTGATATGGATATGAGCGGGGAAACGAAAGTAGACATTCAGGGAGCAAGGGTGTATACGAAGAGTCAAACATCTATGGAAGGAGTGACAACTACAACTGAGGCTTATATTATAGGGGAAGACTATTATTTAAAAAATGAAGGAGGAGAATGGCAGAAAGTTACCAAGGAGGAGGCAGGAGATGTTTCTGATCAGATGGATGCTCTAAAAGATCTGTCCTCGGACTCTGAATACACTCTCCTTGAGGAGCAGTCTGTTAGTGGTACAGACTGTTATCATTATGAAGTTGTGATGGATGAACAGGCTCTAAAGGATTTCACTGATTCCTTTTCAGCTGCTATGCAGGGTTCAAATCAAGGGGATGATTTCAGCGATATAACTGTAGATAGTGCTAAAGTTGAAATTTGGATTTCCAAGAAGGATAGTAGAATAGTAAAGTCAGATATGAAGATAGATAAAATAGCTGTAAAAGGTACATCTCAGGGTGTGGATCTTGAGATGACAATTACTGATGTGGTGATTTCTTCTGTATACTCAAACTGGGGAGAGAAGGTAGACTTGCAGGCTCCGATCTAATCTGGTTGAGAGTAGCTGTAAATGCTATAATAAAGAGGAGGACGAAAGTCTTCCTCTTTTCAATTCGTTAGGCAAATCATATATGAACAAACCAAATTCAAAGAAGAAGTGGATCCTATTTCTGGCCTGCTCAGTGCTATTGATCTGTATGCTTCTTTCTTTTCTTGTCGCAGGGCTGATGCTGTATAGGAGTAGGAGTATATCGAGTTCAGATTCGGAGATCTCTTCACAAAAGTCGTTTTCTGAATCTACTACAGCAGGAGATGAATCTGATGCTACAGCCGTTACCGAGAGTAATACAGATTCTTCTGTATCTACAGGTACCGATACAAATGCTGATGATATATATGCAGAAGCAACGAATTCGTTTAAAGAGGGAGACTATTATAAGTACGATGGGACTGTTAGTTTGTCTGTTACTGTAAAGGTTCCGGAGTATCCAAGTGCAAATGTAAGTATGTCAATGGATATGACACAGGAAGGAAAGGTGGATATACAGAAGGATTACCTTTACTCCAAGATTACACAGAAAATGGAAGGACTTTCGGAGACTTCAGAAAGCTATGTGATAGGTGATGATATATATGTCAAAACGGGATCTGGAACTTTCGAGAAGTATACTTTCGAGGAGGCCGAAGAATCAGGATTTATCCTGGCAGATTCTTTGGATTCAGATTTCTATGAGTTCGCTGATAATCAGCATTCATATATTGGTATGGAAAAGATAGACGGAATAGACTGCTACTATTATCAGGTAGAAGTAGATGAAGTATATTTGGATAGCTTTACAAACTACTTCAACCGATCTTTTGAACAGGCGACAGGAGGATACAAGGCTAGTGATATAAAGTATTCTGGTTCGAGTCTGGGATTTTGGGTTTCTGAGGATACGCAATTACTACTAAAAGCTGAATTGATTATAAAAAAGATAACGATGGAAATTAATGCCGATGGCATTGTGATGAATCTAAGTATTGATGACGTAGTCAGTTCGAACCTTTTCTTTGATTGGGGGAAAAAAGTTGAAATAGAGGCTCCAATCTAGCTCTTGAAGGGATTCGGCTGGCTGCTGAGTCTAATTTTCTCTACTTCATCCGAGAGCAATTGTGTAAATAACCCAAGCCCTATAAGTGAGATATTTCCATGTTGTTCCCGGCCTAAAAGACAGCCTGCACCTCTTATTTCCAGATCCCTGCTTGCTACTTTGAAACCTGAGCCGACCTCTTGAGAGTCCAGTATTGCCTCAAGACGCGCTCTTGCTTTCTCAAATGGAAGAATTTTACTCTGTGAGGACAAATCCTTGAGTTGAGGAGAATCCATGAGCAGGTTTTTTACACTATAAAACAGATAACAATAAGCCTGCCGATTGCTTCTTCCTACTCTTCCTCTCAGCTGATACAGCTGTGACAGTCCAAAGTTTTGGGCTTTATTTATGATGATAGTATTTACGTTTGGGATGTCAATCCCATTTTCGATTATAGTTGTACAAATTAGACAATCGTATCTATGTGCGTAAAAATCCCTCATAACTTTTTCAAGAGTTGATGGATGCATCTGGCCATGTGCTATCTTGAATCGAATATTCGGAAGGATGCCTTCAAGCTTAGCTTTTACAGATTCAATAGTTCTGACCTCATTGTGAAGGAAATATACCTGTCCTCCACGCTCATATTCGTTCTGGATCGCGTGAGCTATCTTGTTCCAGTCAAGCAAATCGGCCTTTGTCTGAACGCCCTTCCTTCCAGGAGGTGCAGTTGTAATGATACTGATATCACGAAGACTTGAAAGAGCCATACTCAGTGTTCTGGGTATAGGGGTAGCAGACATGGACAATACATTACAGTTATATGCTATTTTCTTGATTTTCTCTTTCTGTGCTACTCCAAACCGCTGTTCTTCGTCTATGACTAGAAATCCAAGTTCTTTGAACTTGATGTCATTTGAAAGAAGTCTGTGTGTTCCAATTACTATATCGACTTGTCCTAGTTTCAACCTGTTTACGATACCTGAATTTTCTGACTTTGATCCGAAACGTGATAACGCTCTTATCGACACCGGATAATTTCTGAACCTGTGTTTGAGGACGGAATAATGTTGCGATACTAAAATCGTTGTAGGACAGAGTACAGCAACTTGTTTCCCATTTAACAAAGTTCGAAAAGCTCCTCGAATAGCGACCTCTGTTTTACCAAAACCTACATCTCCAACAAGTATCCTATTCATAGGTTTTGGAGAAGAAAGATCTAGAAGAATGTCTTTTATAGCCGACATCTGATCTTCAGTTTCCTCAAATTCAAACTCATGTGCAAATTTATCTTCCCATTCATGTTCCTGATATCTGTCGCCTTCAGCCAGTTCAGCTTCAGCATAATGTCTAAGCAGATCACGGGCTAAAATCGTTACTTTCTTTTTTACTTTGCTCTTTAGAGTTTTCCAATTTGTCTTTCCAAGACGAGTTATCTTGGGTGGTTTTGAGTCAGTCCCAATATACTTCGTTAACTTGTGGATTTGTGTGATTGGGACTGCTAGGCGATCGTTTTGGGCATATTCTAGGATTAGATAGTCTACGACTTTGCCTAGGACTTCTCTTTGCTCGAATCCTTTATAAACTGCTATACCGTAGTCTTCATGCACTACATAATTACCGACCCCAACCTCTCCTTCAAGCTGTGCAAGGTACTTATTTACTTTTTTCAGTGATTTGGCTTTTTCCTGTGATATATACAAAGTACCAAATAGTTCTCTATCAGTGTAAGTAGCTATCTGAAGCTTGCTGCTTGAGAACCCAGATTTATATTTCTCAGCTGTTATCAAATGTCTTAGCTCTCTTGGGATCATATCTTTGTGAATTGTAGAAATCTCTATTTTCCAGCCCGTTAGTGATTGTATATGCTTTGCAAAGATGTTTAGTTTGTTGAAGAAGAGAGGCGGATAAGAAAAACCAAAGTCATAGATGTTTTTTCTGGCACTTGTAAGTTTTGTATCAAATGATATCAGGTGTGGTGAAATTTTGGCAGAAGGATTTTCAATTCCAATTGACTGTCTTTCGATATCATCTTCAAGATAAGATTCATTACTCAGACAGAACTCTTTGATGACCAGGAGCTTGGAATTGTATATTTCGTCGATTAGGAGAATCTGTTCCAGGTCTTCACCCCAGAAACTTGCTCTCAGAGGGTGTTTATAAACAGAAGGCCAGAAAGTAATCGTATCTCCGCGCAGTGAGTAGAAAGATGGGGATGTAACCTTGTCGGCACGTTTAAAAGAAAACTTCTCTAATATTTTTTTTAATCGTGTAAATGATGGTTTGGATAGAGATTGCAGACTTTCCAAGTACCTTTGTATATTTGTGTTGCTGTGGGTTGAGTAGACGATTGCTATGTCTAGGTCTTTTGCAAGCAGGTCGAGTAGAATATCCTGTGTATCGATGGTGGTTCCGACAAGCGTGAAGATCCTGCCTTTTTGAGTTTTTGAAGGGGTACTTAAAACTTTTCTTAGGTTTTGATACTCAGTACTCTGAGTAATGTACCTGATTTGTGACACTCTGGGATTATATCGGATAAAGTTTAAGAGTGCACGCTTTTATTAATGCACAAAAGAGTTGGTTAGGAAATATCAATTTTGAGATGCATAACCATTGAGCTTTGTGGAATTTCTGGAAGTTTAAAGAGTTCGTCTAAAGCTCTGGAGATATCTTTATCAGAAAGACCAGAAGTGTCAATAGCTAATATATTCCTTTTGGTTAAGGCATAGTTTAGCTTCCGATTGCCAGTGACAGTTTCTATCAGGAGTTCTCCTTTTATAGTTGTTACTGTATCCCGTGCATAACTGAGAAAATCATTTAGCGAGGGTAGATTATCTTTTGTGGACATTGTTATGAAAAGTATAAAAGTTATATATTCAATATAGCAGATTATTATAAGTTTGAAAAGGGGGTATTTTGAGTTCTGAAAAGAGTGTTGAAGCAAATTAAAAATAAGATTCGAATAGGAGACAGTTAGGTAGCAGACATTAAAATAGGCAGGCATAGAATAGGTCTACCATAAAGGCAAGGTCAGTTCAGGTACAGCTCACTTTTTGATAACATACCCTTTCGATGATCTGACAGGCCAGTTCTGGCCAGGTATTATTGGACCTAGATGACCTCTTTGTAGAAATGCTTCACTGGGATATAGATCTGATTCTGTAAAATGTCTAAATAAAATTTTTACTTTTGCCTGTTCTATGATCGATGATAGTTTCTTCAGTATCTGTTGTTGCAAGGCGTTAAGATTGCTTTCTTCTATATTGTCAGGAGAAACTAGCAGGTAATAGATATCCTTGTTTTCGTTGTGAAATAGAATCCAAGGGATACGATTAGATGATTCACCGGTAACACTATCAGAGGTAACTACCCAATCTTCAACTCCTTTTCGAACTTGTGTACAGGCTCTGCCGGCTTTTGATCTGAGCCATATAGAAAGTGCACCCATATTATCTCTATCTACAAGTATTATTGGTTTGAAAGATTCACTCATGGTTACAAAGAATAGTCATTATCAAAAAGTAATCTTGAGAGCAAAAGCTTATGAAGAGAATTGTTTCTGTACTCTTTAATCCTTGCAGTGATGCGCCTAAAAAGCACTAGCACCAAAATTAATACAGAATATAACTGAAATGCCTTTTCATCGGTTTGAAAGGTCATAAAGATATAAACTGCAAGGGCGATTAGTGTAAGTATAGGTGAGCTTACAGGTTTGAAATTCTTGAGTTGTTTTATCAAAGCAGGAATAATTGAAAAAGCGAAAATAATCAATGGGATCAGCGCACCTGACGGTGTGAGATAAAGAATTGTTCCAATAATTGTAGCGATACCTCTTCCTCCAGCAAAATTGAAATATAACGGCCAGTTATGGCCTATGACTGCAGCTATAGCAATGAATGAAAGCCAGCTCTCATCAATATCAAGGTTTCGTGCGAGTATAAGCAATGGAACGCCCTTTATGATATCAAAAGCTCCAACCAAAAGTCCCCAGATCAGGCCGACATTTTTGATGACATTTGATCCTCCGGCCTTTCTGTCTCCGATTTCACGGATGTCTTGTTTCTTCACAAGTCTAGTGATGATTACCGCAGAAGAAATAGAGCCAATAAGATAATTAGCTACTAACAGACAAATACCGATCAATGTTGAGTTCATATCTTTCTATTACTTTTCCATATAAAAAGCTACGCCCCAGACTTCAGGTCCGAAATGGCAGGCAACTGTCATGGAGATCTGGTTATAAGACATTACTTCCGGGCTAAATTCTTTTTGGATGACAGGGTCGACCTCAGATTTTATATAATCCTTGGTCGTTCCGTAATCGTACATAACCTTAATCTTTGAAGGTTTGACTCTATCGATTTGTTCCCGGATTTTTTTGATGACTACTGCAATTCCCTGTGCATAAGTCCTTACTTTGGAGATAGGCTCTAATGTTCCGTTCATGTGAGTAATAACAGGTTTGAATGAAAGAAGGCCTCCAAGCCAGGCTTTTGCCTTTCCGATTCTGCCTCCCTTCTCTAAGTACTTCAAGGTACCGATTACGCCGTATTCATCAATAAGCCGTTGATCACGTGTTCTTTCAAGAAATTTCCATATCTCATCGATACTTTTCCCTTCTCTTGATAACTTGCTGCTTTCATACGCCATCAGACCTTCCATCGATACCAGTATCTCTGAATCAAATACTCTTATTTCCTTACCAGTGCTGCTCAAACTTTTAGCTGTTTGCAAACCTAGGCTGTGAATACTAGAAAGTTTTGAAGAAGCACTTATATAGATTGCCTGGTCAGTGTTCTTGGTTGCTTCAAGAAAGTGCTGCTTCATTTCTGCAGGAGATATGACTGCAGTTTTCGGAATTTCGTCCAATGATTCCAACTGGCGAACAAATTGTTCGCATTTTTCGTCTGTATCTTCTTTGACTGTTTTGCCCTGGTAAATTACGTTTGCTGGGATAAGATGTATATCATTTTTACTCGCGAAATCAAAAGACAGCGATGAGATTCTTTCTGTAATAATTTTTACCTTTGACATAATTCGTTTACTAAATTGATAAAAAAGTCTATCTGATATCAGGTTAAATATCAAATAGTGAAAATCTGATAGGTTTCTATTCGATAGCAATAATAAAGTGATAGTGAGGCTGTCCTCCCTCTTGAAGCTGTATTTCAATACTAAATTGCTTACTTAACTTTGACACGAGAGGTTCGAGTGACTTCTTGGGAGCATCAGATCCCGCATAAACAGTGATAAGCTGTTCATTTTTGATTATGGACTTGATGCTCTGGATTATAACTTCCTCTAGTCTTTTTCCGCTCGCTATTATTTTATTAGATGAGATTGAGAAGAATTCGTCTTTTAAAGTTTCAACTGTTGCAGTTTTAGTATCTTTAATGGACTTCGAGACTGAAAAGGTTTTAATAAGTTTCAAGCCTTCCCTGATAACTGACTTGTTAGTATCAAGTGAAGAATTTGGATCAAAATTCAGCAGTGCAGATAAACCTTGTGCCTGATCAAAGGTTTCCAATACAGTGACATTCTTGATAGATTTCTCTGCAGCTTTTCGAGAACCAATGAATATATTTTTATTGTTTGGAAGAATAATTATGTTGTCAGATTTTACAAAATTAATTTGCTGTGTAAGGTCAGCAATACTTGGATTCATAGTAGGGCCTCCCTGTACTGTATGAACACCATCAAAGCTCTCAAACATATTCTCGAAGTTTTTGCTGTTCACGACAGCGATTACAGCTGTTTCAGTTGATATAGATTCTGTTTGTAGTTTCCTATTGATAAATTCTTTTTGTTGTTTGTGTATGTCATCGATTTTCATCTTCTCGATTGCACCAATTCGCTCAAGTGTTTTTTCTATGTTTTTCTTTTTCTCAAGATGGAAATGAATTTTAGTGTACTTTCCTTTTT
>JAHIVN010000021.1 GCA_018816645.1 Patescibacteria group bacterium | reverse complement strand
TCTATTTGGTTGAATGGCCTGATCATAAAAACACCTATTTCCAAATTGCTCGGAACCTGAAACTAGTTAACGAAGAAATCAACATTCAGTCTATACCATACTCAAGTGACCTTGGAGTCGAGATATATCAGGTATCGTTTGAGTAGACTGATAGAGCACGTCAAATTTTTTAAAACGAGATAGCTATTCTTTCTATTTCTGGTCTTTAGGGCGATACATAAGTGTAATCCATGGTTATGGCATCAAGTGTTGATCCTACTTTGCCAAGATCTACCCAGGTAGCTCCGTTGTCATAATATTGTGTATAAGCTCCGTTATCTGTTCCTCGAACATTTATGTACAGATCGTGATTGGCAGGTTCATGGTATACTCCAGGGTCGTCAACTGTACTACCACTTACCTTTGACCAGTCGGTCCAAGTAACACCGTCTGCAGTGTATCTGGTGTAAATCTTGTTATCGGTTCCTCTTACAACTTCATAAAATCTGTCTCCATCTCCTGAGAAGAAAACGTCTGCCAATGCCACCTTTCCTAGTGTTTTGCCTGATTTCTGCCACGAACTCCAGGAACTACCATCCTCAGATTTCTTTGTATAAACATAATTATCAACTCCCCTAACAGAAATGTATAGATCATCATCTCCTGCCGTATCGAAGGCCAAGATTGTAACATCATCCTGTGTTTGTCCACCTAGATTCTTCCAGCTTGTCCAGGTTGTTCCATTGGTCGTATATCGGACATAGATACTGTTATCACCCCCTCTTATTGCTTGGTATACTCTTGTTAGCCCAAAAGTGATAGTTGTCATGCTCACATCACTCAAAGTTGTTCCGCTTTGTGACCAATTACTCCAAGAAGTTCCATTTGTCGTATATCTTGTATATACTTTGTTATTTAGGCCTCGAGCAGCTTGAAAAAGTTTTAGTCCCCCAACACTTCCGCTTGTCATTGTTATATTTCCTTTCGTTGAACCGGATTTGTTCCAAGAAGACCAAACCGAACCATCCGTTGTATATCTTGTATAGACACCATTATCACTTCCTCTTATTGCCTCATAAACATAGTAGTAGGGATTAATATAGGTTTTGTATATTGCAACAGCACCCTTCGTCTGACCACTTTTTTGCCAACTATTCCAAGTCTGGGTAGCGGTTACCTTGCGTCTTGTATAAACGCCATTGTCAGTACCCCTAAGAGCTTGGAAAATGTATGTTATTGCGAGTGTGCCATAGTATCTTACTGTGAATTTCGAAATGGAAGGCATTTCACTTTTAGGAATTCTTAGCTCACAAGTCTGGTGTTTGTAAGAAACCCTTGAAGTAGTTCCAAAGCTACACTTACCGTAATCAGGTGAATAATCATCAACCCTGAATTTTTTGATTTCTCCATCAGTACTTTTTGCTTCAAGTTCTATCCAGTCCTTTCCTTCCTCATTTGTATTATCAGCAGTGATATCGAAAGCAAAGTAATAATAGTCATTGTCCTGAAGTACATAGGTAAAAGTAGTCCCGTCCGGATGACCAGAGGATGGCTGGAAAAGATATTCTAAATCCGCGTCTTGCCCATCTATCTCGTTGATGTATCCATCAACATTCAGACTACCCTGGGAAACATTCTCTAAAGAGAATCTCCCCTCTTGTGGCATCCTTATTGGAAAGCCGTAATCGTATTCATTCGCATTAAGATAAACCTCGACAAGCGAGGTCTTTGGAATGAACCATTCTACTTCGATATACCTTTCGTGAGAGTCGATAACATTGAGGTCATTCTCAAGAATATCAGGAAGAACGTTGTAGGACGAATCAGAATAAACAGCACTATTGGGATCGATTCGCTTGTTATCTGCAAATAGTTGAATACTGTCGATTCCAGCATAGGGAGTTCCTTCTTGATAAAATCTCATACGAAGAGAGGCAGAGACATTCTCAAGTGTAAATCTCTGCTTAGAAAAATCGGTCTTGAAGCTTGTGTTAGATACGAGTTTCCAATTCCCCGACGCATCTGTTCGCTCTATGGTGTATCCAACAATATCATTCTCTGCAGAGACAGCGTCTATGAGTTTACTGTGTTTATTTAAGGAGAGCCAGAGGGAACCAACGAAGAGGATTACAAGTACAAGAGATACTGGTATGTTTTTTTTCATCTTTTGTTAATAAGATTTTAAATATTTTCAATAATATAGCAGATGCGAGAAACTTTGTTAAGAAGCGAAAAGGAGTATGAAGAAAGTATATAGTTAAATTGATAAGCTATCGACTAAGTCAGGTTTTCTACTATGGTAGGGTAGATTATCGACCGAACTGATCTTTATAAATTTCTCTAGATCAAAATATCCCACTGGCTTATATTGGTTTATCAAATCCTTGCTAAGCTTCCTAGTGTTGTCGTAACAAACGCAGATGGGGTATGTACTTATTTTTTTGTTCCCTGAAGGAGATAGTGTCTTGTATATATCTGTTGTCCAGTATTCCTCACTTTTTATCAGAGGAATGTTTATTGTTACGAGAGGGACTTTGACATGATGAAGATTGTCCACATATTTATATGGGTGTTCGAGGTAGCCCGTCTCATTGAATGCTTCTCCGTGATCTGCTGTTATGACAACCTTTGCGTCTTTCCAATTTATCTTACTCTTCAAGTAATCGAATATATCTTTAAGCACTATGTCAAATTCTTTACATTCATATTTATAAAGAGTTTTGAGCGTCTTTATATCCTTATCTGTTAATTTATGTTTACTAAGAGTGAGTTTGTTTCTATTTAATTTCCGATTTATACTATTTACTAGCTTCATAGAAATTCCAGCTTTATCATTGACATAGGGGGAGTGTGGCTCCATAAAGTGCAGGAAAATAAAATTTCCTGGTATGCTTTTTAGTGGATATCCCTTCAGGGTAGAAAGGATTCTTTCCCCCCTAAGTCCAGCTTTTATCTTTTCAGGAGTTGTGATAACTCTACCCAACCTTGTCAATAAAGGATTGAGAATTCGTTTTCGAATTTGATACGGAAAGAATTGGAGGATCTTTTTCCTTATCTCGTTAAGCTGGTTGGTTTTCGACCAGAAATCTTCGAAATAATCAAAGTATTGGTTGTAGCCGAAAACTCGTGAAGTGACAACATTGGTAGTGATCCCAATTGTTTGGTATCCTAATGATTTGAAAATCTTGGGGAGGTAATAATTCAAGAGTCTGGAGGTTATCCTAGGTTGATCAGAGATCTCAAAAGGTAAAATTCCAGTCATCAGGGTTGGCATAGCGAAATGTGTGCTTGCCGCATTTGCATAAGCTTTTTCTGAGAAACTGTTCGTTTCTTTGAGGCTGTTTAGGAAAGGCATAACCTTTGGATCGTAAGCATGGTCGGCTCTTAGGCAGTCTGCTACTATTAAAATGATATTTCCCATCGATCTTTAATACTATCTTAGATACTAATATTGTCCACTACACTGTTGTTCTGTCTTGAATGATTATCTCTCAAATGTTGTTTTAATATCTTTCTGAATATTGGTAATCTTTTTTCATAATTTATTCCTTTTGGTATATAGTTCTCAGCAGCAGTATCAAAAAGCCTTTCTTTCTTTGTCTGTGAATAATAAGAGTAAATATAGTTGTCTTTCGCTATACCAAAACTTCTTAGATCCCACTTGATGCGATAGCCTTTCTTGTCCATGAAGTCTTTTTCTGTGGACCTTCCTTCCTCTGAGATCACATGTTTTGGTGAAGTGAACTCAAGCTGCCGACTCAGGAAGGGGGATAAACTTCCGATCGAACTACTGCATTGTGCAAGTTCAAGCATCACATTCCCGATCGCTTGTAGCGGAACGAAGTTTTCATATTTTCTTTCCTGCCCCAAATTTTTCGAGTATATGATAAGGGGAACGTTTAGAAGTTCTTTTGAGTGAAGAATTCCGTGACCAAAATGCCCATTCTCTCCGAATGATTGGCCATGATCTGCTGTGATCACATAAATTATTTCTCCCTCGATTATAGAGTCAATGTAATCGAATATTTCTTTTAACTTTGTATCAAGAAAACCTATGCTATCATGATAAAGCCGCTTCAGATTTTTCTTGTCTTCCTCTGATTTCTCAATCTTTGGATTTCTATAAATTGCGTTTAGTCGAGACACTTTCTCTCTTATCTGGGGGCTCTGAAATGATTCTGGTATAGTAATAGGTTCGTGTGCATCCATATAGTGTAGCCATAGAAATGTTGGAGCCTTTTGCTTTTTCTTGCGGAAGAACGAAATCGCGTTTTTACAAATTTGGTTTATTACTTCTACTCCAGCATAGTTCGTTGGCTTTACTATAGAGGCTTTTTTCAGTACTTTTTTTACAACTCCCAAGAATGGCTGTAAAATCTTTGTTTTTGTGAGGAGTAGTTTAAGTTTGGAAAAGAGCTGTGATCTCGAGCTTACCGTATAAATCGCATCTATATTTGAGCTGTACCAATCATAGAAATAATCAAAGCCTTTATCAAATTGCTTGTCTGCTGTGAAAAAAGGATTGGAGTGGATGCCAATAGTTGTGAAACCATTTTCCTTAAAAACTTCTACAAATGATTTGCCTCGGTTTTTGATAGAGAGCTCACCACCGAACTGTAAAGGATATGTTCCTGTGAAAATACTTGGTCCGGCACCCCCGCTCCAAGGACTTGCGGTTATAGCGTTTGGAAAGTATACCCCTTTTCTTATCATGCTATCCAGAAATGGGGTACTTACATCCTTGTTATTGACTCCAAGGCTGTCATTTCTGAGGCAGTCAATTGTTATAAAGACAATATTCTTTTTCATCTTTTAATTTTCCTTACAATATTTCTCAGCAATCTATAATCTTTCTGTTTAAATGCTTTAAATGCAACGATAAATAAGATGCATAAGAGAGTGTAGATTATACCACCGACAAGAATGTATGCAATCTGATCAAGAAGTTCGTTTCCTAGTATGTCTCCTTGTGGAAATTTACATTTGAAAGAATATGTAATGATGGTGACAAAGATCATGCTGATGATGAGGCGTAGGTTTTTCTTGGAGTAGGGGACAAGACCTTTTAGTTTATATAGATATACAACGCTGACATAATTCTGCAGAAGCTCGCCTATGATGAAAGAAACACCAGCTCCAATAATACCATATTTGGGTATAAGAATGATGCTAAACACTGAGCTGATCAGAAAAGAGATTAGAGTGGATATTGTGATTACCTTCTGTCTTTTGTATGCGATCAGAAGTTTTCCAACAGGACCTGAGGCGATGTTTAAAAATGTACCTATTCCTATAAGTGTAAGTGCTGTTGTCCCGACTGAAAAATCCTTCCCAAAAACTGACAGGATTTCTTTTGAGAAAATTGACAAGAAAACTGTGATAGGAAGAGTGAATATTATGAGTATTCTCACTGAGTCTTTATAGTACATTTGAACGAGCTTGTGTTCATTCTTTTCTACTATTTTTGAAATAGTTGGTAGGAATACTATATTAAATGCCGTTATGGTCATCACAGGAAGTGAACCTACTTTCTTTGCGATCGAGTAAATCCCTACCTGATCTTCGTTTGAGAAATAGGCGAGGAGAAGACTGTCGACCCAAAGGGTTAGGAATAAAAGCAGATTGTTTAGAAATAGTGGGAGAGAGAATAGCAGATATTTCTTTTCGAAAGATTTTAATACAGTTTTCGGATCTATAATCTTGCGTATCTTTTTTGAGACAGCTTTCAGTGCTATAACTAAAACGGCAAGATTCGCTATGAGAATTGCGTATGGAATAGAATAATTGCCACTTCCGAGTATTAGAAATGCTCCCAGTGCGATCAAGGTGATGAGTGGATTTAGTGTCTTCTCGATAATAGCTTCATATCGTGCGTTCTCTAGTGATGTCATGATAGAAACAAGAATCCGTGTTATGGCAAAAGCCGGAAGGCTCAGTATAAGAATTTTTAAAAAAATATTGAGATCAGTGCTTCTGAAAAGATCGTTGATCCATGGAGCTGCTAGAAAGATAATTGCAGATGATAAGGTCCCTATGATAGCGGTATATTTGAGGGCTGTTCCGATCACTTCAGAAAGTTTCTTCTTGTTATCCTTGAGAATGGGAATAAATCTATTGAGTGTCAAGTTTAGCCCTATGATAGAAACGATAGATAGCAGGGAAAAGAAGGTATTTGCAATTGCGTATGTACCCAGGACTTCAGTTCCAAATTTTCTCCCAATGATTACTCCCAGTACAAAATCAATAATAGCTTTTGTCCCTATACCAACGAACATATAGATCGATCCTTTTATTATAGTTGAAGATGTTTTTCTCATATTCCTCGTATTATATCAGGTCCAGAAGGAGCTATGAATCTTTGATTTCAGACTGAACTATGATCGGTTGAACATAATAAACCTCTGTTTGTTTATCCTTGAATTCTGCCAGAATAATGCTATTTCTTTCCAGGTAATTTAATAATTTGCGTCGCTTTTTTTCGTATCGGGAACGGAAGCCTTTCCAGGGTGTTTTCATGACTATGCAGATACTATCCTCAGCATTCTCTATCAGATCCTTCGTTTTTTCGAAATTGCCGATATTCTTTCTCGTGGGTTCATCCCAGGCATTTGTATCACCAAATTTATCTAGGTAGTAGTAGTTCCATAACGTGTCTTTTAAGTTGAAATTGATAATGAGATCATCTTCATCAACCTGATTCTCGATAAACACAACACTTTCTCTTATCCCAAAGCCTCTAGTATCCCTTAACTGTATAAACGTGTCTTTAAATGTAGGGATAAAACATAGGAGAGTTGCAAATATGACTAGAAATTTTAGATGTACTTTCTTGAAGCTGTTAGATAGAGATCTGATTCCCGAGGCAAGGATGATAAATGTGATGGGCGAGGTGAAGAGTGTAAGGCGAGATCCAGAGAAAGGATACTTATTGATAAATGAAGCAAATATTAACAAAAGAATAACACTGCTAATTGAGTACAGAGCAAGTCTTTGTTTTTTTCTCCAAAGATATATATTACCTGCTACGAATAAACCCCAAAGAGGAAAAACCCATTTTGAGCCGAGTGAGTATTCAATGAGTATGGCATTTAGATTTATAAAGAGCCACTTGAAAAATGAAACGAAGGAGGTTAGGTCTGGGAATCCATTTTTTCCTTCCCAGTAATCTAAGACAGCTTTGTTTTCGGATTGGCCTTTGATCAGATATAAATATGCCATAAAAAAAAGGATCCCCGCTATGAGAAACGGGAGGGCATTTATCAATAGTCGCTTGAGATCTCGTGTTTTAAGAAACCTCCAAAGTGATAATCCAGCGATTGCTAATGTTATAAAAATGTTTGCAAACGAGAAGAGAGGGGCAACGATTATCAGAAACGCATAGGTAAAATAAGTCCAATTTTTAAGCTTTCTATCTCCTAGAATCACATTCGTTCCTACAAAGAGGAGCGATATTGTAAAGAAAGTTTCTGCGCTGTATTGTTTGACATATCGACTATAGAAAATTTGCCAGGGACAGACGGCCAGAAGTAGCAAGGAAATGAGAGATATTGTCTTTGATTTTGTTATCTTCAGACTGAGCAAGTAGATAAGAGGAAGACTTCCGATACTGAAAAGTAACGGGAGCAACCGCAAGAAGAATTCTGAAGATGGAAGAATTTTTAAGCTAAGAAAAAGAAGGTAACTAAACAACGGGGGGGCAACGACAATATTCTCAAGCATTCCGGTCAAAGTCGGCTGCATGACGGAATATACTACCCAAGATTCATCAGGATCCAGCTCTCTAGTAGTTAAGTGAATAACTCTTAGAAAAACTCCTAGGCCTATGAAAATACCTACTGCTAAGTGGTATCTATGCCTGGTTACTATGTCCATGAAATTGCTTAGTTTGCTGTTTTTCTTCAACTTCCTATGATCCGTTAACTATAACTGACTGGGCAATTCTATACCTTCATCGAAAGCTATACAAGAGAATATATATTATGCTAGGCAAGCTAATCTAACAGATATCGCGTGTAGATCACATTGTTTGATCCTCTCACAGCTTGGTAGAGTTTGTCTCCAGCACCAGGATTGAAAACAGCCATTGATATTGCGCCTGGAGTTGTTCCATTTGAAATCCATCCACCCCAGCTATCACCATTTCCAGAAGATCGTGTATAAATTGCGTTACCACTACCACGAATTGATTGATACAGTCTGTCTGTGTATCCTCCATAATTAGCCGTAAACACTGTCATTGTTATTCTTTCGGTTGTTGATGTGTTTCCGGCCCTCCAGCTTCCCCAACTCGAACCATCTGTTGAGTACCTAGTATAGACATCATTATCTATCCCTCTAACTGCTTGATAGAGTTGGTCTCCGGATCCTGGGTCGAAGACTTCCATAGTTATATTTCCTATTGCCGAGCCTTGGGCACCCCAACTTGACCAGTTTGAACCGTCTGTACTATAACGTGTGTATATTTTCCCGTCTACACCGCGTACTGCTTGATAGAGTCTGTCGCCTGCACCCGGATTGAATACTGTCATAGAGATTTCTCCGGGCGTAGAACCCTTAGCAGCCCAGCTTGACCAATCTGAACCGTTTATACTGTAGCGTGTATATATTTTCCCATCTACACCGTGTACTGCTTGATAAAGCCTGTCGCCTGTGCCGGGATCAAATACTGTCATCGTGATATCGCTAGGCGTAGAGCCCTTGGCAGCCCAGTTTGACCAATTTGATCCATCAGTTGTATATCTAGTATAAATCTTGCTATCTGTTCCTCTTACTGCTTGATACAATCTATCTCCACCACCTGGGTTGAAGACAGTCATTGAGATGTTGTTGCTAGGTGTGGAACCTTTTCCGGCCCAACCTGACCAGCTGGATCCATCGATTGTGTATCTAGTGTAAATCTTGCTGTCAATCCCTCTTACTGTTTGGTAAAGTCTGTCCCCGCCTCCTGGATTAAAAACAGTCATTGTGATGTTGCCGGGTGTTGACCCGTTCCCGCTCCAGTTTGACCAGACGTTGTTCCAGAGCTCTTCAAAATTTACGATACCCCATCCAGTTCCGGAGTCCCATCCGGTGCTCCCTATATCTGTTGCTGATCCTGTTAGGATCTTCTTGATGCTTGCCGGGCTAAGATTTGAATTTCGAAACTTTACTATCGCCGCTGCCGCTGCCACCTGCGGGCTGGCATAAGAGGTTCCGAGTCCGTATGTATGTGCTCCTGCATATGATCCCGGTGTCCAAGTTCCATAGTAAGTACACCAGTAAGCGTTTTCATATGATCCTGTACTGCACGTTCCCCAGTCTCCATTTGCAAAAACTGTAACACTCTGCTGATATGCCCTGTTTCCTGCTACGCCGCTATCTCCTACTGCGGCAACTAGATCCAGATTTGATCCTCCGTTTGAATAAGAGGCCCTGTTATCACCGCTGTCTGAAGCGCCGACAGCAATCACATTGCTAAAAGCGGCAGGATAACTAACCGATCTGAGAGTTACATCTGTTGAATCATTTCCTGATGCGGCTACTATAGTGATTCCAGCATTATAAGCATCATTTACAGCTTCTTCTTCTGCCTGGTCATAAGATGATCCTCCCAGGCTCATATTGATGACGTCTACATCCGGCATATCATCCCCGTCTGTGTTCTCAGTTATTGTATAAGTTGCATAGTCCAATGCCCGGATCAGATGGTCTGTTGCAAATATTCCTACAGGAACTTCATTATAACAAGTTGGACTGCTGCTGTAGTCACATGGATCAACATGTCCTATACGAACGTTTGCTTTGATAGGCAGAATACTAACGTTGAATGCCGGAGAGACGCTGCTTATGGGATTATCCACATTTGCAGCAATTGCTCCTGTAACAAATGTTCCGTGTCCGTAGTCATCATTCGCCCAGCCGGCCTCAGACCAGTTTGCGTTTGTGCACTCCCATGGGGAACCCTCGTACCAATCACACAAGGCTTCTTCGTAAGGATTGTAACCATAACAATCGTCTATATAGCCATTCCCATCATCATCTACTCCGTCTGTACAGTTAGCTGCTGCATCACCATTTATTTCGTCGACATTAGTGTAAACATTGAACCCCCCTGCAGGTGCAAATTCTGAAGCCTGGTTATAAGTATATGCAGTAGGATCGTCGGTCCAAGCTTCATAGTAATCACTTGTTCTTGTGCCGGTATCTACATCACCATATGCTAGACCAGTATCGATCACTGCGACAACAACATCATCATTTCCACCACAGTCAGTTCCGGCGTTAAAACAGTCCTGATCCTGCCACATTTGCATCAGATTTTCTCGGTCATAATACCAATGATCTCCACTTTCTGGATAGCCGCCATTCCAATCTAGATCGCTTGGGTAATCTCTGTCATCCGGTCGTAACCAAACAGTCGCTTTGTAAACATAATTTGGCTGTACATATTCAACTGCCGGCTTCAGGCCGTATTCAAGCATTTTATCTCGAAGGGTTTGTAGTGCTGTTTTGTCTGAACGGGAGCTTTTCTGTACCCGAGTATCATTTTTGTCTTGTACCTGCAGACTTACTTTATATAGCTTTGTCTTTTGCGAAGGCTTTTGTCTAGAAACTGCTGTTACTTTGTCTTTTGTGCCTAAGATTTTTCGAGCTATGTCTGGTTTTACTTCCTCTTTAAATTTTACTATAAATTGGTCAACAAAGAACTCTTTCTCGTCCGAAGTCATTTCTTCGATTTCCTCCATCTTTGCTAGTTTCTGTGCATAAACATCGTTTTGCGGAGTGATGGAAACAAATAGAAAAAGTGTTGTGAGCATTATAGAAAGGGCGGGGATAAACTTTCTCATGATATGAAGAATATAAAAAAAGGTTAAATTTAGAACAAATCTATGATAGAATACTAAAAGTTTTGCATTATAGCAAGCTGGTGTAACTGAAACATATGAGAACTGCTCAAGAGAAAAGGAGAATAAAACTGAAATTGGCAGCTGGTGTGGTTGGGTTGGCTGTCGGCTTGTTATGGATAGGATGGAGGGGAAAAGATGTTGACAATAGTAAAACGATACCGGAACAACAAGGGGTCTACGAAAGCCAAACGATTGTAGATACAGGAGAGGAGAACAATAGTCTAACGATTGTAGACACAGGAGAGAACAACAATAGTGCAACAATAGTTCAGACAATTGTTGGTCCAACTGTCAATAAGGATACAAAGGTTGGAATACATGATCTTGGTATTCTTTCTGCTACTAAGACTTACTCCCCAGCCGGCAGCATTACGAAGCTGAAGACAGCGGAAATTTCAAGCGGCTCAGTTGGCAGAATTGACTTGACGGATTACCCCAGAGAAACATTTTCATTCGTCTGGAATGGTGAACTATTTAACTTTGGGTTTTCTGAGAATGCTAATATACCGAAATTGACGGAGGTAGCTATTAGTGATGAGATAAGCTCAGAATCGACCAATAAGGTTTCAGATCTACTGGCTTTTGAGAATACAAAATTTCTCTTTATCGAACCAAGCGAAGAATTGACTGACCTGGAGATTCATCTTTATGATCCTTATGATGTTCAGAATGTCAGAAGTGCTGCAAATGATGCCTCAGGCTACAACTCGGGGCCGGGCTATTCTTCGCTGCCGATTATTAAGAGGGAAGAATGGTCCACAGATGCGAGTATAAATGATCCGAGATTAAAGATAGATGGAGGACGGCTGGAGTGGGAACCTTATTATTACAGTGCCAATAAGATCATAGTGCATCATACTGCAACTCCTAACGACGATCATTCAGGAGAGTACTGGATGAGAGCGATTTATAATTATCATGCTTATACGAATGGATGGGGTGATGTCGGTTACAATTATCTTGTAGATAAGGATGGCAATATTTACGAGGGGAAACTGGGCGGGGACGAAGCGAAGGGATATCATGCAGGAACTGGAAATCCAAACAGTATAGGAGTTTCAATTATAGGTGACTATTCCAACGAACTTCCCTCATACGATGCAAGATATGCTTTGAGGAAACTGATTGCTGAGAAAGCTGCTTTTTATAACTTCATGCCGCAGTGGGGAAGTACAGTTTACGGACATAGGGACTGGAGTGCTACTGCCTGTCCCGGGCAGACGTTTTATGATCAGCTTCCGACTCTTACTGCAAACGCAAAAACTTACTATGACGGACACTATTCTAAAATCAAGTCAGTTGTCAGCTATGTAAACGATGGGGTAGATAATGGTACGTACGAAGCAGGGAAGGTGCTGCTGGTTTTTGACGATGATGCAACTTTAGCAGATCTGAAAGGACTTATACCATTTTATAACGATCAACCGGTGAGCTGGACAGGAGTAACAGTGTATGGTCTGAAAAGAAATTTAGCCTGGCTTACGGTTGACTATGATATTGATCCCGATATCCAAAACACTACTGACAGGGTCAGGACTTTATACAAGATCTTTTCTCTTCGAAGCGAGGTCAAAGCTGCAGGGTTGAACTTTGTTTATTTTACGCAGGAGCGGTAGCACGCTATTGTAAAACTATGACCTCATCGGGTAGATAATGCCCAGGAGAGAAAATAGGGTTTGACTCGGCTGAAGTGATTGTATCATAAAATAAAATAGGAAACTTGTAGAAGCATTTCTTCATC
>JAHIVN010000020.1 GCA_018816645.1 Patescibacteria group bacterium | reverse complement strand
TTTGACAAGAAATACATAATAGGTTTTGCAGCAGCAATTCTCCTTACTGTTGTTGCAGGAGCATTATATACACGGCTTAAGATGAGTCCAAAGGATATGTCAGTAACAACAGAAGGATCAGGGACATTTACAGTAAACTGGAGAACAGAGTGGTCAACAAGCGGGAAGGTATATATATCGGAAAGCAGTCAGTTTCTGCCGTTTGTAGGCAAGATAGGGAAAGAGAAGTTCTACGATGAAAGAGATCAGGAGGGAGAAAAGATAGGAAGATACTACAATCACTCGGTAGTGGTGACAGGACTGGATCCACAGAAGGAATACAGCTTCAGGATAGGAGGAGGAATCTTTTTATATGGGAGATCTGATAGTGAAGTGGAATTTAATGCAACGACAACAAATGTGAGAGAAGAGCTGCCGGTACCTGATCCACTGTGGGGTTCAGTGATAGAAAATGATGGAGAAACGTCTGCAGAAGATGCTGTAGTGTTACTTAGGTTAGAGAGCGAGAAAGGAGAATTATCGAACTACGTGTCGACGGTGACAAGTGAAAGTGGTAGCTGGACGCTAGATGCAAATAGTTTTTACAGTCAGGACTTGTCTGAACCGTTCAGCCTAAAAGGAGATGTAGAAGTGATAATGTGGGTGAGAACAGAGAAAGGAGAGACGTATAAGAGAGAAGGGATTCTAGAGCAGTTTGCCCCGACAGGACCCCTTGAGCTGGATAATCATCTGGAAAAGATACAGGAAAAGACAGCGGTTAGTGCTTTGGACACATTGGTTGGTGGTGTGTATGCTAAGCCGAGAACTATCGACGGAGCTCCCTGCGACGAACGTGGCTGCGGCGGAAGTAATGCAGACTGTTGCGATGTCATCGCCTGTGGAAGAGAATGTATAGAGCCAAATGGCGGAAAAGCAGAAATTAAGGAAGGGTATTGGCAGGCTTGGTTTAACGAGGCAGTTTGGAAATGCTGGGAAGACAAAAGCGGGAGTGTTCAGGATTGTGTCAACGGAGGAGAGCCTCCAGCAGGACCCGGATGTGAGAAACACAGTATAAAAGTAGACATTTTTGCAATTTATAAGGATGATTCACCTGCGAAATATAAGATAGATAAGGTGGGTGTTTATTTTGGACAGAATGAAAAATATGTGTATGATGCGTATAACAAGTCGAAAGTAAGTTATACGATCGAACCAAGCATGATAGAGTGGGATAACATTGTGGCTAAAGGGGGAGCATTAGGTGTATCGGCTTCAACAGAAGGTTTTGATACAGTTGATGGCAAGGGAAACAAACTGATAAATATTTGCGAGTACAGTTACGTAGACCTGTATCTGATCAGTAAAGAGAATCCTTCACCTCCACCTCCGCCAGGCGGAGAATGTGCCTCAGATTGCAGTAAAGAGCCTGGTTTCAATCAGCAAAGCGATGATTGTTCGACTTTTGAATCCGATGACAAGCAGTATGGTCCTGGAGGCAAATGTATGTCGAAATCACGATATGAGACGGAAGAAAATCCCGAAACCCTCAAAACTTGGCAGTCATCAGGTTGGAAGACATTTTCAAGTTTATGCCCTGGGAGCAAAGCTTGTACAGGGGAAGGAACAAATTGTGAGTGGATGTGCAGAGTGCCGCCGAGAAAACCATCAGGCGGGGAAAGGACATTATCAATCTCAGTCAATCCAAAACAGATGGAGGTTAGTCAAGAAGGTGTTCTCGAGTCTGATAAGAGTTTTTCTGTAGATATCACATATACAAACGGCAAAGAGGGAGACAGCTTAATTTGTGATCTGATGGTTTTAAATCAATCTATGGATAGATTTTCGCAAACTGTAGGAAGTGGGTTTGATGATACTGTAGTACTGGAAGCCAAAAAAGATGATTACAATAATTATGTAAGGGGTAGTGAAATTAAGGAGGGAAATATGTATATAGGTTGTTCTGCAGGCCATCTTTGGGATCAAGGTGAATATGTAAATGCTAGTGTGAATATAGATGTTATCAGAGAAGGCCAAACTCCTCCTCAAGAAGGGAAGAACGACCTGATAATAAAGGGGTATGGAAATCCTCAAAGTATTAAGGTGGCAAATAATGGTGGTGTGTGGACTCTTCAAAGTCACGGAAACCTGTATGTAAACTTGAAATACAGTTATAAAGAGACTGAACAGACAAGCATAATATGTGAGCTTGAAGGGATAAATGAAGCCGGGGATATTAAATCATCATTACCTGGTATAAATAGTACTAATGGTAAGTATGTCGATCTTGATGATACACTATACTTTAGCTTGCAAAAAGATCATACTTTATCAGTTTCTGCTAGCAGCCAACCCACAGTAGATATAAAATGTCAGCTAGAGGGAACTGAAGCACTTGTGAACTCAAAATATACTTTCGAAGTGGTAGGAGCTCCGCCCCCGGAACCTCCACCGCCAACACCAGTAGTGGAACAAAGTGTTCATATCAAAGATGACTATTCTTATGGACCAGGATCGGGATCTTTGAAAGCAACGTGCGGGACAGATCCGAATAAGTGCCAATTTGATGATGGAACTCAATTTCAGAAGATTTATTTAAATGTTGAGGTCGTAACAGAGGGAGATGGTGATACTCTTAGCTGTAAAACCGAAAATGTATTGTGCGGAAGTGATGCAAACAATGCATCTCCAAATTCATGCGGAACTGCATCTGAGACTCTAAACACTGAGGGAAGTCAGACAAAACCAATGAGCTTTGATTTACCTGACAATAAATATATAAAGAAAGATGAGAGTATCAAGGTTGTCTGTACTTTAACCGACAACGAAGATAGTAAAACGATAAGAGATGAGTTGTATATACCAGTTTCTTACTCTGATGATGGGGGGGAAGTCATAGCTGAAGATCCGATAGTAAAATGCTATGGAGGTGTAACGTTTAATGGACAATTAAATATACCGCTTAAAAAGCCATGCCCAGTCAACGGAACGATACAAGGACAGTATTTGTGTATGAAAAAATCAGAATGTGAGAGTGATGTTGGAAAAACTAAATGTGAACAAAAAGCTAGGGAAGCTCTAGAGAATGAATTAAGTAAGTATTTGATGACCTATGATGGAACTATTACCTGTACGGCCGATCATTCAGAAGTATTACCAGAGGGACAAATTTGTAAGGAACGAGAATTGACTGAGCAAGAAAAAAAGGAGTATACAGCATTATACCTATGCAATTGTCCTCCGAGCACAAGGGATTTCCTAAAAGGGATACTTGGCTTTGAGTGTAGTAGTGGATATCTGAACCCCTTGGATACTAGTTATGCAAGCTTGAAAAATGATGGAATCTCTTTAAGAGATTATTTAGTAGAGAAGGTTTCTGCTCAAGAAAAGGAATATTATCCGCTGTACAATGCAAAGTTGACTTTCACTGCAACAGATGGGGAAAAATTTGTTACGAGATCAGATGAGTATGGAAAATTTACTTTCGATCTGGATAAAGGCAAGAAATATACGGTGAATGTCGAACATGATGAATATAAAACTCTTGAAACGGACTTTATGGCGGTGGAAGACATAAACTATAATCTCAAGCTTGTTCTGGAAAGCGGAGATTCTCAGCAATACGGCGGTTTTGCGGACATCACAGAAGTCTCAGGAACCCAAAAATTAGCAAGGGGCTGGAATCTGATTACGCTGAACATTGCTCCTGATAAAGAAGATTATATGGCAAGCGATCTTTTGTCAGATATCAACTCTCAGGGGCTTTTTGTCTCCAGAGTGATGCGATATCGAGATGGCGTGTGGCAGGTTCATAGACAAGGTACTGATGATGCAAATGATTTCCGTCTGAAGCTGGGAGAGGGTTATATTCTCAAATCCGACTCAAAAGGGGAGTTTACGATAAGAGGAAAAGGTTTAAAGAGCTCAGTTCCAGTACAGCTTACAACTGGTTGGAATCTAGTAGGGATCCCCTACTCCGAATCTGAATATACAGCTGTAGGGATTATAGATTCAGCAAACACTGCGAATGCAAATGTAGATACGGTAAGCAAATGGGAGTCCAGATGGATAAATGTCGTCAAAACTGAAGGTCTGGTTTATGGTCATGACTTCAAAATTGAGAACAATCGTGCTTACTTTATCAGGAATATGAAGGCGATTTACTGGGAGCCGTAAATTAGTTTTTAAAAAGAATTATTATGGAACAGAATCAAACTCAGGTATCTGCTCAAGCAATTGATGCCTCAAAGGCAGGGAGAAAGAAAGGACCAGTCATTTTGATATTTGTTCTACTGCTTATCTTTCTCATACTAATTTGTGGTGCAGTTTCAGTTTTTCTAGTTTTCTTCAGAGGAAAGAACAGTGGTGATGATTCTTCAACTTTATCAACATCCGTTTCCTCAGAAGCAGCTTATGACTGTGAACAAGTTTTTGATGCCTGGGTAACTTCGAATGGAGAGGATTTTGCTTCTTGTGTCCAGGATCTAAAGTTTGATACTTGTGAGAAACCAGAGGAGTTTGAGGACAGTTATCTTGGAGATACAAAAGTATTATTAGTTCTCGATGCTTCAGGAAGTATGGGGGAGAAGGTAGCCGGTGTTTACAAGATAAACGCTGCAAAAAAAGCCTTAGTTGATTTCTTGGAATTTATTCCGAAGAGAGTGGAAATTGCACTATGGATCTATGGTGAAAATGGAGGTAATCCCGGGGGTGCTGGGTGTACTGATACAAGTCTGGCTATCAATTTTACGACAGATAAATCCAAGTTGAAAAACAGAATTAATTCTATTAAGGTTGACGAGGTGATTGCAAATAACGGCTGGACACCTATCGGATTGACTCTGGATAAAATAACGAGTAAATATAGCGATTGGGATTCAGAAGAAACGAATCTCATAGTATATCTTGTCAGTGATGGTGAAGAGTCCTGTAATGGTAATCCTGTCAAGGAAGCAAAAGAACTAGCAGCCACCGACTTAAAGCCTATAATAAACGTTATCGGTTTTGATGTGAACAACACAGCCTCAAAACAGCTCAAAGAAATCTCAGTAGCAGGCAATGGCGATTACTATTCTCCGAAGAATGCGGATGAGCTCTCAAGTGTTTTTGATAACGAGAAAGAGAAAATAAAGGCATTTGATGAATATAAAATGTGTATGACATATGCAGAAAATGGTGCTAGCTGGGATGTTTCAAATGCAGTAACAGATGAAACATTTTGTCTTTCTGGTAAATTGACATCAGAAAGATTTAGCTCTGCTCTTGCTGATGTTCCTAGTGAATGCGGGTCATATTTCACCGAAAGATATAAAGAGCGAGATAACCTTATGTCTGATTTTATTGAAAACTTGAGAGCAGGAAGATTCCAGGATTTCGAAAACTATTCTGATGAAATTAACCAACAGATCAAAGATGTTGAAGAAGAATTCTTCAGTGATTGATAAGAAGATTTTTATAAATTTAGACTAACAACAAAGGAATAATATAAGTTGAGGGTAATAAACTATTTCTTCACCTTATTTACGATCTCAGTGAAAACTTCCGGTTCGTGGATTGCCAGTTCAGACAAAACTTTTCTGTCTAATTCGATCTTTTCCTTTTTGAGAGAGTTTATGAACTTGTTGTATTTCATGCCATGCTCCGTCAGTGCTCCATTTATACGTTTGATCCAAAGCTTTCTAAATTCATTACCGCGCTTCTTTCGGTGATCATATGAGTACTGTCCTGCGTGTAGTAAAGCTTCCTTTGCTCTTCGGTACAGTTTGCTGTATGTAAGTCTGTATCCCTTAGCGGCTTTTAAAACCTTTTTATGCTTTCTATTCTTTATCTTTCCTCTTTTAATTCTCATTTGACTCTATAAATAACTTAGAATTAATCCATTTTTATTTGAATGCGGAGAAAGCTCTTTTCATACTTTTGTTCTGGGAGATCTTCTTGATAGTTCTAATTCTCCTTTTCCTTTTGTTGGACTGTTTTGTCTTTAGATGCCGGCTTCCCCTTCCCTTGGATTGATGTGCAAACTTTGCCTCTCCCTTTTTCGGTCTTGTCTTACGAAATCTTTTTTTCAGCCCTTGATGAGTTTTCATAGTCTCTGATTTTATCTTATTTATTTTAATTATTCAAATCTTTTCACTCTATGAAGCTACCAATTCTATCATCTTCCTGAACTTTATTCCACTTTTTTATGCCGCATTTTTCACAGATATGCAGGATATAGTAACCACTTTTCCGTTTTGCTATGTTTGATGGTGTCATGAGGCCTTTGCAGCTATGCATGCGGTCTCCGGGTGCGATATCTACATGTTTAGAATAAAGGCAGAAAGTACAATGATTTCTGCACTTCCCATTTTTTGCTGAAAGTACTTTTTTCCTGCATTTCTTACAAACAAAAGGATTGTTTCTTTTGATCATGGGTAAGGTTGTCTAAAGAAAGCTGTATTGAGCTACTTCTTCTCCTTGGTTGAGGAAGGGGGGGGCTTCTTCTCAGGTTCGTCCTTCTCAATCAATGTCTTTTTCAGTGGAAACACTAGAATTGAGAGATTTCTTCCTTCTTTACGAGGGAATTGATCTGTTTCAAATTTCCCTTTTAATATGTCAAGGATTTTGTCCAATTGAGATCTGACAACACTATAATCAACCCTTCCCTTGACAAAAATGGTCAACTTCACTGGATGTTTTTTTGTCAGGAATTCTTCAACCTTTCTTTTCTTGTGTTCGATATCTCCCATACTGATATATGGAGAGAAGCGCATCTCCTTTACATCTTTTGCCTTGCCTTTGCTCGATCCACGACTCTTTTTTGAAAGGTTATATTTAAATTTCGACCAGGACATGATTTTGCACACAGGCGGCTTTGTATTTGGTGCTACTTCGATCAAATCTAGGCCCTTATCTTGGGCCATTCTCAATGCTTCGGGAGTTTCTATAACTCCAACATTTTCTCCCTTCTCGTCAATCAAACGAACAGGAGTTATCCGAATATAAGTGTTCCTTCTATAAAACGGAACTTTCGGTGTATGATATTTTTTGAATTTTGCTATTTCTGATTTTCTAAAAAATTAGATAGCTCTTGCAAATGATAACTAAAATCGGCGTGAATAGCAATATATCTTTCTTTAGCTGCTTGTCATTTCATGTCGACTTTTCGCTTTATATACTGCTATTTTTTGTTCTCTATATCGGTTTTTATTCTTTCCAAGAACTCCTCTAGCTTCATCATTCCCAGATCCTGGCCGGAGCGTGGTCTGACTGCTACAGCTTTGGTCTCTTTTTCCTTCTTCCCGACTACTAGCATATATGGAATCTTTTCGATCTCAGCATCTCTGATCTTTGCTTGCAAAGTCTCGTCTTTTTCATCGACCTCAATCCTCAGACTGCTCTTCCTAAGTTCATCCCTTACGAAATTGGCATAACTCATAAATTTCTCGGATATAGGAATGATTTTGACCTGCACTGGTGAGAGCCAAACAGGGAAAGCACCTCCGTAGTGCTCTATGAGTCTTGAGAAGAACCGCTCCATTGAGCCAAGTGGTGCCCAGTGTATCATGACAGGGCGCTTTTCCTTGCCTCCTTTATCTACATAATTCAGATCAAATCTTTCAGGAAGATTAAAGTCCAGTTGAACAGTACCACACTGCTCTTCCCTGCCAAGTGCATCTTTCACAAGAAAGTCTACTTTGGGGCCATAGTAGGCAGCTTCTCCTATTCCTTCTATATAGTCAATCTTCATTTCGTCGAGAACTTCACGCAGTTGTCTTTCTGCTTTATTCCAAAGATTCGGCTTATCTATATATTTTTCTTTTTTCTTGGGATCCTGGGTATCCCAAAGGGAAAGTCTGATTTGATAATTTATAAATCCTAGA
>JAHIVN010000019.1 GCA_018816645.1 Patescibacteria group bacterium | reverse complement strand
GCTTAAGACCAAGCACAATGTTAGCAGTAATAATAACTATCAATAACCCAATAACCAAATAACCCATTACCCCTGAATCGGTAAAATCACTAACAGAATCGATTACTTCCTGTGATTCAAACTGCCCTTCGACATAAGAATATTCCCAGTCATCAATTTTTGCTGAATCCATAGTGCTTTTTCTGAGAGTACTAGACGCACCAAGCCCTACAACACCCAATAACACAATCACTACAAATAACCCTTTCCAGCTATTTATAAATGAAAATGAAGGCTTACTCTTCACATCAATCTCTCCAGCTACTTTACTCCACACCTTATCTTTCTCCGATTTTTCAGGAGACAGTTTTTCTTTATACATTTTGAAAAGTTTCTCTAACATTTTATATTATATAATTTTAAAACTAATGCTTTCGATTTCTGAATCGCTCGATTTTGAATAACTTTGAGACATTACCTTCCGTTTTATCCAGGACCTCAGCTACCTCTCTTATCTTCATACCTGCGATAAATCGCAGCCTCAGTACTTCTTCATACATCTTAGGTAATTTCGACAACACCTCCTCCAATTTCACTTCTAGCCTCCTGTTATCGTCTGTCTTCTCATCTTCAATTTCCTGATTATTAGCTAGCTGATTACCTATCTGAATTCTATCCAAATCAAGCGCTGATAAATTTACTGGCTTTTCTTCGGCATAGAATTTGATCATCCGATTCTTGGTAATCTTGTACAAATAGGATTTCAGTGCCTTCGGGTGTTTGATATTCCTGATGTTCTCATAAAGAGCTATGAAGCTGTCAGATATGATGTCCGATGTGATATCTTTATTTTTAATCCTCGAATAAACCCATCTCCACAAGTCGTCGAAGTAGTAGCTATAGACCTGGCTGAAGGCCTTTTTGTCTCCGGACAATGCTTTTTTCAGCACAGCTTCATTCATACGTCTATTCAATCCTCTTGGTTATATAGAGGAACCGGGTTACAATCGTAAAACTATTGTCTAACTGTTCCTTCCCCTTCAGGTCCTGCTTTCTTCCTCACATACTTTCCAAATCCCTCAATCGCACGCAGAATCTCCATCGGAATAGCGAATATAACTGTGTTCGACTGATCTGAAGAAATATCATTAATCGAGTTCAAGGTTCGCAAATGAAGCGCCCCTGGTTTCTCTGCGATTATCCCTGCAGCCTTCGCAAGACTCGTTGCGGCAACCACTTCACCTTCTGCCTTGAGAATATTTGCATCCCTTTCTCTTTCAGCCTCTGCCACTTTTGCCATTGTTCTTTTCAGGTTCTTCGGAAGCACAATGTCTTTTAATTCTACAGTTTCTATCGCAACTCCCCACTTTTCACTTGTATGGTCAACTATCTCTTCAATCCTACGTGAAAGCTTGTCTCTGTGTGCAAGAACCTCATCCAGTTTTACTTCACCTATCACATTTCTCATAGTAGTCTGTGCTAGCTGAGACACTGCCCAGTCGGCCTGTTCAACCTCTATTACTGCTTTTGAAGCATCAACAATCTTGTAATAGATGACAGCATTGACATGAACAGATACATTGTCTTTTGTCATAGTCTCCTGACCCTCAACCTCATGCGCCTTAATCCTCAGGTCAACTATTCTCATACTTTGAAAGATTGGGATGACAACATGCCAACCAGGCTTCAGCATCTTTGTAAACTTCCCCATAGTAAACAAAACTCCTGATTGGTATTGACTTACCTGCCGGATACAAATGAGAACTAAAAAAAACAGTATCCCAGCAGAAATCAGCAAACAGGTTACAGCTATTTCTCCTGTCATATAAATATTGTAATAATTTAAGTAAAAAATAAATTATAAACTATACAGCTATCTAACTATCTAACAATTTTGCAATATAACAATAGCATAGTACTAATCATCTTTTCTCTTACAGCCCCCTCCTCCAGAATCTGATGTTTCATTTGGGTCTTTTTCATCTGATTTGCCTCGACTTCTCATCTTTCTGCTTACAGAAAAAATCACAAACCCTGCTACAGATGATATCACTAACATGCCTCCAATAACTGCTGAAGTGAACACATTTTGTCCAGTCACAGGCAGCAACTCATAAACTGCAATATCTGTCAGAGATCCCCCGTGTGTTTTAACCCAAACAGGCTGATCAGAATGAGTCCAGGCTTGAGCTCTTTGTGTAGGAATGAAATGAGAGAAAATCAGAACCGCTGAAACAGAAGCAATAGCAAGTAATTGAAATTTTTTCATGATCTCTCCTTTCCTCACTTGGAGTAAATTCTATACCATAATAACCTAGAATTAGCTCTACTTCAAATCACTTTCTCCATATCCCAAAGTACAAATTGAACGATTCTATTATAGGTCTGAGTGGAATCCTTATTGGAAAAAAGTTCGCACACAACTCTCTCACTCGCTCAAATCCCGCCTCTTGAAAGAGTGACTGTAAATCTGAAACTGAGGGTCGATAAATGTGCTCCTCCACATCGTAGAATTTCCTATACTGAAGTTTTGAAAATGCGTTGCTCTGTGTTGGGAGATACTGGACCATGATACCTCCATCATTCAACACTTTGTAAACATTCTTTATAGCAAACTCCGGATCATCTAGGTGCTCCAAAGTATTTACCATAACGATAACATCGAACTTCACCGAAAAGGGAATCTCATCCTTTGACACATCTAATACTGTAAAGTGCTCCAAGTTATAGCTCTTCGGAAGACTTTCGAGAGCATATTCAGCTATATCTATCCCGTAAACCTCAAAGTCATCTTTGAAGAATCTAAGCAGGTTATCGTCACCAAATCCTACCTCAAGCAACCTTCCTGTTTCAATATTTTTTGAGACCTCTTTGTGGATAACCGAATTGCGCATACTGACATAGCTCCTATAGAACGATGTTGAATAATGTTTATCGAAATATTTTTTATCATATTCAAACCTTTGTTTTGATGCCCTTAGTTTTTGCATATAAAACATATCCTAAAGCAAATATCCAGCCGATCACTGATATAGCTAATGTTGCATATTCAAACGAGGTTCGTTCATACTTCAAAGTTGCCTCACGATTCAAGTTCAGGGCGATCAGATTCGGAGACACTCTGTAGAGAGGGATTTCTTTTTCGTTCTCATATGCTTTCCACTTCGGAAAGTAACTCACTTTGACAAGAACTGGAATAGTTTCATCTGCTTGTAACTTTAGTTTCAATTCCTGCAAGTCTTTACTGAAAGAATAGGAAATGTCAGCGTCATTGTCTGTATCTGGCTGCTTCACAAGTCCATTGGATCCGTCAATAAGCAGACTTTCATCAGAGCCAGTCCACCATTTGGAAATCTCCTCATCCCAGTTTGATGTACTGCTTGGCTCAGTCTCGATAACATCAACAAACTTGCTGTTTGAGACGCCTTCTAGATCACATAGGAAAACATCTCTTTGCACAATGCCATCTTTTTTGGAGTTGGAAGAGAAGGTAGCAAGAAGTTCTGATTTTGAACAATATGGGAAATCCTGTTTTATGACAAAAAGATGCTTTATCCAGAGCAAATTCAAATATTGTTGTACTTTCTCTTCGGGTACTTTTTGATTTTCTAGATAGTAATCATCTAGCATACTCCAGTCAAAATTCTCCGGGTCCAGGTTTTTCGCTAGAGATTGATAAAATGGAGCTAAATAGCTAGACTCTTTCAAGAGACCATCTACTCCGAAATTATAATAGTCTTCTTCATTAACATTTCCGGCATTGTAAAGAATAGACCTGTCAACGACAGCACGGGACTGATCCAGCACTTCAGTTACTTTATACGCACGCATCACACGTCCGTCCCAGTTGAAGTGATTATGAAGCTGAATTCCCTCCACACCGGCTGGTTCCAAACGAACAAGAACTAGGCCGATAAGCACACAAGCTGATAAGCTCAACACTAAAGAGATATGCTTAGGTCGAACGAAGAATTTAGACATTTTCAACCTTGTAACAGTTTTCAGCAATACTGGATGAACTTTCTGCACTATAAATGTCATCGACGCAGCAACTCCAAGAAAGGTGAATATCAACAGTCTGAATGGATGAACCGCTGGAATAGAGAATTTTGTCCCAGTAGAATTAATCAAAGAATCTAAAACACTTAGCCCAGCAAACAACACTCCCGGAAACAGGATACTCATAAGCAGTTTTACATTGCTGGATTTCTTCAAGTGTAAAATGATGAAGCCTGATACAAATGAAACGGCACCTGCTGCAAGAAACGACAATACTTTCCCCCCCTGGATAGGAACTCCCGTTACCGAGTATTCTTTGTATAAAATAAATGGAACAACCCAAAATAGTGTAAGCAAAACTATAAGAACACCTTCCAAAACTACCTTTTTAGATACACTTCTTGATTTAATGTTCAGTAATAGATGAACAGCTGTAATGAGTAAAGCAAAAACCGGGGCAACAAGATTTGTGAGCAGCATAACACTGAATATGACCGCAGGACCTATAAAGCAGCGCTTTTCATCAAACAATCTTTCAAGATACAGAAAGAACATCGGAATAGTGACAAAACTAGGTCCCAGTCCATAGTCCAGAAGCCCATCAAAGTTAAAACCCATGTATCCAGGAAGAACTACAAGCGCAACCAGAATAAATAAAGTGCTTAGTAATGACCAGGATCTCTCTTTATAAATTACTTTACTGAATCGGTAAACGGTCCAGGGGATTGCCAGCCCCGCAACAGAGACTATCAGCTTATAAGCCAGGTTAATTGAGACAACCTTTCCGATCAAAGCAACCACATAGTGAAAAAGAGGAGGGTAGAGTATGCCTTGAGGAAAGCCGGCAAAAAAGTATGGATTCCAACCCTGGAAATCAGGGAACGTATAATCTCTGATAAACCAGCTGAGCGAAAGGAGTCCCGGAGTATCATATTTATCAAGTGAATTAAAACAGATGAAGGGAATAAATATGAAAACAAATAGAATTAAAGACACTGCAAACACTGCTAATTTGTCCCAGTGTTTAATAATGAATGGTTTGAGTTTATGCATGTTAACGTGTCAAAATTATTCAGTTGGCTCAGACCCGTTGACCCAGACCTCTGTGTCTGAGCAATCACTATCAGCGGGTTCAAACCTCTGTGCTTAAACCTACTACTTCACTCACCAATCTCTCCTGAACTTCAAACATCTTCTCCTCCGATTCTCCAAACGCTTTCTTATGATCAAAACCAGCCAGATGCAAGATACCATGAATTACGACTCTTGCAAATTCCTCCCTGTAAGTTGATCCAAATTGCTTTGCATTCTTCTCAATAACATCAGGACAAATGTAAATTTCCCCGACAAGTATCTTTTTGCTTTTTGCTGTTTGCCTGCCTGCGCAGGCAGGCTTTCTTCTATCACTATTGACCGAAATCACATCAGTTTGATTACTTTTTCCAAATACCTCCCGATTAACACCGACAATTCCTAACTCAGTCAAGAGTATTATATTTACAAAGGCTTCCTTCAGACAATTCTCAGTCTCCCTAAAGATATCTCCGTCAGTAAAAATCTCTTCAATCCTACCAATCAGTTCCTTGTCAACATTTCTTTTTGTCTCATTGAACACTTTTATCTTCATGAAATTATTATAACAACAAATGCACCACTTATGAACAATGTCTTATAATAGTTCTACAATTGTATAGCTGCTCCCTCCCCCTTGACCTTTCCAAATTTTTGATCTATCATTCAGGCGTGAAGTAAACTGCCCCGGAGGATTAAAACACAGAAAACCTTAGCCGAATAATAAATTAACAAATAGCTACTCGCTAATGCTAAAAGCCACTGGCCTAACCAAAACATATGACAACGTAAAAGCACTTGATGATGTCTCTTTTGAGATAAAGCAAGGTGACATTACCGGCTTTCTCGGCCCAAACGGAGCTGGAAAAACTACTACACTTCGTATCCTTACCGGCTACATGATACCTGATTCCGGAGAAATAACTTACAATGATAAGTCACTGGAACCAAATTCTAAAGAGATCTTAGGAAGCATAGGCTATCTGCCAGAAGAAAATCCACTATACGGGAATCTTAGAGTTGATGAATTTCTGACTTATACTGCAAAGATCAAGAATGCATATGACTTAAAAGAGCTGAAAGAGATTGCAGATAAGTGCGGACTGGAGTCAGTGATGACCAAAACAATCGATACGTTGTCAAAAGGTTTCAAGCAGCGCGTCGGCTTTGCAAAGACTCTGATCGGGAATCCAAAGTTTCTCATCATGGATGAGCCTACCGAAGGACTGGATCCAAACCAGAAAGAGGAAATATTGAAGCTCATAAAGGAAATTGCAAAAGACAAGACTATCATCTTCAGCTCACATGTTCTATCTGAAGTTCGGCAGATCGCAAACAATGTCATAATTATCAACAGAGGGAAGATCGTTGCTCAGGGAAACAGTGACAAGCTCATCTTGAAGCATTTCAAAAACAGTCTTGTAACTCTGAGAACTGACGCCCCTATTACCAAGCTTAATCAAGAATTGAAAAAGGTCAAAACAGTATTTGCTGTTGACAGAAAGTCAAAAGATAGAGCAAAGTTTTCAGAGTATGCGATTACCTGCTCTAACCCTGAGGAAACTTCACTCGAGATTTTTAAGGCTATTTCGAAGAATAGATGGCACCTTATAGAGCTTCACTCGCAGTCGCAGGGTCTTGAAGAATTATTTAAAGAACTAACAAAGTAACATGAAAAATGTCATCAATATAACAATCAAAGAGCTCAAGGACTATTTCATCTCGCCAATCGCATATGTTGTAATCGCTGTATTTGTAGTAGTCGTAGGGATACTCTTTGCAAAAGATCTTTTTCTAAATAATCAAGCGAATATCAGGCCTTTTTTCGAAATAGTACCTAGTATTCTAATAATTGTCATCCCCTCACTAACTATGAGAAGTTGGGCTGAGGAGAAAAGAGAAGGAACTCTCGAGATCATATCTACACTTCCAGTTTCCAAAGTAGAATTGATCCTCTCGAAGTTTATTTCCTGCCTTCTATTTGTTGTTTTCCTGATTCTTCTTACCTTTCCCATCCCTTTAACCTTGAATCTTCTGGGAAGTCCTGACAACGGAGTAATAGTTGCAGGATACATAGGCTTGATCCTGATATCGGCCAGTTACGTAACAATTGGACAGTTTATTTCTATAAATACTCAAAATCAAATCGTCGCCTTTATCCTTTCAGCCATAATAATTGCCGTTCTATATCTTTTCGGCGAACCTCAGTTTCTCCAAGTTGTGCCAATCTCTCTGAGAAGCATTTTTGAAGCACTGGGACTGGGTGCACATTTCCGAAGCGTCGCTAGGGGCGTCATAGACTCAAGAGATATCTTATACTACTTATCGATCATTATTATTCTGTTTTATTTTATCAACAAGAGTTTTGAGCGGATTAGAAGAAAGGGCTCATAAGCCTTTCGGTCTAGAAATATACAAATGGAAGTTAAGATCAAAAAACCAAAATTAAATACAAATAATATAACAAGAACTTTCATAGATCTCGGTTCAAATACTCTTATCCAGATATTTGTTCTTTTTGTCGCACTGATCGGAATCAACCTGATATCTCAGAAATACTTCCTGAGAATTGATCTTACTGAAACCAAAGTTTATACACTCTCGAAAGAGACAAAAAACATTCTTTCAAATCTTGAGGAGCAGATTACGATCAAGGCCTTCTACTCTGCAAATGTTCCTCCAGATCTTATCTCTGTCAGACAGGATATGATCGATACATTTCAAGAATATGTCAGATACTCAAATGGAAAGGTACTGCTGGAGATAAAGAATCCAGATGACGAAAACTTCAAATCTGAAGCAACAGAAGCTGGAGTACCTGAAGTTCAGTATCAGGAATTTTCGGAAGATAAATATGAAATCGCAAATGGCTTCCTTGGAGCTGCTATAAGCTATAAAGATCAGACTGAGGCAATAGAACTCATTACTGAGAAAAATATCCAAAACCTTGAGTACGAAATTTCATCCAGAATCTATAAAATGACCCATGAGAACAAATTGAAGATCGCATTTCTCTCAGGACATGGAGAGAAGAGCTCGTATACGGACTACAGCCAGGTGACAAAGGTGCTTGAGACACAGTTTGATATACAAACGATAAGCCTAGAAGACGGCAAGCCGATAAGTCCGGAAGAGGTCAAAGTTCTCGTCATTGCCGGCCCAACAGAAGAATTCTCAAAGAGAGACCTCTTCGAGATAGATCAGTACATCTTACGGGGAGGAAGAGTAGTGTACCTTGCCGATCAGTATGTAATGGGCGGTGGAGATGGCATGAGCGTTTCTCTGACTCAAAGCAACTTTGCTGATTTCATTTCAAACTACGGCGTGAAAGTTAATGATGCTATGCTGCTCGACGAATCATATCTTCCTCTCCAGGGCCTCTTTGTTTATCCTTTTTGGGTTCAAACACAAGAGGAAAATCTTTCAGCCGGACATCCGACTCTCAGTTACATTGACTCTCTTGTCTTTTTCTGGCCAGGTTCAGTTAGCGAAAATAAAACGAATGAAGAGCAAAGCATTACTTCTCTCATAAAAACGACAAATAAGGCTTGGACCAAAACAGGAGAAATGATTTCCATAGATCCTTCACAAATGTTTATAACTGGCGATCAGCAGCAGTACAACCTGGTACTTCTGGTTGAAGGTAAACAGGTAAGTGCATATAAAGATAAAAAGATCCCTAAGTTAGGGGGAGACGCGGAGGATGCCAGAACTGAAAAAGATCAACGTGTGAATGAGATAACAGATGGAAAAATTGTAGTAATCGGAGACAGCGACTTCATCGTTGATGACTTCGTTCAGGGCTCGGAACAAAACATAATATTTTTTGCAAATCTTGTGGAATGGCTTTCAAACTCAAATGAACTGATCGCTATAAGGTCAAAGAACGTGGTCACTCGAACATTGAAAGTAATCTCAGAAGATCAAAAGACACTTGTAAAAGCTGCTAACATATCGCTAATTCCGATAGTTATTATCACTTCAGGCGTCAGCTATAACATCTTCAGGAAAAAGAGAAAAAGCAGAATTTAGAATGGCAACCCCTCAAACACCGAAGCTGGTTCAATCGCCCTCACCTGCCTTCCAACTATTTAATGCTGGTTCAAGCCCCTAGGTTTGAATCTTAAAGACTTAGACCCTAAATCATCTAATCACCAAAAATTATATTTTGAAACGGTTAACATCTAATGCCCAAAACCTTGGCCATCTGTTATAATTATAGGCATGTCGAAACTCAAAACATTCTACATAAAAACTTACGGCTGCCAGATGAATCATTCTGACAGTGAAAGGGTAGTAACAGTTCTTATCGAAACGGGACTAAAGGAAGCAGAAAGAATGGAGAGTGCTGACGTAATAATTTTCAATACCTGCTCTGTCCGACAGTCTGCGGAAGACCGCATCTTCGGACTAAAAAAGAACATCCGGGAACTTAAGACTGCTAATAGCTTACGGATTATGGATTACCGATTACCGATAACGGTCATCACCGGCTGTCTATGCAAACGAAGCTGGGACGATTCAATACCGAAAACAGCAGAAGATGAGAGGAAATACATTCGAACACTAAAAAGAAGAATGCCCTGGGCAGATATAATTCTCCAAATAAAAGATATACAAAAACTTCCTGAATTAATTACAGGGAAATTACCCTACCACACAATTAAACAGCCCTCTAATTATTTAGTTATTAAACCAACTTACAGGTCGGAATTTTCTGCTTTCATTCCGATATCCACCGGCTGTGATGAGTTCTGTACGTATTGCATAGTCCCGAAAGCCAGAGGCAAACAAATAGATAGACCAGCCAAAGTAATTATTTCTGAAGTGAAAGATCTGATCTCAAAAGGCTATAAAGACATCTTTCTGCTGGGACAAAGTGTAAACAGCTGGAAGAATCCTGAAAATAAATATCCTAAAACATTCACGGACCTGTTGAAAGAAATTGACTCTATCGAGGGAAACTACTGGCTCTCATTTCTATCTTCTCATCCAAAGCATTTTGGGAAGAAACTTATAGAATATTTTGCTTCATCAGTAAATGCAGGACTGAAAGCGATACGAAATAATGTTCCTCATTCTGAAAATGATCACATCAGGCCGTATCTGAATCTAGCCTTGCAGTCCGGAAGCGATAGAATTCTCAAAAAAATGAATAGAAGGTATTCAGCGAAAGACTTTGTAGAAATAGTGAAGTCTCTCAGGGGGAAAATCCCCGGATTGAAGCTCTCAACTGATATCATAGTAGGTTTTCCCAGAGAAACAGCGAATGATTTCAAGGAAACTTTGGAACTAATCCGAAAAGTTGAACTTGATATGGCTTACATAAACAAGTACAGCTCAAGAACGGGAACTGCTTCAAGTCTGATGGAAGATACCGTTTCGTGGGGTAAAAAGGGGCAAAGAGATAAGAAAGCAAATAAGGTCTTGGAAGATTCTGCACGAAAAAGAAATAAAGAAAATATCGGAATGACCACTCGAGCACTAATAACTAAATTCAACAAGAAGGAGCAGACTGCCTCCGGAAAGACGTTTAATTTTAAAGACATCAGAATCAAACTTTCCCCTAAAGCAGTCGTCGCAGCAGGAGAATTTGTTAATGTTGTAGTCAAATCGACCTCAGGCTGGAGCCTGTCTGGCTCAATTGTCAAGGGTAATGCACCACAAATGCACATTTAAACCCCAAGTATTTGCAACTAAACTCAATAACAATAAATAACTACAAATTTGCTTCCACTAATTACTACTGGCATTATACCTATCAATTCAGATATAATGTTTCTCGGTCAAAAACCGGAATAAGGTTTCTTGTATTTATTCTCAAACTCTGTTAAAACTAGATTGCATTATGAAAACAGTAATATTCTCAGATACTCATCTGACACCACAATTTGACCTATTGAAATTCAAAGTGCTGAGAAGCATTATCCAAGACGCGGATAGAGTAATCATTAACGGAGATTTCTGGGATGGGTTTTTCTGTTCTTTCGGTGACTTCATTGAATCCAAGTGGAAGTATCTCTTCCCTCTGCTCAAATCAAAAAACACACTGTATATTGGAGGAAACCATGACGATGAGAATTATGTTGATGATCGGCATACTTTGTTTTCAAATAGTGCTGTGAAGTCATATATTTTAAATACTCCTGATAAGCAGCTTGTGATCACCCATGGTCACAAGATTGTGAGGTCTATGAAATCATCGCCCCTTGCGATGCTAGGAAATGCTTTTGCTGAAGTTATAGGCCCCAATTTCTATAAAGTAAGCACACTTTCAAACGTAAAGTTTAGAAATTTCGCCCAAAGAGAAATGAGTAGCGACCGTATCCTTGTGACCGGCCACAGTCATCTTTTTGAGTTCCGCCCGGAAGATAACTTCATAAATACAGGCTATATTGACTTTGGCTGGGCCCAGTACCTCATAGTCGAAGATGAAAAAATCGTTTATGTGAACGAGAAATACAGATAGCTTAATTACCAATAGGAAAATCTCATTCTTTATAAATCGTCTTCTATCTCTTCTATTTATGATGAGATTTGGGGAGAATTAACAAAGGGAAAACTTTTTTCTATGATCAGCTACTTGCTAATTCAAAAAATTACCAATCACTTCGCTAACATCAGTTACAGTATCTAAAGTAGGTAATTGAGCTGGAACAAGATTTGTAAATTTCTTGCCTGTTACTTTGATAATACGATAAAGAATCTCGGACCATGTCAAAAGTTCGACCTTACATCTAGAATAAAAATACTCATATCGTATTCTTCTTGCATCTTCAATTAATCTATATTTCTGGGCATCTTCGAGAGCATCTTTGAAAGTAGCTAAATTATCATCATTTCCTATAACAATTCCACCTAAAGAAAGGTTTGAAAATTCAGGAACATTCTTCAGGTCATCATAGTAATTTATAAGTTGATTTTCAGCTTCAATTAATCCCTTAGAAGGAATTAACATTGTTTCACTTTTTGAATTGAATAATGGCATTCTTTGAGATTTCAATTCCCAAAGAAATTCCTTTTGTTCCGTATTCCCCAGTCTATTTGTCCAGCTAACCCTAATGATTAAATCACATCTCCCTTTAAATTGAGGTCTTTCCCACAAAATTTCTGCCTTTTCATATTTCGAACGCGAGTCAATGTCAAGTAGTAAGTAAAAATATGGTATGAGCATCTTTCGACAAGCCAATTCCTGATGCGATCGTAATCTGATCAACTCGGAGAGGTTTTTATAAGTGTCCAATTTTTGTTTATAACTTACATCTTCAATTGTTTTATCGAATTCGCGAGTTTTCATTGGTTCTTACTTAACCATGTATTTATCGAATACCTAACTAAATCAGCGTGATAACTTAGATATGTCGTAGAATTGATTTTCGACCCAAGGAAAATTAGATATGCAAGATTAATATTATATTCAATGTCTACTCCATTAGAATGAATAATATGCTTTTGGCCTTCCAAGATAGCTGTAGAGTCGATAGATTCGTAACTGAATGCATAAATATTTTCCATTATATTATTGTCAAAATAGCTATTTAATGCATCTTGAAGATTAAACGCACATTGATCTCCCTTTTTATTGGAAAATAGTCCAGGAAACGGATGATACCCCTTTTTTTTATATGAATCGATGCGCTTAAAATCAGTATTATCTAGAAAGATCTGGAGTATATACCTATCAGTACTGTAAATCACAGGTTTCACCCCTTTTTTACGCAAAAGAATTTCTGGTAGTATGATTCTTTTTGTTTCTGGAATTGCTAACAAAAGCTTTCTGAGTTGATCATCAAGTTTTTGTGGATCAAACGTGTTATTCATTTAAGCACTGTTTGACTAAACGTGAATTAGTTTTGAATATTTTTTCATTTACCTCGAATATTTTAAAATTCTCAATCTTTATAAATATTGGATCGAACTACTGTCTCGAAAGTAATTTTGGAGGATTTCCATACAACCTCATTGGGAGGGATGGATTCGAACCATCATTGACGGCTTCAAAGGCCGATGTCCTACCATTAGACGACCTCCCATCTGAAGCTTTGATATTATACTAAATAGTGTGCAAAGGGAAAAGTATTATGCTATTTTGTTTAAATGCTAATTTTATTCCCCTGTCTGCAGAAGCTCTGAGGTTTACGAAGAGCGAAGGCGGAAGTCCAAGCCCCCGAACTTCTTTTTGCACAAAACCATTAATAGCCGTAGATTCTTCTATACTTCAAATTTCCCTCTTATCCTGTATAATACTTTAATGGCCCAGCTATTCAATCTATCGAATAAAAAAATACGAAAGATCAAACCAGGATTTTCTGAAAATTACTACAAAATAGTTGAAAATCTTGATAATTATTTCACCACCATTGTTGATAGGCTCAATGTAGAAGTTGTTTATGCCAAAAGACTGGCCGGAGAAACAAATATAAACATCTATTTCGAAACAATTCCAGAAGAGAAGTTGATATTGAGAATTTCTCCCTGGCGGAATGAACTCCTTACAAGCTCAATATTTTTCGACCTTCTTGTAGAAAACAAGATTCCTTCACCAGAGGTGATCAAATATGATACTACACTCGAAATAGTTCCTTTTGAATATCAAATAATTACATTTATCGAACACGACCAGACATACTCGGATAAAGATGTTGAGAGAATGGGAAACGTATATGGGAAAGTACTCAGGAAGATTCATTTGATAAAGACCAGAGGTTTCGGACAGCCAAAAAGCAAGAATGCATGGATCAATGCTAGTTGGGGAGAAGCTTTACAAAGAGCGTACTTGCAATCAAAATTCCTTGAAGTAAAAAATTCTATATATTCCAAAGCCAAGATAGCAGAAATAGAATCTTTTTTTACAAACAACAACTTAGCTATATCTCAGCCTTTCTTAATACATAGTGATGTCGGGATTAACAATGTTCTGTTTAGAATAGGGAAGAGTAGTATCGAGGTTGCAGCAGTGATCGATTCGGGATCATTGATCTCGGGAGATCCGCTGTTTGATATAGCTATGCTTATCAATGATGACGATAAATTCAGTAATGCAACTATAGATAGCTATGGTCTTTCTGACTTGAGCCAAAAGAAGAAGTTTCGCCTTAAGATCCTGAGATTGTTATGCTCATACTGGACATCATGCTACCTATCTACTGTGAAAGAAGATCCTAAAAAATACACAGAGCTGACTAGAAGTTTACTGATAAATCTAAATAAATACTAAAAAGTTGTAAGTCTCAGCTATTGAATTTTTCGCACAAAGATACCACTTAGGAATTAAAACTAGTAGTAAACAGAAAAACAACACCAATATCATATTTAAAATTTATACATGGGCCAATGCCAGTAGTTACTAGAAGTATTTATTAATTCGCAATTTCCCGATTGGTGGTTTCTCGGGCCTATCAGCAAGTTTTCTCAGGCTCCCGGATCGTGCATAATCTTCTGCTGTTACTAGAACTGAACTCACAACTATACCTGGATATGACCGAAGGACCTGCTCCGCCCAAAGAATGATATTATAATGATCAAGAATGTAAATTTCACCACCCACACTTAACACCCTAAGCATTTCATCTAGTACGACTCTCCTAACCAACCATCTAACCTCTTTAAGATCCGCCTGGGGATTAAATGGTCTCACAAAACCCACGTACCAGTTTCTTACAAGTAAAGGAATTATATCTCCCATTAAAACATCAGGATTGCTTATTATATCTGCTGGTGTGATTCCCGTAAGATATACAGCGTTTACAAGGAAATCGGCGTAGATATATGCAACTGAACCATCCGGACGTCTGATCGAGAGCGCGTCAGCCACTTCAACTCTTACAGTCTCAGAAGATAATTGTGGGTCCATGTCAAGAACAGTAATATGAGGAGCATGCCTCTCAGCCCATTCTATCGTTGCTTGCCCTCCCCCTAATGAAACAGATTCCCCTTCCATTGAGAAAGACCATCAAAACATATAAACGAGGCAGTTTACAGCTTATTTATTATACCAAATGTTCCTAAGCAACAAAAAATAGAGCCTGAAAAAGTTGGGATACTCCTTATGAACAGGAATTTCCCCAAAAGGTTGATTTCTGATTTTAGATTGAAATTGGGAATGGGGGCTGGGGGTTATTCGCCTTTTTATAAGCATTATCTACTTGGTTTACTTTACGCATATATTTATATTCTCGGATCCGTTTTATAAACACAACCTATATTTAATATAGCCAATAATGTAAAATATGTTAGAATTTTAACATTATCCTCACGTTGCATGAATTTCAAAAACAAAGTAGTTCTAGTAACCGGAGCCAGCAAAGGCATAGGAAAAGCAATTGCTTCGTCGTTCGCGAAAGAAGGAGCAAAGGTTGTTGTAAATTATAATTCTTCAAAAGACGAGGCTCTAGAAGTTGTAGATGAAATAAAGAAACTCGGTACAGAAGCGATTGCTGTTCACTGTGATGTCACAAATGAAGAAGATATCAAGAAAATGATCATCGAAACGGTTAAAATTTATAACGGAATTGACATATTGGTAAATAATGCTGGCCAGATCATTCGACCGGGAGATTCAAATACTGATTCAGATTCTTGGAGTAAAACATTAGATATAAATATCAAAGGCGTCTGGCTTATGATAAAATATGCCATTACTCATATGAAGAACGGCTCTTCCATTGTAAATATCTCCTCTTATGTTGGACAACTGGGTTCACAGTATGTTCTGCCCTACGAAATTGCTAAAGCAGGAGTTATCAATCTCACAAAAGCTTATGCCAAAGAATTAGCTCCTGACATCAGAGTAAATTCTGTTTCGCCAGGAAATATTGACACTAGCATGACAAGAGGAGCAGGGGAAGAATTTATACAAAAGACCATCAGTAATACTCCATTGAAACGGTTGGGTGAACCAAGTGAAATCGCAAAAGCTGTCTTATTCCTGGCTTCAAGTGATGCAAGCTTCATCACTGGAGTAAATCTGGATGTTGATGGGGGATTTATGCTGACAAATTAGATTACAAGAGCTCGAGATGTTTAAATTGCACAAAATAAAAGTTTTCGTTAATGAAGAGGGTAAATTTGGAAATCTTGTTGGCATCGTCATTGATGAGAATTCTGCAATCAATAATAAAAAAAGGCAGGAAATATGTACCAAATCAGGACTAAGTGAGGTTGTGTTTATCGATAATGTAAAGAATTCTCAAGTAAGTATCTTCAGTCCAACAGAAGAAATTCCTTTTGCCGGACATGCTGTTATCGGTACAGGGGCATTACTAGACAAGCTAAACAAAAAGAGAACAACATCTATCAGAAGTATGGGAAATCAAATAGCTGTTAGGCACGAAGGAGAAAACATCTGGGTAAAAGCCAAAGTTAAAACTCTCCCTGACTGGAATTTCAAACAGCTCAACTCTGTTGAGGAAGTAGTGAGAATAAAACCTTCAGAAATTTCCAAATTCAAACATTGCTACGTTTGGTCTTGGATCGATAAAGTGGAAGGAACTACAAGATCCAGAACTTTTGCTCCAGACTGGATGATCCCCGAGGATGAAGCGAATGGATCGGGTTCTATGTTGCTTGCCCATAAGTTGAATAGAAAACTAAAAGTCCTGCACGGGAAAGGATCTGTTATATATGCAAATCCTGTCAACCCAAATACAGCCGAACTTGGAGGAAATGTACGTACTGAACAACAAATGTACTATCAATGAACAGAAAACTAGCCTAAGTTCAGTAACTAAATAACTATAAATAACTACTAATGCCCATTAATATAACCCAATTTTCATACCAAAGCCTTCACAAATAGAATTCACATCAATTTAACACATAAACTCTTTTGATATATACTTGACTTTATGAAATTTGACCGTCGTCACTACATCATATTCTCAATAATGATAACCGAAGTCCTCGGTTTCTCACTTGTACTTCCGTTTCTGCCGCTTTTTGCCGAAGAACTTGGAGCAAACCCTATTCAAATCGGGCTGATAATCGCTTCATTTTCGCTCTTCCAGTTTTTCTCAGCTCCGGTGATGGGAAAATTAAGCGATCACTTAGGACGCAAGCCTATGCTTATCCTTTCCCAGTTATCAACATTTATAAGTTTTGTCATTCTCGGTTTTGCAAACTCACTATGGATGGTCATTCTTTCAAGAGTGATAGATGGGCTGCTAGGAAGCAACAATGCTATTGCCCAGGCATATCTAAGCGACATTTCCTCAAAAAAAGACCGCAGTAAAGCATTTGGTCTTGCAGGTATGGCATTCGGCATCGGATTTATGGTTGGACCGGCTACAGGCGGGTTTTTATCAAGATTCAGTTATTCTGTCCCGGCTTTCCTTGCAGCTGCAGTCTCATTTATGACAATCCTGACCACAATTTTTCTGCTGCCGGAAACAGTTACTAAAAAGAAAGATGTGAAGCTAAATATAAAAATCTTAAAATTAGGAGACTTCAGCAAATATTTCAGGAGAAAAAAGACAGCTCCATTACTTTTTACATTTGCAGCTTATGTAATGTCTCTTTTCATTCTCACTACCAATCTAGCGCTTTTTTGTGAGAGAAGACTTCAATTTGGGGCGTCAGAGGTTGGATTCCTGCTGGCACTGATAGGCATGATAAATCTGCTTTTCAGAAGCCCCTTGCTTGAAAAGCTGATACATCTAATAGGCGAGCATAGACTGACATTTTCCGGAATTGTGTTTATGTCGATAGGACTATTTTTTGCCAGCATCGCCCCAGAAAATATATTGTTCTACGCTTCATTTACTCTTTTTGCTTTCGGAAGTGCTCTTTCACGTCCTCTCATCTTGGGTGAGATATCCCGCAGAGTCTCAAAAGATGAGCAGGGAGCTATCTCGGGAGTTACAGGTTCTCTCGGAAGCCTAGCGAGAATTATCGGACCAGTACTGGGAGGATTGATCTTAAATCACTTTGTCCCTGGCATTCTTACCTTAGTATCTTCAATTACTATGGCGCTTGGACTTATTGGTTTTATTGTTGCAGGCAGAAAAAAACGAAAGTAACCTATTCAAAATATTTTACATAAATTCCATTGCTCCAGATTCTGAAAACCTTATCATGCTCACAACCACATCACAGAATCCTGATTCCAAATCAATTGCTCAGGCTAAAAATCTAGCTCTGGAGTTCGGCTTTAAATTTGCACCCCGAGAAACTTATACTCTTTCGCAGCTCAAAAGGAAATATAATGATGGAGAATTGATAACAATCGACAGAAATATACCTAAGTATATATACCCGGATGGTGCTGAATTATTCTTTCACCCAAGCATAGCCAAAATCCGGATAACTAGCATGCTAAAAGGCTTAACAGACAGACTGATAGAAGTTTCAGACATCCAAAAAGGGGATTCTGTTTTGGATTGTACTACAGGACTTGGTACAGATACCATAGTACTATCATTCGCTGTCGGAGAAAATGGGAAAATTGTAACAATCGAGAACTCATTGATTCTGTATATTCTAGCCCGAGAAGGACTTAAAAACTACAACCCTAGAATCAATGTAATAAAAAAGGCGATGAGAAGAGTAGAGGCCATACATGCAGACCATCTGGATTATATGAAAAGTCTTCCTGAAAAAAGCTTTGATATGGTATATTTTGATCCGATGTTTAGAATTGCTGTCAAAGCAGTAGCACTTGATCTGATAAGAAAACTTGCAAATCAAGAGGCTATCTCACCAGAAACCATAAAAGAAGCAAAGCGCGTAGCTAGGAAAGCTGTAATCTTAAAAGAGCAGAGGAGTAGCGGAGAATTTGAGAAACTGGGATTTCATGTTCCAGACAACAGCTCAAGGTCGAGTTTTGAGTATGGGGTAATTTATACCAGATAAATAGATAATTAGATGACTAGGTAATCAAGTAACTTGTACCTATGTAGCTATGCTTTCATGTTTATATGCTTATCTGCTTTGCTGTTTCTCTGTTCATCTGCTTCTCTGTTTCTCTACTTCTCTGTTTAGCTACTTCTATCTTTACAAACACCGTTTTGTCTAATATACTCTACATATGCTGACGCTAACTATAAATCCAAAAAACAAAGATAAGTTTCAAAGACTACTTGAGTTTCTCAGACAAGTTTTAAGTGTTTGCGATGAGCTTAAAATCAGACCAATTCTCGATGGAAGTCTTGCCGTTCTCGCCTATACTCAAAACCCAAAGCTAATAGTAAACAATGTTAATTTCTCGTTTCCCGAAAAGGACTATCCAAAACTCTCAGAGGCTTTGAACAAGGCCGGAATCAATGCCGAGATCAAAGAATGGCATGTACTTCAAGCCAGAAAGGATGATCTGAAAGTAGAATTTAGCGATATCAATTACTGGTTCAGCAACTTAGGCATTCCGATCGATAGCGATATCTTGAGTTTAGACGATCTGAAATTTAGGATACTCAAACTGGATACGCTTATCGCCTTCTACAAAGGAGGAATTGACGATACCAAAGACGACCCCAAGAAAGTGCAAAAGCATAAAGATATGCTTGAAAAGTACCACCTTTTGCTCCAAGTACAAAGGGACCAGAGGTAATTGCTTCTCTTCTCTGTTTATCTGCTTTGCTGTTTAGCTGTTCGTTGTTTGCTGTTTACTGTTCGCTGCTTGCTGATTGCCGTTTGCTGTATGCTGTTCGCTGTTTACTGTTTGCTGTTTGCTGTTTACTGTTCGCTGTTTGCCTGCCTGCGCAGGCAGGCTGTTCGCTGTCCTCTGGTGAATAAGTTGGGATAGATATTACGAATTTGGGTGTGTTAAAGTAATGTAGTTAAACTATTACAAAACACACCCATGAGACATGGTACACAAACTCGAGCAAAATATCTACTACCATATAGATGGCAGTGGAAATCAATC
>JAHIVN010000018.1 GCA_018816645.1 Patescibacteria group bacterium | reverse complement strand
GGCTTCGAACATTTTTCAAATCCAAAGCTCAACGATCTTTTAAACAGAGTCAGAGAAACGTACACTTGGAGGCCTCTCAACTTTGCCAACAGACAGCTGTGGGTTATTCAGAACATCATAGAGATTGTAACAAATACTCTTGCGATTCTCGCGCTAAACATCTGGGTTTTCCTGCTGATTGTTATCTCCTCAGTTCCGGAATTAATTGTGAAGATGAAGTACGGCAGAGAAGTCTGGAACATTCATGTTGCTAAGGGAGATATCCGCAGAGACTTCTGGAACACAGCGTATTATCTTAAAAAGGAAACTTACCTCGAGGAAATACGAATATTTGGATCTGCAAAGTATTTCATTGACAGGATCAAAAAGCTTTATGACACATTTTTCAACGAGCAGAAAAAGAAGGAGAGACAGAAGTACCATCTGTCGGTTCTGTCCTCTATCTCTACATTTCTAGCGTTTACGATAAGCCAGATCTACATCGTTTTTCTTACTATAAGGCAGATCATCACTTTAGGTTCGCTGGAATTTTATAACGGTAGAATATATCGATTGAGTGAATCTCTGCAGTCATTCTTCAGAAATATAGGTGTCGGCTACGAAGATCTGCTTTATGTAAATGACATGTTTACAGTGCTGAAGCTGAAGAACAAAATCGAAGATACGGAAAATTCTGAGAAGATTGAGCCGAAACCGTATAAGATAGAATTCAGAAACGTCACGTTCCGGTATCCAAAAACAACTAAAGCAGTTCTTCAAAATTTCAACCTGGTGATTAATCCAAATGAAAAAGTAGCTCTCATCGGAGAGAATGGAGGCGGGAAAACAACCATCATCCGGCTTCTTTGCCGCTTCTTTGATGTAGATAAGGGAGAAATCTTGATTGACGGGAAAAACATCAAGGATATCAACCTTGAATCCTGGCACAAATGTCTAGGAGTATTATTTCAGGACTTCAACAGGTACTGTTATTCTGTGAAAGATAATATAGCAATCGGTGATGTAGACAAAAAGTTTGAGAAAAAGCTTATGGACGAGGCTTTGAAAAAGTCGCAGGCAATAAACTTTGTAAGCGAGTATAAGCAGAAAGAAAAGACACGACTCTCGAAAGAATTTGAAAAGGGAGTTGAGCCTTCTGTCGGACAATGGCAGAAAATAGCTCTCGCACGAGCCTTCTTCAGAGATTCTCCAATCTTGATTCTGGACGAACCGACCGCTTCAATAGACGCAAAGGCTGAAGCTGACATATTCAAACAGCTTGAAGCTTTCGAAGAAGATAAGACCGTAATCATGGTTTCCCATCGGTTCTCTACAGTCAGAAACGCAGATAGAATTTATGTCGTTGACGGAGGGAAGATAAAAGAACAGGGAACGCATGATGACCTAATAAAGATCAACGGGAAGTATGCAAAGTTATTTAAGCTGCAGGCGAAGGGATATAGATAATATTACGTAATTAGTTGTTGATTGTTAGTAATTGCTTGCCCGCCTCAAGTATAGCTCTTCAGTATTTCGGTAACAATTGAGACCCTAGATAAATATCTTAAAAAGTTACCAATGAACAAATCAATACTAGACAGGATGACAGATAAATGGCTCTTAGTAGTATCTGAATATGAGAAGGTGAAACGAGGAGATAAGAGTAAGTTTAAGACAGTAAATGAAATATGCTCTACATACAAGGTGCATAGAAAAGATATTCGTAAGTACTATGAAAGATGGAAAAAATCTGGAGGAGAGAAAGAGTCTTTGTTACCCCAAAAAAGAGGACCGAAGCCAGGACAGCTAAGAATCTTAAGTAAGGAAGAGGAAAGACAGATAGTAAAGATACAGAGAAGATTTGGATCAAGTGAGTTTGAGCTCTATGAGATGATAGGACAAGTAAGAAACAGAAGTGGCACAAGAAATTTCAAGGTACATCCGTCAGTGTCAACAATATACAGGACATTTAAAAGGTATCCACTAAACAAGAAGAGAAAGGAAAAGATAAAAAGGTATGAAAAGAAGTATCCAGGAGAGATGCTACATGGAGACACCCACAGCTTAGCAAAAACTCTGGTGATAGAAAGAAAAAGATACTACCTGTTTGGAATGATAGATGATTGTACAAGATTGTGTTACGTTGAACTGATAGAGAGACAAACAGCAGCAGCAATTAGTGAGG
>JAHIVN010000017.1 GCA_018816645.1 Patescibacteria group bacterium | reverse complement strand
TTCAAACTTTTTTAAATCAGTAGGAGGCTTAATCCACTTATTTTATTCTGAACTTAACATTTACATTTCTTTGTTATCTCCATTGACTTGGCTGAAGAGGCTGGGTTGGGACTTGTGAAGGGAAAGGTCCTGCTTGTTGAGGCTGCATAGGTGTTATCGGAGGGGCTTCGATAGCCTGTGGAAGTCTTGCGGCTTTTTTTAGCGGCTCGGGTTTTGATTTTTGCTTATCGGTATCTGGTATGCTGATCGGCTCTTTCTTGGCTTCAGGTAATTTAGTATCAGTAATTGAGGGACGACTGAATTTCTCTAATAACTTCTTCTCGGATTCGTCAAGATTTCCATCGAGCTGGAACAACACTCTTTGCGAGTTACCTACTGGTGAGAATTCGGCAAACAATTGAAAAACATCAACTTGTTTCGAGTAAATGCGAACCTGCATTTTCTGAGGCTCATATTCTGATAGGATAATTACGGCTCTTTGACCCTTAACCCGAGAAACAATATTGATTTCAGGATAAAGAATTCTATCTAGGTTTACGCCCTGTATGTCTTTTGCTGGTATCCTGGATACGACTAAGTCATCTGAAAATATTTTGAGATTTGATATTATCTTTCCTAGATAGCGGAGTTCTGCAACCGAAATTGAGTCAAACATTCCCGATACCACTTCAACCAGACTTAAGTTCCTCGAGACTAGAGTCTTAACAGCCTGTTCCAGATCATTATCTTTTCGGAACCCTTCATTCGACCAGAAAATTCCTTGAAATAACGTTTGTATCACATCCTTGTTAACTTCCCAGCCGTTTTCTTCTATTAACTCGAGGGTCAAGTTTGAAAGTGACTTTGATTCTCTTATTACTTGCACGTTTCCGTACTTTGTATTCTTGGGGTTTATGTCAATATTTACGATTTTGACATCAGCATAAGCCTCAGGATTCTTTGAGAAGATCTGGCCAAGCGATTCCAACGTACTGCTTCCTATCGTGATAAATAGGTCATATATGCCCCCTGTTGTTTCTAGATCTACATCGTTATACTCGAAATCACCAACCTCTGGAGTAATGACAAATTGGATTCTGTCAGCAGCTTCTCTCCACTTTACAGATTCGACTGTGCCTTTTCTGAGATTAAGACTTAGGATTACTTCTTTTTTTTGAAGCTCATTAGTTTTTTGAATTGCAGGCTTGTTGAGAATTCTCTCAAACTCTTTGGGAATTTCTCTAGAAGATCCGATAGTTACCTTAAACTTTTGCTCAAGTAGTGTCTGAGCCAAGCCATACGCTGCGCATACTGTATCAAAGCAGAATGCTTCAGGAAGGAGAATAAGAATGTTTTTTGCTGATTTAACAATGTCCTTCAACATGGAATCTTAAAATTTGATAACTGGGGCAGAAAAGTACAGGTCTATCTGTAATAATGCCTTATTTAGGCCGAAAAGTCAAGTTAAGCCTGTTCCGCTTGTTCCTTGGTTTGAAGTGCTAGCTTAACGCAGTCCCGCTAAGCGTTACGCAGTGGCGAATGATAAGAATAATAATTGAAAAGTGTACTTAGCTATTCAAATTCCTGTACCACACGGCTATTGAGATTTTTCAATTTTAAAACAAACTATCTCGTCATCTTTTTCGAGGTCAATTTGTGGCTCAAGCAAAATCCCGCATTCTGAGCCTTTATGAGTTTCCTTCACTTCATCTTTATTATGTCTTATGGAAGTAATTTTCCCTTCTCCAACACGAGCTTTTTCTTTATCCGATAACCTTTCTGCATAGCAGCGGTAGCCCTTTAGAATTGTACCTTTCAAAACTTTACAGCCTGCAATCATAGATCCGTTTGAAAGTTCAAATGTTTTGAGGACCTTTGCTCTAGCTATCTCAACCTCAATTTCTACAGGTTCTTTCATGCTTTCTAAAACGTCAGCTACTTCATCGATTAACTCGTAAATGATTTCATAATTCCTGACCAATACCTTTTCTTGTTTTGCAATTTTCTGATTTTTACTTGCAATTTTTGATTTGAATCCTATCACTATTCCTTTAGCGTTCTTTGCCTTCAGGATGTCATCTTCTGTAATTTCGCCTGTTCCTGAGTGGAGAATTTTAATCGCAACGTCATCTGAGGAAACCTTTTGCAGCTCTTTGAGTGCAACTTCAAGAGTTCCCTGGCTTTCTGATTTTATAACAATGTTTAGTTCTATTATGTCGTCTTCATCAGTTTTTGCCTCAAGCAGTTGCGACAGGATATCTTCATCCAGTACTTCGCTTAGTTCTTTCTCTTCATCCGGAGTTTCACTGGCCTCATTCTTTATCGCTTTAACATCTGATTGGTTTGGATAAAAAACAAGTTTGACGCCTATAGGGATTTCTTTTTGAAAGCCGGATATCCACACAGGATCAGACACTTGAGCTTTCTCCTGACTGCAGAAAGTTTCATTCTTGAGGGCTCTTATCGTCGCACATTTATCTTCCCACCCCACATAATTTCCGATGCTTATTTCCCCAGACTTGACAAGACAAAGGCTGATTGGTCCTTGTGATTTGTCTGTAGTTGATTCTAGAACGACCGCTTCAGCAATACCTTCTTTAGGCTTTTGCATTTTTAATTCCTGCATTTCGGCGACAAGCAGTATTGTTTCAATTAGCTGATCCAGTCCGGTTTTTTTCTTTGCGGAAACTTTAACAAACATTACATTACCTCCCAGGTCTTCTGCCTGTACACCTGCAGTTGAAAGTTCTCTTTTTATCTTTGCTAGGTCATGACCCTTCAAGTCTACTTTGTTTATAGCAACAATAATTGGGACCTTGGATTCTTTTGCAAATGAAATAGCTTCTTTTGTTTGAGGCTTGACGCCGTCATCAACAGCAACGACAAGTACAACAATATCGGTGACATTTGCTCCTCGCGATCGCATTTCTGAGAATGCCTCGTGTCCCGGGGTATCTATGAAAGTTATCTTGTATGCTGTTCCTGTCTTTGCTTTGTATTCTATCTGATGAGCACGAATATTTTGCGTGATGCCACCAGCTTCACATACCTGAAGCCTTGTCCCTCGGATGGCATCAAGAATTGAAGTTTTGCCATGATCTACGTGTCCCAGAAACGTTACTACTGGTGGCCTGACAAGATTATATTCTTTTTTGGTTTCTTTCTTTTTTGTCATTTTTTAGATGTGACTTAAGATTTTATCACATATCACGAGATTTGGATAATATTTAGTAGTTGCTGGATTTTAGATATCAGATATCCGTTATCTTTTATCTGTCACCTTCTAACTCATCCCTATTACTGTCCTACAGATTCCGACTACTGTTTACGGAATACACCTCGACTAGTTCCCTGGCCTAACGACCAGGACAGGCAGGGCACGGCGGATTACGAAATATGGATTACAGTCTACGGCTTACGGTTTACTATCTGCGTACCTTGTTATTCTCTCCGTAATATTATATATTATCCTTATTATTCTATTTACAAAATGGACGACAAGAGTGCTCAAACATTTGGATGTTTCCTAGGGATACTTTTGGCAGTTTTTTTCTCACTTCCGTTATACCTCTTTTTTGACCTGCCTATGTGGGCGGAGTATGTGATAACCGGCGTTTTACTTTTAGTGTTCGGGGTTGTAGGGAATTTGATAGTGAGAGCCATTAACAAACCAAAAATTCCCATTCCTCAGAAACCTATCACTGTAGAAGGGCCTAAACCTGTAAAGTAAATTTGTCATATAAATAATTCTCTGATATCTTGTCAAGGAGGCAGATTTTTTTCCTTAGCCCGTGAAATTTTCATGGAAATGAAATTATTGGAATCAAAAATTAGACTTTCCCTTATAAAGATTATGTCTACCTGTTTGCTGGTGGTAGTTATGTATGCTTTTTTGCCAGCAGGATCTGTGTCAGCAGCAGATTTTACTACAAATATTGATCTTTCCTATTCGGTCGATTCTTCGGGGATCATGAGTATAAGGGAGATAAGAACTATTGAGAATTCATCCAGCAAGTATTACATTCCGCGAGATTCATCTGAAAAGTTTATCATATCTTCATTCAAAACCAGGTCCGAAAGTTCAAAAGAAGATCTGAAGAAAGTCGCAAAGACAATTTCTTTAACCGATCCTTCAGGCAACAAACTAGACTATGACATTAAAATAGATGACAAGAAAATTGAGCTTACTACGAAATTCAAGTCCAATGTAGTGAAAGGTACAGATTATGTATATGTGTTGGAATACAAAAACTTTGAGCTGGTAAACAGAAGTGGAAATGTTTGGAATATCTATGTTCCAGGGCTTCCGAAAGGATACAGTGATGTTGTCTCATATGACTCTGGGGCAACATCAAAAACGCATTATTCAGTAATTTTGGAACTAGATAAATCATTTGATGAACCAAATTTTGTTCTTCCTTCTGAGCACACATCTTCTCACACTGAAGACGGAAGTGTTTACAAGTTTGATGTTGACGCTCTAGTAGAGAATTCTGCATGGGTTCAGATAGGGGACCTTCAGTATTATAAATTTAGAATTACTCAGCCCGTTAGGGCAACAAAAGAGCTATCGTCAAAAATATTCAATGTCTTTTATGACCTGGTTTTGCCTAGAGAGGGCGATGGCGGTAATCAAAAAGTCTACTTCAAATCCATTATGCCTTCGCCTGTGTATGTCAAAGAGGATAGTGAAGGAAATGTTGTTGCTAGGTTTTCATTTACAAATGAGGAGGAGACAGAGATTGCCGTTGAAGGCTATATCGTAACGAGCATTACAAAAGAAATCAATAAAAAGACTGTTGGGACAATAAGCGATATTGATCTGGACAAAGTTTATTCTGAGTCTGATGGTGAGAAAAGATCATATGAAAATCTGCTGGAACAAGCCAATTTCTGGGAAGTAAACGATTCAGAAATTCAAACAACAGCCGAAAAGTTAAAAGGGGATATGAAGAATGTCTACGATATTGTTCTTGCTGACTACAATTATGTGACTGAAAATGTAGACTATGATAACCTGAAAACTGGTATAAACAACCAGCGGCAAGGTGCGCTTGCAACTTTGAAAGGCGGTAGCAGTGTATGTATGGAATACTCTGATCTCTTGATAACTCTGCTGCGCGCGCAGGGAATCCCAGCCAGAGCAGCTTTTGGATATGGTTTTGACCCTAGAGCCGAAGAAGAAACTGAGGAAGGTCATCAATGGACCGAGGTTTACATGCCAAATATTGGCTGGGTTCCAGTTGATCCGACCTGGGGTGATACTGGGAGGAGAAACTATATCGGTTCAGATCTGGATCATGCTCTATGGCGGGTTGCAAGTATAGACGTCGAGACGCCAAGCCCGATTACAAAATACTCTGTCGATACTATGAAACTCGATCCTCCGACTTTTCAGATAGAAATAATCGATGAGCTGGAACTTGAGGACGTGGAAGATTTATCATCATTGCTTGACCGGTATAGATATACACCAAAGCACAAGGTTTTGGAAAAGATAGACCAGCTAAACGTATATGGAAAAATTGTGTTTTTAGGTATCCCAGTCATTCTTTTTCTGATATTAGTGATAATTGTTTTTTACTCGATCATAAGAGTCATAAAGAAGCTGTCCTCAAAGAATTTCGTGCATGCACAGCCGGCTTCACACGATGTGCCGGATAATCCATATTATTAGAACTGGTAGCCGGTAACCGTACTCCGTAACCCGTAAGCCTTAACTACACAGAGCACTTCAATCACTTTCTGTCCGTCCTATAGTTGAGAATGGATTAGTGTAACTGATATAATGAATCCTTATCTTTTTATCTATATGGATAACTTAGAGTTCGAAACAGGAGTAAACAAATTTGCGCTTTTTCGAGAGAAACTTTTGAGAGTTACAGGAGGACTGCTCCGGGTAAAAGGTCTAGTCAAAAACACGGCTAAATGTGTCCGATTAAGAGTAGATAGCATGACACCTTCTGAGAAAAGGTTTGTTCTTGGGGCCTCTCTCAAACTTATTGGAGCTTACACGGCTGGTATGTATTTTGGGCACAAAGCAGTTACCTCTGGGGCTGGTGCTATAGGAATGACTCTTGCGCTTATGGGTGGTATTACTGTGGGAGCAGTTGCAGGGTCAACACTGTCAGTAATCATTGGAAGTAGAATTGAGGGTGATTAGATTTTTATTTTCTAAACTTTTATTTGCAATTAGGTGAGTTCAGAAGTGAGAGCTATATTTTTTTCAGTAAATCTTTTTTTGGACATGATGCGTGCGAGATCGGTTATCCACCTGCCTAACACATTTTATCATATGTTATATGGTCCGAGGGAGATAGGAGAGATGGATGATTATATAGCGATAAAACCTTGATCCTATGAACAAATCTCGTAGAAATTAGAACCATTCTGAAATAACGACAGGAATACAATTCATACCTATAGGTACGGCAATAGTGACAAAGAAAATTGTTGTACTCACCCTTTCTAATGATTTACAGGATTAAAGTTTAATCATTATCACGGATGTATCCTGTCTATATATTCCTAGAGAAAAAGTGATAAGGATTAGTCCATATATTATCATATATCTACTATTACCCCCGCTATCAGCAAGTTCAGTTTCAGTTGTGTCAATAGATCCAGCTTTTATTATAAGTGTGAACTTTTCCTCTCTTGTATTACCAACTCTATCTTCATAAGTAATAATGACAGTATATTCACCGTTAGGCAGAGCTTCATTCGGTTTCCATGCCCAACTTCCATCTTCTCCTACTGCTGTTCTTCCTATCACCACTATACCATCTCCACTTAGTACTATTGTAACCAATGCTTCTGGCTCTCCACTTCCTCTGAACTCGGGTTTCTTATTTCCGATTTCCGCATTGTCTTTACCTTCTTCAATTAGTTTTCCCCCTATTGAAATGGTTTTCCCTTCTACTGTAGTATCAACAGTAAATGTATCCGTTGCTTCACTACCGGAACCTGTAGTATTACCAGTACTATCGGTAGCACGAACATAAATTTTATGACTGCCATCAGTCAAAGCGGAAACGTCGCAAGTAAAAATTTCCGAAGCTTCATCAAATGTACCATCGTCAGAAACACAAGTCGTCCATGAGCCAGAAGTACTATCTATTTGAAATTCAACTAATGTCACTGTATTTAAGTCATCTGTAGCCGTACCCCAGAACGTCGGACTAGGATCGGTTGTTGGATCTGGTGATAAAGCCGTGAGCGAAATAACTGGTGCAGTAGAATCATCGTTGAATCTCGCAAAACTAGGACGATAAAGAAGATTATTTTGGAATGCTTTGAAAGCTCCACATACATACAGCATAGAATCACTAACAGCCACGCTAGTCACTGAACTATTTGCATTCGGATCCCACGCAGTAGCATTACCGGATGTTGCATCTAAGGCAGCCAAATAATTTCTTGACTGACCGCCTATTGTTGTAAAGTTTCCTCCTGCGTATACTGTTGAACCATCGATAGTTATAGTATTGACCCAGCTATTTGCGTTCGGATCCCACACAGTAGCATTGCCGGATGTTGCATCTAAGGCAGCCAAATAATTTCTTGACTGGCCGCCTATTGTTGTAAAGTTTCCTCCTGCATATACTGTTGAACCATTTACTGCGATTGAAAAAACACTGTTATTAGCACTTGGATTCCACGCTGTTACGGTACCAGTAGGGGTTTCTACTGCAGCAATTCGGTAACGGGACTGACCTCCAATATTGAAAAAGTCCCCACCGATATATACTTTAGAATCATCAAATACGAGTGTATAAACATCACCAGACGAAACAGGATCCCATTCTGTAAACTCTCCCGTATAAGTATCAAATGCGGCAAGATTGCTTCTTGCTTTTCCACCAATGGAAACAAAGTTGCCACCTACATACAGCATAGAACCACTAACAGCCAAAGTCATTGGAACACCGCTTGTTTCAGGGTTCCATGCAGTCGCAATTCCTGTAATTGAATCAAGAGAAGCAATAGACCTACGCGACTGGCTTCCTATTGTTGTAAAGTTTCCCCCGACATACACTGTCGAACCAACAACAGCAATAATACCCACTTGATTATTTGCATTCGGATTCCACGCTGTAGCATTACCGGATGTTGCATCTAAGGCAGCTAAATAATTTCTTGACTGGCCGCCTACTGTAGAAAAATTTCCCCCAACGTACACTATTGAACCACTAACAGCTATAGTGCTCACTTGACTATTTGCATTCGGATTCCACGCTGTAGCATTACCGGATGTTGTATCTAAGGCAGCTAAAAAGTTTCTTGACTGGCCGCCTATTGTAGTAAAGCCTCCTCCGACATACACTGTCGAACCACTAACAGTCAAAGTACTTACATGACTATTTGCATTTGGATTCC
>JAHIVN010000016.1 GCA_018816645.1 Patescibacteria group bacterium | reverse complement strand
GAACTCATATCTACATTTCTTGCACCTTTTCTTCCCTCTACGGACGTTCCAAAATTCTGTACCACTACATTTTATACATTTTTGCCTTATCATAGGCATTATCTTATCACAATCGGTGGCTCTTTTTATACATTACCCTTACTTATTAAATTCTTATGAGAGTTTTGAGAAAATTCTGAATGGATGAATTGTTAAACTTATGAGCTTCGTCGGACAGATGAACCCATTTCCTTCGCTTTGCTCAGGGAAGCGGCTTCTCATCCTGCCAGATATTGAATGAAATCTTCGATTTAGAAAAATCCAGGGGGCAGGATTTGAACCCGCGAAGGCTTGCGCCAGCAGATTTACAGTCTGCCCCGTTTGACCACTTCGGTACCCCTGGTTTATCGAATGTTGAAATGTTAAGTTGACATTCATCCGCTGAAAAGCTTAGAAGAAGTAACATCTCAGTAATTCTTACTAGATTTAATTTTAAGGTTCTAGGGCCGTCTGCCCCGTTTGCTCAATGAGGTTCGAAGATTTCATAATTTCCAATTTGAAATTTTCGTAAGCCGAATTAGTCCGCCGAAATGTAATGAAGGCGGGACCACCTCGGTACCTCTGGTTAAATTTAATTCCCAATTTCTAATGACCAAACAAATGTAGTCGTGAAATGGCTATGTATAAAGAACAAAACTGGGGCCGAGAGAGGGAGTTGAACCCGCGATTTACTGTTTACCTGCCCGCTCACTGAGCCGGAAAAGAGATTTGAACTCTTGACCTACTGTTTACAAAACAGTTGCTCTAACCACTGAGCTATTCCGGCTCGGCAGGCGGGCAAAACAGTTGCTCTAACCACTGAGCTATCTCGGCGCTACAGCTAAAAGCCCGTATTTCAAAGATCTGAGTTTGAAAATTTGTTCGATCATTATATCCTCAAATTGGATGATTTATCAAGTCTGCGGACACAATTCTAGGTAACCCTAAAATAACAAATACCCCACTGTACCGGCATAAGAAGTAAATTGACCCCTTAGACTAAGTGGGTATCTTCAGGCAAACTATCAAAGACAACTTGCCTATTTGAGATTCCCAAAAGGGTGAGTGTCGGCTCAATTTTTAACTTCCTATGTAATCGAATACAACAGGGCAAGAAAAGTATACCATATTTCTCGTGGAGAGGAAAATACTGATTTAACCTGTATTAGAAGGAATAATAGATTACCGAAGAATTGACACTAGCATTCAATTGAAACTATCTTGTACCTCCCTGCTCCAGCTCTTCTTTTTTCTCTCTTAAATAGCCGATCCAATCCTCTCCGATTTGAATGAGTGCTTTTATAGGTGCCTCGAGGATGAAATCAAATACAAAGGTGAAGATGTTTATTGATTGCAATCCTCTGGAAATCTTATCTCCGACAAGTAGTATTGGCAGAAAAATGAAATCTACAAGCGTTTCGCCAAGTCCCTGTCCAGAGTCTGTTACAGCTAATTCGCGCGCTCGGAGCCGTACACGGTACGCGAAGATGCTAACAAGACTCAAGAAAAAGACAAATATAGCGATACTGATTATATTAAAATGAAGTAAGTATAAAACATAAAATATCCCTCCAAAGACAATTGTAAATATAAGTACGGAGGCGAACCTGAAGAGAAGTGATCCAGTACCCCATTCAGTTTTTCTTCCGATTATAAATCTTTGCTTGGGATCAGGAGTTGTCTGTTCTCTGTAAAGCAGCTGCTCGATCTTAGCATAAATCATTTCAGTATTTTCCTTTCCAGGGACTCGAATAAGAGATACTATCACCAGCATTATGAAAGGAGGAAAAATCACATTCACAATTAGTGCAAACCAGTGCACTTCTTTTAGAACGATTGCTGAAAATGGGTACTCAAGTATTATAGCGAATATTGACTTGGTGATAAAAATGTAGACTACACTTCTAATTGCGGCAGTCAACACCTTTTTTCGAGCCTTTTTATATTCGACTTTAGCTATTGTTGATACAGTATCTTTTATCTTCTCTTCATCTGTTAATTCATCCTCAGATAGGGTTTCAAGGACTTTCTGCAAAATTACGAAAGGAGCGGTTCTTCTTCTCATAAAACGCAGAAGCCTTTCGTTTAGGTGGTAGGAAAGATGTGCCTCAACCTGATTATAAATATTCTGTATGTTTCTAGCCAGATTCTCGACCATTTCAGGCGTAGCGTTTGTCCATCCGGGATAATAGAAATTTAGAAGATGAAAGCGTAGTGTCTCTTGATCTGATTTGAGCAGGGCTTTGTGCACGGCAATGAAGATCAATATATTCTTGTAGTTTGTAGATATTTCTGTGTCGTTGACCTCAATAAAGGGTAGAATATCGTTATACATAAGTTCCACTAATGCATCTTGTTTGATCCTGTTCGAAATAACTCTTTCAATCTCACAAGATGCTATCTCAAGAATCCAGGACTTGACCTTTGTTTTGCTTTCTACATAAGGCTGCCGTTCGACTAGGTTCAGTAGATGGATATATTTATCAAGAATATTTTCGATGATACTAACCTGATCAATTGGAAAATGAGCAATATATCTTGCCCACAATATTTCCTGTACGAGGGATTTTGCAATATCCTTTCCCTGAGAGTTTAAACCTACTCTTCGTGTCAGAATTCTTAGTATAGAGCTTCGAAGAAGAAGGTTCTCTTCTTTATATTCGATTACATATCTCAGTTTTTCGTACACGAAGGCAAAAAAAGTAACCGCTTTGGAAATCTTTACGTTTTCCGACGTCAGACGCTGTGAGATTACCTCCTCCTCAAGCTTAAACTGTTTTATTAATTTTTGTACTTTTTTTGTTAGTTCCATTTTAAAATGACGAACTATTATACAATAAAGTTCAATCAATTATAAGTACCTATTTAAAGGTTGTCTAAAATAAGACTTCTGATCTTAATTGTGCAGATTTGATTCAGCTGTTATAATAAACGCTTAGTCTAAACATCTCTCACTTGTTGAAGACTTTTCATAGATGTTATAATATTACAAGTTGTTTTGAGTTTAGTTTAATATCACAAATATGAGCAGGATATGTTTTTTCTGTGAAAAAGGAGTAGTTTCCGGAGGACACCGCAGACATAAATATGGCGGAGGCTGGGAATATAGGGCACCAAGGACAACTAGGATATTGAAGCCTAATTTACGAAAAGCGAAGATTGAAAAAGAGGGAAAAGTGATGACGGTTGATATCTGCATGAAATGCTATAAGAAGCTAAAAAAAAGCAATAAATAACCTTTTCCTTTCGATAATAAATCATGAATATTGTAGATTCCATATGGAGAATGTTTACAAATGACATTGGGATAGATCTTGGAACTGCCAATACCATGGTTACTGTTGAAGGCAAGGGCATCATTATCAAAGAACCATCCGTTGTTGCTTTAAACAAAAAGACAAAGCAAGTACTTGCAGTAGGTGTTGAGGCTCGAAGAATGATAGGGAGAACTCCCTCAAATATTGTCGCTGTCAGGCCCTTGAGTGATGGAGTCATATCAGACTTTGACACAACCGAAGCAATGATACGATACTTTATTCAAAAAGCACATAATGAGAACAAAAAGACTTTTAAAATCCCACGACCTAGAGTAGTGATAGGGATCCCTTCTGTAGTGACTGAAGTTGAGGCTCGAGCCGTGATTGATGCTGCTCATAGTGCTGGTGCGCGAAAGGTGTATGTTATAGAGGAGCCTATGGCTGCAGCGATAGGAGCAGGGCTGCCAATAGAGGAAGCATCGGGAAGTATGATTGTAGATATTGGAGGAGGGACAACAGATGTTGCTGTGATTTCTCTGGGAGGGATTGTAGTAGACAAGACAATCCGTATTGCAGGTGATGAGATGGATGATGAAATTGTCAACTTTGCTCGACATAAATATAATCTTTTGATCGGAATTCGTACTGCTGAAGATATAAAGATCTCGATTGGTTCAGCTGAACCGCTAAAAAAGGAAAGAGAGTTTGATATGAGGGGTAGAGACCTGGTTACGGGGCTTCCAAAGACTATAAAGGTATCTAGTATAGAAGTTCGTGAAGTTTTAATGCGTCCCCTCGGTCAGATTGTTGAAGCAATCAAAGACGCCATTGAGGCAACTCCGCCTGAACTATTGTCTGATCTTTTAGAAGGGGGGATTACACTGGCGGGAGGAGTCGCACTGCTTATAGGCATAGATAAGTTTCTCACAAAACAATTGAAAACCCCTGTGAATATAGCCGAGGATCCAATATCTTGTGTTGTAAGAGGAACAGGCAAGGTGGTTAAGGATATTGAACTTTTAGGTAAAGTCCAGGTAGTCGGTGAGGATTTGATCTAACAAATTTCAAAGAAATTTCTAGAATATGAATCTTGGAGAACTTAAAAATAGGATATTAGTCATTGGTGGAGTTATCGTTATAAGTATACTTTTCCTTCTTCTAGATAGTATTGGGGCTGCCTCGGGGCTTTACAATATAGCTTCAATTGTATCGGTTCCGGCAAGACTCGAAATCAAAAAGATTACTATCGGGATGAATGACTGGCTGGGGGTTGTAAGTCAGGTTGCTTCTCTAAAGCGGGAAAATGACTCCTTGAGAACTATTAATCGTGATCTTTTACAGCAAATCTCTGAGCTGGAGGAATGTCAGACTGAGAATGAAAATCTCAAAAAGCAGCTTGGCATAAAAACCGGTAAACCTGAATGGACTGTTGAGGGCCGTGTTATAGGAAACAGAACAACTCAGGATAATACAATACAAATCAATCTTGGAGAAAAGGATGGAGTAAGGGAGGGAGATATAGTTATAACAGGAAACTATGCGATAGGAGTTATTACTAGGGTTGAAAACAATATCTCAAAAGTTACGCTTGTTACTTCTCCTTCAAGCAACATACCTGCGAGGGGCCAGAAAAAAAGAGCGGAAGGGTTGGTTAGCGGTGAGGTGGGATTTATATTGAGAATGGCAGATATTCTTCCTGATGAAAAAATTGAGGAAGGAGAGATTGTAGTCACTTCTGGAGTGAACAGTGAATTTCCTGCTGGATTAATACTAGGGGAGGTGACCTCGATTGAAAGCAATCCTGCACAGGCTACTCAAGAGGCTTTTATCAAAACTCAAGTTGATTTTACGAAACTTGATTATATTTTTGTTATCAGAGGCCAGGAATTATGATATTTTTTGGTGGGTTTAGCATATTCTTTATAATTCTTTTTGAGGTATCTCTTGTAGAGATAGCCTTGTTTAGCAATATATGTTTATTATTTATAGTTGTGAACCTCTTGTTTTGGTTTAAGAAGTATAAGCTAGCATTTGTTTGCGGGATCGTTTCGGCATTATTAATTGATCTTTTGCTTCAGATACAGCTGGGTAGAACGATGATTTCACTGTTTATTCCACTGCTTATTCTTGATTTTTTTGACAGTCTGCTTCGGGTTGAGGGAAAGATTAGCAGAATAATTTTTTCTGTCTTGGGGGTGATAAGTTCTATACTTATATCAGACATGCTTTTTGAATTTATTTTTATAAGCGGAGGATTGAATATAGGTAATTTAATAAGTAAAATATTAATCTCGACTATAATCACAGTATCATTAGGACTTATTTTGAACCAATCCTGGATTCCGGAAACAGAAAAAGATTCCGGGTATATTCTAAAGTAATAGTAAAATGGAAGATATCTATCTGAAAGAACAGACGAAGGTTAAAAACAGATTTCTCTGGGTATATCTGTCGCTTGCTGCTATATTTGCCATATTGCTTGTAAATCTTATAAATCTACAGATAGTCAATGGCAGTGAGAATTTATTTCTATCATCTACGATAAAGACTTCAGAGGTTATTGTAAGGGCACCGAGAGGCTTAGTGTATGATAGAAATGGTAATTTGCTTGTGCAAAATACTCCCTCTTTTCAGCTCACTATCGAGCTCTTGCAGTTGCCTCGGGAGAAAGAAGATCAAGTTATAAGCTTACTTTCAAACATATTGGGAATTGATAAGAAAAAACTCGTGAATGAATATGAGACCAAGGCATATACAGAAAAAGGAGTTCGAACCTCCGTATCACAAATAACGCTTTTAAATAACGTTGATCGGGATAAAATAATTTCAATTTATTCGCGAAGTAATGATCTACCAGGTGTTTTTGTCGAAATGGGTATAACAAGGGAATATCTGAAGGGAAGTTCTCTTGCCCATGTCCTAGGTTATGTGAGAGAAGTTTCGGAAGCAGATTTAGACACAGGGGGTTATTCAGTTGGAGATGTAATCGGGGATTCAGGGATAGAAAAAAGTTATGATGAAATATTAAGAGGCATGAATGGCAAGACGATCTCTGAGACAGACCGTGATAATACTATTGTAAGGGAGTTATTTCCAGTTTCTGCAGAGCCGGGGGATAATTTACAGATCTCGGTTGACGTTAAGATGCAGGAAAAACTGACAAAGCTTCTTGAGGAAGGTATAAAAGAAAATAATGCTGGAGGGGGAGCTGCTGTGATAATGGACGTTTCGAATGGTGAAATTCTAACTCTTGTGAGCCTACCTAGTTTTGATCCGAACACTATAGTGAAGGGTATTTCTTATGATGAATACAGCAGTCTTCAAAATGATCCCAATAAGCCCTTTTATAACAGAGCAATTTCTCTAAATGAGCCGCCTGGATCAACGTTTAAAACGATTGTTGGAAGTGCTGCTCTGGAAAAAGGAGTTATCGATGAAAGCACGGTATTTGTGAGTAAGGGATGCATGGATTTGGGTGGGGGGTTTGAATTCTGTGAGGTTGGAAAGAATCCCCTTGGCGAGTTAAATATATATAGGGGAATAACTAGATCAAGCAATATATATTTCTGTAATGTAATGATGAAACTAGGGATCGACAATCTAAATGAATTTACAGATGACTTTGGTTTGGGTCAGAATACAGGAATTGACCTGCCGGGTGAGCAGCCTGGATCAGTTGCTTCGAAGAAGTACAAGGAGAAAGTCCAAGGTGAGCAGTGGTACCTCGGAGATTCCTGTAACACAGCAATTGGTCAAGGCTTGACAGAGGTTTCCCCTCTCCAAATGGTTTCTTGGATAGCTACAATTGCAAATGGGGGTACCTATTACAAGCCGCATCTTGGGATCTCCGTAATTGATCAGGAAGGGAAATTGATTCAAGAATACAAACCTGAGGTTGTACACAAACTTCCCATAAGTCCAAGCAACCTTGGTATCATCCGAGAAGGAATGTATCTTGTGGTAAATGATCCTTGGGGAAGTGCTTTTCCTCTAAGAGGGCTAAAGAGTGATCCTGCAGCAAAAACTGGTTCGGCTGAAACTTTTAGAGTAGTAAATGGTAAATCAGAGAGTGCTGCTCATTCTTGGATAACCGGATTCTATCCATATGACAATCCCAAGTACGCATTCGTTGTTTACATCGAATACGGTGGCTGGGGATACAAATCTGCTGAAATCATGAAGGAGTTTTTAGATTGGTATGACAGTGAATATAAATAATGCTTTCAATGTGTTTGCAAATATCCTCCAAAATGTTTAGAATGTAAATTAGAATGACTTCTAGTTCTGAAGGTCAAATTTCCCCAGAAGACCGTATGCTTATCCTTTCACTCAGCAGGGTTTGTGGCTTGGGGCCGATAAGTTTTAGAAACCTTCTAAAAAGGTTTTACTCAGTTCAAAATATCTTTGAGACAGATGTGCGTGAGCTTGAAAAGGTAGTGAGTCAAAACATCGCCCGAGAGATAAAGTCTGCGAAACTGCTTCAGGAAACAGGTATTTTCGTAAAGGATATCACGAAACTTGGGATAGAGTACTTCACGATATCGGATGAAAACTACCCAAAGTTTTTGAAGGAGATACATGACCCACCAATCGTCTTGTATTACAGGGGCGATTTCCAAAAGATCTCTTTTCTAAGAGCTATTTCGGTGGTTGGAACAAGGCGATGCAGTGAATATGGGAAACTTGTAACAAAAAGGTTTGTTTCTGCTCTTGCTGAATCTGGATTTACCATAGTCAGTGGGTTGGCATTTGGTATCGATAAAGCTGCTCATGAAGCTGCATTAGCTGCAAACGGGGGTACAGTTGCGGTACTCCCAGGCGGTGTTGATAAGGCTGTACCGTTGTCAAATTACCAGATATTTAAGAAGATTCTCAAGAATGGACTTATCGTGTCAGAAGAGGCTATGGGATCAAAACTGTCGTCGGGAATGTTTCCATCGAGGAATCGCATAATTTCCGGGTTATCTATTGGAACGTTAGTTATCGAAGCTGGAGCTAGAAGCGGGGCGCTGATTACAGCATATCAAGCTCTCGAACAAGGGCGCGAGGTGTTTGCTGTCCCCGGAGATGTTTTGAGAGAAAAGAGCAAGGGAACAAATTCTCTGATCAAAAGAGGAGAGGCTAAGCTGGTTCAAACAGTAGATGATATCCTGGTAGAGTTCGGAATCAAGAATGAAAACAAAATGAAAAAGAAAGCAAGCTATTCTTCAAGTGAGAAGAGGGTAATTGACGCTATCATTTCTGGATATACGGATGTAGACAGTGTAAGCCAATATTTGGGCACAGAGGTTTCGTCTCTGCTGAGTACCATATCTCTTATGGAAATCGAGGGAAAACTTGCTAAAAATGAAAAGAACCAGTATTTTGTATTGAAGTAAATTAGGGCAGGGTGCGTTCTTAATTTTAGATACTGTGAACTTTATGATCTCTCTTTCTGCATAAAACAGGGATTGGGGCCAACAGTAGTATGACAATTGTCAGTCAAATATGCTTATAAAATTAGTAAAGAGTATATGTTGTATGATATAAAGCAGGGGAAAATGAAGGATGTTTTGACATTATGTGCACTTTTAGGGTACTTGATCAATAACAAAGAGGTTTTTAGATTAGTTAGGAAATTATGAAGTTAGTCGTAGTTGAGTCACCTGCGAAGGTCAAAACTATAAGTAAATATTTGGGAAAGGGATATAAGGTAGCTGCTTCAATGGGACACTTTGTTGATTTGCCAAAGAAAGAGATTGGGGTTGACACAGAAAAAGATTTTGAGCCCAAATATGTCGTTACTAATAGAAAGGCCTTAAAGAAGCTGAAAGACTCGTTTAGTGGTGTGGATACATTGATTATAGCATCTGATCTGGATAGGGAGGGGGAAGCAATCGGCTGGCATGTAGCGCAACGGCTGGGAGTTATTTCCAAGTCCGGAAAGGTAAAGGACAAGTCCAAGAAGCTCGAGAGAATTATCTTTACCTCTATAACAAAGGATGCAATCGAAGATGCTGTAAATTCTCCGAGAAAGATAGATACAAATCTTGTAGAAGCGCAACAAGCTCGTCGCATACTGGATAGACTTGTTGGGTATAAATTATCTCCACTGCTTTGGAAGAAGATCCGCTTCGGGCTTTCTGCCGGGCGAGTGCAATCTGTTGCAGTTCGAATCATTGTGGATAGAGAAGAAGAGAGGGACAAGTTTAAATCAGATGAGTACTGGAAGGTTTTCGCCGATCTACTGGAGGTTAAACCTACCTCAAAAGTTACTACTCAGGTTATCAAAAAGGAAGATACAGAAGAAGATAAGCTTTCGTTCAAAGGAATAAAGTTTGAATTGATCAGGGTCCGTGGGAAGAGAACAAAGGTTGCAAAGGAAAAAGACGCTAGAAAGATCTTGGATAATCTGCTGGAGAAAAAGTGGATTATTGATGATATCCGCACAAAGCAGTCGAAAAGGAATCCGAATCCTCCTTTCATCACAAGCACCCTGCAAAGGACAGTGTCAAATCTCTGGGGATATCCTGCAAAGAAGACTATGAGTATCGCCCAGAAGCTGTATGAGGCCGGGTACATAACTTATATGAGAACAGATTCCTTTAATATAGTTGACAGCGCTGTAAAAGCTATCCGATCCTTTATCAAAAAACACTACGGAGAGAAGTATCTGAATACTGGAAAAAAGAAGTATGTTTCGAAAGTTACCTCGGCTCAAGAAGCTCATGAGGCGATTCGTCCGACCAATATTGTCAAGAATTCATCTGACCTTGGTCTGACAGGAGAGGCTCAAAAGCTGTATGACATCATAAGATGTAGGACGATTGCGACTGAGATGCCTTCTGCGATGATCGAAAGTACACGACTTCAGATAAAAGTGGGAGATTATTTATTTGAGTCATATGGACAAAGAATTCTCTTTGATGGTTATCTCAAGGTATACAAGGAGAAAATATCTGAGAACATTTTTCCCAAACTACAGTCTGGACAAGAGCTATATCTCGCCACCATTTCGGCGACACAGCATTTCACTGCTCCTCCTCCCAGATACAGCGAGGCAAGTCTTATCAAAAGACTTGAGCAGTTTGGCATTGGCCGTCCGTCGACTTACGTGCCGATCATCTCGACAATTCTTGCCAGAAAGTATGTATTGAAGGAGGGCAGGTACTTTGTTCCTACTGAAACCGGTAAAGTTGTGACCAAGCTTTTGAAAAAATACTTTGCAAATATTGTTGATACCGGCTTTACAGCTGAGATGGAAAAGGATCTGGATAAGATTGCTGAAGGTAAGGCAGAATGGGTAAAAGTCATTAGAAGCTTCTTTACACCTTTCAACAAAAGTGTCGAGAGTGGAGAGAAGAAGATAACAAGAGAAGAGTTTACTGTGCTTGGAAGCAGCAAGTTCAAATGTCCAGACTGCGGGAAAAAAATGGTGAGAAAGATAGGTAGATTTGGAGAGTTTTTGAGCTGTGCAGATTTTCCAAAGTGCAAGGGCATGCGATCGGTTGAAGGCCAAAGTGAGGCAGACAAGGCCAAAGAAACAGCTAAAGAAGCAGCTTCAGATGAATTTATGTCAAAATATGTCTCAGCTCCAAAGGCTGAAGATGGGAAGGAAATGTTACTCAAGGTTGGCAGATACGGCAAATTCTGGGCGCATCCTGATTATCCCAAAGTCAAAGAAGCAAAGCCTCTGCTTCTGAAAGAAAAATGTCCAGAGTGCAAGGAGTATCTTGTAGAACGGAAAGGGAAGTGGGGGAAGATGTTTACCGGCTGCAGCGGATATCCAAGGTGCAGGTATATTCAGAGAGAAAAGAAAGCGGAGAAAGAACTTAGAAAGTAAAGAATTCCCATATTATAAATTGTGGCTAACGAATAGCATTCAGCTGCCTCATCGCATTTGCAAGCGATTTGTGATACATCTCTTTCCTTTTCTTGTACTCAACTATTGATGCCTTTCTTGCATTAATGATTTGGGAACACTGTGTCTTATATGAGGCACTTGATGATCTGCTAGCATTTGCCATGTTGTTCCTTATAACTTCGGTATGTTTTTTGATCCAGCCATCGCAAACCTGGATGTTTTTTTTGAGTGTCTGAATCTTGCTTTGATATGTGATATATAAAGCTCTGTTCATAGATGTGATGATTAAATTAACTTCTTTATTTTATCATATGTAAATTTGGAATGTATAGTATTTTGTATACATTAAAAACTACAAGTATTTGTCCTGGTATGAATTCTTGATCCCAGGCGACTGTACATGTATTTGACGAAAAGGCGTTTTTGTTGAGAATCATATAATAATTATAGTATAATCACAGGATCTTTTAGCAAAATTAGTAGTAATTTGATATGAATGAAGCAGATGGGATAAGAGTCTTACCGGTAACAAGAGCTTATTATGAAGGAGTTATAAGGCCAGGGATTCAGTCGGCCGAAAGAGCTGCGAGAGCAGGATCGGGGGCTGGTGCAGTTGATGATTCAGAGATGGTACCTGATGGTTATACAGCGGGGGTTGCTGGAGATCATGCTTGTGCGAAAGCAAGAGCTAGGAATTTTCAGAAGTTAGGCGCTGACACAGCTGAGGTACTAGAAAGACCAGATCAAACCGATGTGATTCAGGTTGGACATTGTATAGAAGTTATTTTTGATGATGCAGCGGAACCTGTAAGGGTTCATGTGGTAACTCCACTAGACATTGAGATACTGAATGCGATGATGCCGGTTGGAAGTGCAATGAGGGCGAGATTCAATAATAATATTACAGCTATGATTGCTTCGTCGGTAGGTCCGCTGGGCCAAGCTCTGGTTGGGCTTAGACGTGGGGAATCAAGAGAATTTACTGTCAATGTGGATGGTCCAAAGACAAAGGTGACAGTTTCCGAATCCGAGGGAACGATAGAAGTCAGTGAACTTTTCGATCTGCCGTTAGAACCATAAATTGTTTGCTATCCAAAAGCTCTTGTGATAATATGCACTGACTATTGTGCCCGTGTGGCACGATAAAAATTATTTACTATGCACACTTTCACTTACTATAAATCCTCGGAATTTATAGTTAAGCTTCCTTGTCCCGCATAGCGGGATAAACGAAAGTGGAGGGTGATGGAGTAATTCATCACATAAAAGGAGGTTATTATGTCAGATCAAACTACTAAATCTGCGTCAAATGCAGATGTAAAATTACCAACTGTCAAAGAACTGCTTGAAGCAGGTGTTCATTTTGGGCATGAGACAAAGCGGTGGAATCCGGCTTTTGGTGATTACATTTTCACAAAACGAGGGAAATTTCACATTATTGACCTTGAAAAAACTCTTGATAAGCTTGAAATAGCTCTAAATTTCCTCATAAAAGCGGCTTCAGAAGGGGATATCCTTATAGTAGGCACGAAGAGACAAGCTCGTGAGATTGTGAAAGAGGAAGCTACTCGGTGCGGTGCGCACTTTGTGATAAACAGGTGGATCGGAGGTCAGGTAACAAACTTTGACAGAATTGCTAAAAGCATAAGAAAATTGCGCAGTATAGAGGAAAAGCTGGATGGTGATATAAGCGAATACAATCAACAGCAGTTATCAGTGCTTAGACGGGAGTGGGCGAGGCTTGACAGGTTATTTGGAGGCGTAAAGCAGCTGGAGAAGATTCCAAGTGCGGTAGTGCTGATAGATGCTCTTTATGAAAAAATCCCACTACGGGAACTGAGCGTTGCAAATGTTCCTGTGATAGCGTTGGTAGATTCAAACACTGATCCTGCCGGGTTAGAATATCCGGTTCCGGGAAATGATGATGCGATAAAATCCGTTAAGTTGTTTATGAGATTTTTTGCAGATGCAATTCTAGCCGGGAACAAAGGAAACGGCATAAAGCATTTCTTCAAGGACTTTTCAACTGTTGGAATAAAGGCGGAGGATCTAAAGGAGAGCAAGGAAGAGAAAAAAGTATCTACATCAATGACACACAAAAAATCTGAAGAGGAAGTGGTTAAGCCAGAGAAAGAAACTGTGAAAGAGGAAGCTGGTAAACCTATTGCTAAGACGACAAAGAAGGCTACAGCCAAAAGTGCTCCTGTAGAAAAAGGGGTCAGAGAGTCCAGGAAAAAAGCTGTAAAAAAGGTTGTGAAAGCAAAGGTTGCCGCAAAGAAAACTGTTAAAAAGGTGAAGAAAACCAAAAAGGCTTCTTCTAGTAAAAAAACAGCAGTAAAAAAAGAAACAAAAGGTAAAAGCAAGAAGTAATATATATAAATTAAGTAACTTCAAGAAATGAGTGTCAAGATAGCGATGGAATCTATCAAAGATCTGAGAAAAAAAACAGGTGTAGGAATTCAGGATTGTAAGGAAGCTCTTGAAAAGAGCGGAGGGGATTTTGAAAAGGCAGTCGAATTCTTGAGAAAGAAAGGTGTTCTAAAGGCTCAAAAGAGAGCAGGGAGAGATACGGAAAATGGATTTATCGGTTCATATGTTCATAATGGTCAGATAGGTGTTTTAGTTGAGCTTGTTTGCGAAACAGACTTTGTTTCAAGAAATGAGAAATTCCAAGTTCTAGCGAGAGAATTGGCAATACACGTTGCTGCAAGTGCTCCAAGTTTTGTCTCGCGTGAGGATGTTCCTGCTCAGGTTTTGAAGAAAGAGAAGGAAATTATCATTGAAAAACTTGGGAAAGAGTGTAAACCAAAGGAAATTCTCGATAAAATCGCAGAAGGTCAATTAGAGAAGTATTATGAAGATTTCTGTTTGTTGGATCAGCCGTATGTACGAGATGAGAAGAAAAAGATAAAAGATCTTATCAATGAAGTAATTGCTGCATATGGAGAGAAAATAGAGATTAGGCGCTTCACGAGGATGATCCTCGGGGAAGATGATTAATTAAGTTGTTAGTTAAATTCTTCAATGACTATTGCCGAAGCTAAAAACAAGATGCAGAATACTAAAGATTTCTTTACAAAAGAGATTCAGAAGGTAAGAGGAGGCCGGGCTAATCCCCAGTTGATTGAAGATATGACTGTCAGTGTTTATAATTCAGTTCTTCCGATAAAGCAGCTTGGAACAGTAAATGTGGTAGATTCGACATTGATAACAGTTCAGTGCTGGGACAAAGAGAATGCCGATGCGGTAAGAAAAGTTATTGAAGAATCGGACCTAAATGTTAATCCTTCAGTTGACGGCAGCCTGATAAGAGTTCCCTTACCGCCGCTGACCGAAGAAAGGAGAGAAGAGCTGACAAAGATAGTTAAAAAATTACTTGAGGAAGTCAAGATTTCGATCCGAAATATCAGACGGGAGTATATCGATTCACTGGAAGTCGGGAACTTTTCAGAAGATGAAAAAGAGAGAGGGGAGAAAGATATCCAGAAGCTGGTTGACCAGTACAATAGTCTAGTTGAAGAAGAATTTACAAGAAAAGAACAGGAGTTAATGACAGTTTAAGTAAGTTATTTTACAGACTTTTTTTATTTATGATTATTTTAAAAGGAATTTTTTGGATATCTTTTATCATAGGTCTTGTAATCTTTATACATGAGCTAGGGCATTTCCTTGCCGCTAAGTTAACAGGTATTAAGGTGGAGGAGTTTGCTTTGGGCTATGGGAAGAAGATCTTTTCCAGAAAAATAGGAGGAACTATTTATAGGATCAATATGATTCCCTATGGAGGTTATGTAAAACTTCTAGGGGAAGAAAAGAATTCGAAAGATCCTCAAAGTTTTAGTCAGAAGGGGTTTTGGTCGAAGACTCTTGTTCTTGTGGCGGGTGTAACTATGAACTTCCTTTTGGCTGCCTTCACATTCTATATCATATTAGGTTTCAAAAATTTTGAAATATTATTGCCAAGATATACAGATTTTTCATTTCTTGGAGCAAAAACTGAGGTTCAAAATAAGCCCTTTGTTTCAGAAATAATAGAAAATACTCCAGCTGATGATGTGAACTTCCCTGTGAATTCTCTTGTTTGGGCTGTTGACGATCAGGAAATAGTAGGAACAAATCAATTTACACAGTATCTGCAGAATCATAAGGGAGAACAGATTAAAATCAAGCTTATGGTACTTGGTACTGAGTGGTGGCAATCCGGGAATTGGCAGGAAGTGTATGTGACTCCAAATGATACCAAAGAGGAGGGAGTTCTGTTGGGCGTGAAATTTGAAGGAAGTGTTGCGTCATATTACAAGCTTGACTATTCGAACTCGAAATTGCTTTCGGGGTTTATACATTCTTTGAATTTTAGCGGATATAATATGAATGTTTTGGGTGAGCTGGTAAAGATATCGTTTCAAGAGAAATCAGTAAAGCCGGTTTCAGAAGGAGTGAGTGGAATTGTAGGTCTTGCAAATACAACATACGATCTTGTGAAAGTTGGAGATATTTTTGATATTCTCAATTTGCTTGGAGTAGTGAATATTTCATTGGCGATTATGAATCTTTTGCCTATACCAGCACTTGATGGCGGATACCTGCTTATCCTGGTAATTGAGAAGATAACAAGAAAAAAGGTATCAGAAAAGTTTCAAGAGTGGGGTGTAAGAATAGGATTTATATCAATGATTATTCTAGGTGTTTTAATAACCGTGAAAGATATAATACAATTCAACATTTTTGAAAGAATATTTACTTTTATCAGAAATTTATTTTAGAAATATTCTAGGATGTCAATAATAGTACATAAAAACGAACCAGTTGATGAAGCACTAAAAAGATTACATGCAGAATCTATTAGAGAGAATATATTTGATACTTTTAATAAGAAAAGGTATCATGTTAAAGAGAGCAGAAAGAAGTATGAGAAGAAAAAAGAATGGTTGAAAAGAAAGAAAAGGCATAGAAGTGCTAAAAGAAAACAAAAAAGAAGTTAGATAACAGGCGTTTGTGTCTCACTCCCGAACCTCAAAGTTATAAGACGGTAATCTTCAAGTTATTTCAACACAGATTTATCATAAATTTTTTATATAAGTAGTAGTATAAAAAATTCTATCATCTGAAACATTTTACCTATCCAGGAACTAATATTTAAGGATGTTGTTTTTCTGTCATGTGGATATGTGCCGCTGTTAAATCCAAATCTAAGCACGCGCTATAGGGCATGCTATGGATAAGTTTGCAGTTTAATTATTGCTTGATTATAATGAACCACTTTCACAATAGAGAAGATGGAAACACTTTACAGAAAATATCGATCTCAAGATTTCAATCAAGTATTTGGTCAGAAGTCCAATGTGATGATCATGCAGAAGCAGGTCGCAGATAGTCATGTGGGCCATTCTTATTTATTTGCTGGTCCTCGTGGTACTGGAAAGACGTCTTTAGCTCGGATCTTCTCGAAAGCTGTAAATTGTTCGAGTAGTAAAAAGGGGAACCCTTGTCTTAAGTGCTCTTCTTGTAAGTCTATAGCACAGGGAAGATTCCTAGATTTAATTGAAATCGATGCTGCTTCAAATAGAGGTATAGAAGAAATCCGTAGACTGCGAGAAAGAGTCAATTTTTCTCCAGGGGAGGGAAAGTATAAGGTCTACATAATAGATGAGGTCCATATGTTGACAAACGATGCTTTCAATGCACTTCTGAAAACATTGGAAGAACCACCTTCTCATGTAATTTTTATCTTAGCTACAACAGAGGCTCATAAAATACCGCAAACTATAATTTCTCGCTGCCAACGGTTTAGTTTCAATTTAGCTGAAGATGAAACTATCCTTGCTAAACTAAAATATATTTGTAAAGAGGAAGATGTGAAATTTACTGATAAAGCCTTGATGACTATTGTAAAGAATTCTGGGGGAAGCTTTCGTGATTCTGAAAGCATTTTAGAGAAGGTGCTTGGAGCTGTAGGTGTTGTAAAAGATCATAAAATTGATTTCGAGGACGTTGTGGATATTTTGGGTTTGGCTGAGGAAAAGGAGGTCGTAAAGTTAGTAGACAGCCTTCTTCGGAAAGACATGTCTCGAAGTCTGAAGGTTTTTGACAAGGTTGCATCTGGAGGGGTAAGCATCTTTCAATTTCTGAGGCAATCTTTGGAGTATTGTAGAGAGCTGTTAATCCAAAAAGTGTCACATAAAAAGGGCGAGTTCAGCTTACAACATTTGTTGAAGGTAATAGTAGAACTTTCTGATGCTGAAAACAGATTAAAATATACTCAGGTCGCTCAGCTTCCAATAGAAGTTGCGATAGTAAAAATCTGTGGAGATGATGAGAATGGTACTCAAGAACTGATAAGTTCAGGTTCTGTTGAGGGGAAAAAGAAAAAATTACCCGAACTTGTTTCTAACGCAATTACCCAAATTCCTGGTAAATTGAAAACGACAAAAAAGGTAAAAAAAGAGAGGGTACTGGTCGATCTGGATACTGTCAAGAAAAGTTGGTCTAAGATTATTGATAAAATGATTCCTTATAATCATCATCTCTCTGCTTTCTTCAGGAAGGCAGTTCCGATGAAGGTTCAAAGAGATATTCTCATTCTTCAAGTCCCATTTAGATTCCACAAGCAGAGAATAGAAAGTCCAAAGGGCCGGGAGGTCTTTGCAGAAATATCAAAGGAACTTCTTTCTTCAGCTTTGCAATGTTCTTGTGAAGTAGTTTGTCGTGATGCAGATGAGGATTTAGACGATATCGTGAGTCAAAATAATGATGTTGTATTAGAAGTATTAGGTGATATAATCGAATAATGTTAGTTAAATTATTATTTCTGAGCTATGGCTAGTTTTGGTAAGTTGGGTGAACTCTACAAAATGCAGAAAGAAGCTCGGGAGATGCAAAAGAAAATGAAAGCTTTGATCATTGATGGTGAGTCGAAAGATGGCCTGGTAGTAGTTAGTATAAATGGAACCCAAGAGATCGAGGATGTGAGTATTGAGGATTCATTGCTTTCTGTGGATAGAAAGGATGATCTTATTAAACGCCTAAAACAGGCAGCGAAAGCTGCCAACAAAAAACTTCAAAAGGAAATGATGAAGGATATGGATATGGGAAAACTAAAAGGGATGCTGGGCATGTAATTTCCTTTGATAAGTTTTCGTTGTCAATTAAGTTCTTCGTTTAGCTTCGTGATCTATGAGTATCCTGCCAACGAACGTTCAAAAACTGATCCAATATTTACAGCGCCTGCCGGGTCTGGGTCCCAAGTCGGCTGCCAGAATTGCAATGTATATTCTGAAATCGCCCAAAAGCTACGCTGTTGAGATGGCTGATGTGATAAAGGATATCAAAGAGAACATTACCTACTGTAAAACCTGTTTTAATTTTGCCATTTCCGATGATTGTGATGTCTGTTCTGACCCACGCAGAGATAAAACGATCTTGTGTGTTGTAGAAGATGCTTTAGACGTTTTGGCCTTTGAACAGGGTGTTCAGTTTGAGGGACTATATCATGTGCTTGGAGGTGTAGTCTCACCGGTGAGTGGAATTGGACCTGAAGATATTCGGATAAATGAGTTGATACTTAGATTGCAGGTCGGTACCGTCAAGGAGGTTATTATAGGAACTAATCCAAATATTGAAGGTGAGGCAACTGCAATGTATATAAAACAGGAGATCCAAGCTATTTCTTCCCTTGCTCGCCTAAAGGTTACTAGATTAGCAAGAGGCTTGCCAACTGGTGCGGATCTTGAGTATGCAGATGATACCACTCTCAAAAAAGCCTTTGAAGGAAGAGGAGAATTTTAACTCTTTCACTTTTCGTGAAGTAGAGAACAAAGGTACTCAGTTGCAATCCTCAGTTTCCCCTGTATAATTTCTCTGATATGAAATTTACAAAGATAAAAGAAAAGATACCTAGTTACGTTATGAGTATCGCAAGAATCCTTGGGAAAGAGGGGTTTGAGGCACATCTTGTAGGAGGGGGTGTTAGGGATATTGTTATGAATAGAGATCCCAAGGACTACGACTTGGCTACAGATGCTCTTCCTGAAGATGTACTGAAGATATTTCCAAAAGCAGTTGCTACTGGTGCTAAATTCGGATCGATCATAGTGATAGTAAAGGACGAAAGAGAAGAACCTCAGCAAGTGGATGTCACGACGTATCGAGTCGAGGAATATCTAGCCGGTAGATGGCCGAGTAAGGTAGAGTTTATTTCGAGTCTTGAAGGAGATCTTGCTAGAAGAGACTTTACATGGAATGCGATGGCAATTGATTTATTAAAAATGCTTAAAGGTAAAGATCAAAATGTCATACTGGATCCCTTTGATGGACAGGAGGATCTAGAAAGGAAAGTAGTACGGGCGGTTGGAGAGTCGCAATCAAGGATGAAGGAGGATGCACTTCGTGCACTCAGAGCCTGCAGATTTGCTTCGGTTTTAGGATTTCAGGTTGAATCTAAAACGAAAGCAGCTATTGGAACGGTTCTCGGAATGATAGATAATCTTTCTGCTGAGCGGGTACGTGATGAATTTTTAAAGACCTTGTATCAATCCCCTAAGCCTTCTGTTGGCCTAGAACTTCTTGAAGAAACAGGAATATTAAAGATTTGGATTCCTGAGCTTTTAGAGGGGGTAGGTGTTGATCAACCAAAGTTCCATGCTTTTGATGTATTTAAGCATTCCCTGCGAGCAGTTGATGCGGCAGAGGATAGTGTAAAACTTGCAGCGTTGTTTCATGATATTGCAAAACCGAGAACAAAAGAGGGAGATCATTTTTACAGGCATGATGTTGTCGGGGCAGAAATGACAGAAGAAATTATGAAAAGACTTAGGTTCTCGAATCGGGAAATAGAACGGGTTAAAACGCTTGTCCGATGGCACATGTTTTATTTCCCTTATGATGAAGATGATTTCCTGAAGGGCAGGAAGATTCGGGAAGCAGATTTGCAGAAAAAAACAGAGATAGCTAAGTGGAGAGATGCTGCAATTCGCAGATTTGTCAAGAATGTCGGAGGGGAAGATGCTGTTGATGATTTGATTAAGCTTCGAATTGCAGATGCGACTTCAAATCCTAAAAGTGCTTTTGATGAAAAAGAAATTATGGCCTTGCAAAAAAGAATTGCAGAGGTTAGAGCCAAGGATATGGCTCTAAAATTGAGTGATCTTGATATATCAGGGAAGGATCTTTTAGATATAGGCTTAAAGGCCGGCCCTGAAGTAGGACAAATACTCAGAGAGCTGCTGGACATGGTTATAGAAGATCCTACCATTAATGATAAAGAGAAGTTGTTAGAGATTGCAAAGAACCTTATTTTGAAGGGAGTAAGTAGTTAGCATATTCTCGTACAAAAGGAGGTGCTATTTGAGAAACAGACTTAAGTTTAAGCCTGTTTTAGTTTAACTTGTTCTATTTTAGATATTAAAGAGATGATTGGTCTTTAGATGGGGCTGCTTTATATAGTTCTTCTAGTGACATTCAAGTTGTTATATTATGATGATTAAATTTCTGGGTGCAACAAAATTTGTTACAGGATCCTGTTATCTGGTAAAAACTAGTAATTCACAGTTTCTGGTGGACTGTGGGATGTTTCAAGGTGAAAGGGAGGAAGAGCATAATGCAGAAGATTTCAAATTTGATCCGCTCAAAATAGACTTTGTAGTACTAACACATTCTCATTTAGATCATTGCGGGCTTTTGCCTAAGTTATATAAAGAGGGTTTTCGTGGGAAGGTATATTCAAGCATTCCTACAAGATTTATAGTTGAGCATATGCTTTTGGATTCTGCTAAGGTCCAGGAAATTCACCATAGAGAGGCGAATGAAATCTCGGATGAGTGGACTTTGGTTGATGGCTCAAAAACTATTAAAAATCAAAATGTTCCTCTCTATGATACGACACATGTATTAGGCCTCTTGGACCATTTTGAGCCGATAGAATTTGATGAGATGGTAGATGTCGGTCATAACATAAGCCTAAAGCTGCTTAGAGTTGGGCATGCTCTTGGAGCTGCTTCTGTATATTTGGCAGTTAGGGATAAAAAGGACAAGACCAAGACCCTTCTTTTTTCTGGTGATATCGGAAATCAT
>JAHIVN010000015.1 GCA_018816645.1 Patescibacteria group bacterium | reverse complement strand
TGCTTTGTAATCCGTCGACGTTTATTTAGTATCATTCTGCCCTATATCATAACAGATTTTTACATTTTTTTATCTGTTATCTGGGCAAGACCCATACATATTAGGTATAGATTTTATAGAATTTAAGTAATAATTATTAAGTTTCGATTATGAGAAACAACGTTGAGATCTCAATAATATCAACCGTGCGCAACGAAGAAGATAATCTTGAAGAGCTGCACACACGTCTAGTACACATATGCGAAAGAATTGGTAAATCTTTTGAAATCATATATGTTGAAAACGGTTCAACGGACAAATCTCTTGAGATTCTCAAAGGATTGAAAAATGCGACAATAATATCCCTTCGAGTTCCTACCTACATAAAGAAATCGACACAAACAGCAGCAATTGATGCTGGGATAAAACAGGCAAAAGGAAGTATTTTAGTCACCATAGACTCTGATCTGCAAAATCCGCCTAAAGAAATACCAAAATTACTAAAGAAGCTCGAAGCTGATAGACTCGATGTCGTCTCAGGCTGGCGAAAAGATAGAAAAGATAACTTCTTCATAAAATCCCTTTCTAGGTTTGGTAGTCTGCTTAGACGCAAGTTCATAAACCCTGGTATACATGACTTGGGTTGCACACTCAAGGCGTATCGTAAAGAATGTTTCGAAAGCACGGTGAGATGCATCGCTACGTTGTCAAACATGCACCACGAAAAGCAGGTAGAAGTAATTATTCCGGATTCAAGATGTTCAAGGGTTTTGTAGATATGTGGCAGATATGGTTTTTGAAAAAATACTCTGACAGGCCGCTACATCTATTTGGAGTCGGTGGCATATTTATCAGTGGACTTGGCACTATGATATTGATCCCAGGTGATTATGTTACTCCAGCGGATTTGAAAGATCTGGCCTTCTATACTGAGGCAGCAGAAGTCACAGTCTCTGATCCTGATGGAAGATGGATCGTTTTCAGTCAGGGATATCTTCCAAATTGGAAGGCTTATATTGATGGATCAGAAACGAAAATATATAGAGTCGATGGAATTCTCATGGGAGTGTTTTTGCCTCCGGGAACACATAAAATCCTGTTCGAATATGATGATGATCTTTTAGGTATGGTTCAGCACATTAAAGATCGTTGCTTTCTCGATACTTACAGGATTATTTCTTTACTTAATCAAAAGAGGGAAAAATAGGATATTCCTACTACTTGCAATTCTCTCTAGCATATATCTTATCTACAATGTCTCTACGCTAATTCTGAATAATAAAATTCCAATCAGGAGTATTTCTAAGTTTTTTTAGTTGTTTTTGAAAACTTGTTGTACTTGATAATCTCCCAGATCGCTTTCAGGCCATCTCTGAAACGAATATGTTTGCCCTCTTCTATAGTACGCCCATAGTATGATATCCCGACCTCATAAAGTTTTACCTTTCGTTTCGATAACTTCGCAGTAACTTCGGGTTCGAATCCGAATCTAGTAGCAGTCAAAGTCGGTGCAATTTCTCTTATTAAATCTCCTCTAAACATCTTATAGCAGGTTTCCATATCACTCAGATTATATCCAGTAAATAAGTTAGAGAGAAAAGTCAAAAATTTATTCGCAATCATATTACTAAAGTAGATCATCCGATGTGGACCTTCCCCTTTGAATCTTGACCCATATACAACATCCGCCTCAGCCCTCTCAAATGGCTTAAGCATCTTAAGATAATCATTGGGATCATATTCCAGATCTGCATCTTGAACAATTACCAAGTCTCCCGTTGTTTTCAGAAGCCCTGTTTTAACGGCTGCACTCTTACCTCGATTCTCTTTATGGAACTCTACAACATACTTTTTAGGAAGCTTTCTGAGAACCTCTCTCGTTCCATCACTTGATCCATCATCAATAATCACTACTTCCTTCTCTACTCCTCTAAGATTCACACCATCTACTTCTTCTAAGATTCTTCTTATTGTTTTGATTTCGTTATAAGCAGGAATAACTACAGATAATCTTTTTATCTTCATATTCTTCATTAAAAATCAAGATATTATAATGGAAACGAAAAAACATTCCAAGTAAAATACTTGTAATATAATGACAAAATGTAATAACAAAAAGATGGAAAAAGAGATTTATATAAAGGAAAAAGTAACAGAACTATTGGATCGAGAATTCAGTATGGAACTTCTTGGCTAGATGCGAGTTGATGCTGTTATAGTACTCGGGCACAACTGGAGAAGAACACCCTGGCTTGACCCAACTACTCTCAGTATCCCATCACAAATATCTGCTGTAGCAGGAACAGACATATTCGTCCACCTTGCGACTTCGGTTAAACTGCAAAAAATAAGCCTGATCTTTTCCGAAAGTGACGATCTCTCTGAGGCCCGGGCTATGTCAGATCTTGTAATCCAGCATCCTCTTTTCAAAGATTCGTTGTCAGCACTAGCAGAATCTTCAGATTATCAAATTATACTTGAGGAAAAGTCATATGATACCTTCAGTAACGCCTTTGAGCTTAAAAAGATAATCTCTTGAAAAGGTTTTCGATCAGTTATAATTATAACTATTCAAGATCATTTGCCCAGAGCAACAAGGGTCATGCTTAAAGCAGGGATACCAGTTGAATATGCATTTTCTTCAGAAGCTGTTCTCAAGGAATCGAGGCCGGAAATGTACAAAGAGACTGTAGAAAGATATTTAAAGTCTTTTCATCGATTGTTAGTCGAGCGGATGAAAGAAGCCACAGTCAGAAGGCTGGATCCAACTGGAAGAAGGCTATACACTGTAGCAAAGTGGCTAAGGGGAATGAAATAATTATCTCAATTTTTCTTTCCTTCCGCCAATAGACCCTGTAAAATAACACCCATAAATGGATTTAAATCATGAAGAAGTCTATTAAATATTTCGGGAGAGATCTTGAGGCAATGTCATATGCAACAAGGTATTATCAATGGATTCTTAAAGAATGCCTGCCTTTCATTCAAGGGGATATTGTGGAAATTGGTGCTGGCTCAGGAACGTTTACCAGGATTCTTCTGGAAAATAAGTTTTCAAATATTACTGCGGTTGAACCCTCAAAGAATATGTTTGAGCTTCTCAAGCAGAATACCTCAAAGTTCAAACGAATACAGATATTCAACAACTATCTATCCCAAATTACTAAAAATCTAAATTCTAATACTGAAACCTTTTTTTATATAAACGTACTTGAGCATATTGAAAATGATAAGAAAGAGATCGATTTGGTATACAAAACATTGAAACCCCAGGGGCACGTTTGTATCTTTGTTCCGGCATTACAGCAACTATACAGCAGTTTTGATAGAAAGATCGAACATCACCGAAGGTACCACAAGCGACAATTAGAAAGAATTTTAAAATCCGTAGGATTCAAGATAGAGAAATCAAAGTACATGGACATGCCCGGAGTTCTAGTCTGGTGGACATCCTTCTGCTTGTTTAGAAGAAAGATCTTGAGCCCCTCCATGGCTAGGCTGTATGACAATCTGGCTATTCCTGTCATTAGAAGATTTGAAAAATTAATTTCACCTCCGTTAGGTAAAAACCTTCTGATAGTTGGTAAAAAATAGATCTTATTTCCTCCTCTTCATCCTCTCCAATATATCCTCAACCAACCTCCTGTTTACTGCCATCAAATCTGCCAATAAACCCAAAGCAAACATCTGCACTCCAATAACTATAGATACCGTACCTATTATCACTGATTGAATATGCCCGGCGCCATCATCGAGAAGGTAATAATATACAAATCTTCCAACAAGCACAAACCCAACGAAGAAAAAAACGGCGGAAAGATATGTAAATGTTTTGAAAGGCTCATATACAGCATACATCCGAAGAATTGTACTCCCTGATTTTTTCACCTTGCTCCAAAGATTCTTGATCAACCGGGACTCTCGGGTTTTCGGATTTACTTTGATCTTTACCCAGGCGACATCAATTCCTTTCTTATTCGCCTGCATAAGGGTATCAACAGTATATGTATAGTCGGTTATGATATTTATCTTTCTTAGCGCTTCTTTTGAATATGCACGGAAGCCGCTGACAGCGTCAGGCACTTTCTGCCCAGACATAAACTGAGTTACAAAGCTGCCAAATTTCTGCAGAAGCTTCTTAAAAACGCTGAATTCTTTGATATTCTGTGTCTGTCTGTCACCAATTACTATCTCGGCTTTTCCTTCCAGGATAGGTTTTACAAGCTCAGGGATACCCTCAGACGGATACTGGTTATCACCATCCGTATTCACAACTATATCGGCTCCCTGCTCAAGTGCATGATCTATCCCCATCTTAAATGCTCTTCCCAGCCATCTTCTGTTTTTACCCCTATATTTTACAACATGGTGAACTCCTAATTCCTTTGCAACCTTTATAGTATTGTCTGTCGAGCCATCATCAATAATCTGATACTCAATGGTATCAATACCTTCTATTCTTTTCGGCATTTTCTCAAAAACCAAGGGAAGAGTTTCCTCTTCATTCATGCATGGAACCTGAATGATAAGTTTCATATTATTTTTCGAGTTTTAAAGTTAAAGTATCTAATTCGTAATCGTTGAAGGTCTCAAGATTTGTTTGACTTAGATAGAATTTATAATAAACAGGAACACCAAAGCCAAAATCCCCCTTTCTGATATCGAGTGTCGAATTATACCAGTTATCCCCCGTTTCGTGAATTTGAAGATTGCTCCTAGTAATCACAGCTTCATCAACATTATCTATTTGCGCAAAGTAATACCTGAAAGGATAAAAATATGAATCCTTTGTAAAAGAATAAAGATTGTATTTCGTACTCAACACGTTCCTGTCTGTTACAGCAGAAAGTCTTGTGAGCGCCGAAACATTTATTTTATAATTATAATACCTGTTCCAGTAATCAGCTTTGAATGTTTCTGGCCCGCCATTAATTACTTTTTCAAAGGAATCGGAAGATTTCTTCCTAGCTAAACTCAGACCTCTTTCCAGTGGATAAAAATATACTTCTTTTATATTTTCAATCTCCAAAACAGCCGATTCTAAGCCACTGTAAACAAACTTATTCGAATTTAACTTTATATTTGTAACTATAAGATCCTGGCTCAGTGTGTTTTTGGCAGTAGTGAAGTCATCCGAGGCAATCTCTATCCTATATATCCCTTCTGGCAGATTCTGTGCTGTCAATCTTATAACATGTTCCTTTGGAATCGAATTCAGTACCTCATTATCATCTTCCACATATTTTGAAACAATAACTTCTCCACTTGAATCAGATACCCTGATCACAATAGCATCACGTCCCCAATCGGCATTCTCGTCTCTATAAGATATACTCAAATCTAGAGAATCCTTTAGAATAGTATAATATACCTGATTTCCAGCAATACCTAGATCCAAATCAAGATCTCCAGGTTCATAGGCAGAATCCTTGTAATAATCATGAATCCGAAACTTATCAAGCTCAGAATTTATATCACTAAAGGAAACAGTCTCCAGATCAAGCCCCAGCAGACTCCCAGGCACTAAAACAGAATTCAGCGTATTATTTAAAGTCTCAGCTGCAACTGGCTTTTTCTTTGAATATACAAATTTTGAATCAACTTCAATCTTATATTCAAAGTTAGCAAAAGCCTGATCAAAGAACAGATATTTCTCTGCCTCCCCGGTATCACTATTTAGTTCAACATACACTGAATTCTGCGAACGCAGATTTTGAGTCATACTCGTGCTTACATCCTCCTGATTAAATCGGGGAGTAAACCCAAATGTCAAAGAACTCGCTGTCTGCTCAGCAACTTCTAGATTTGAAGAGTTCTCTCTTCTAGCTTCCCAAAGAAAACACTTGTCCAAGCCGAAAGGAAGAACATGCGAATAGAGAATGCTTACCAGAAGAGAAAGTGGCACTAGCAGCAGAACCACTCCGTATAATTTTCTGACATTCTTATGGACTTCGCAGGAAATATCCCTATTTCGAACCTTAAATACTAAGGCTATTAATAGGAAAAGTATTACTCCAAGAGCAACTATATACTCTTGAATCTTTGAAACTACATAGACCCGGTTGAAGAGGAGAAAAAGTATACCCAGTCCACCAAATACAAACGACAAGGTTGATATACGACTTCTGACTTTTTTGGAATATTTATTTTGAACTGCCCCTACTATCCTATTTCGGATATTCAGAATCAAATCCGATTTAATCCAGGCCAACAATGCGAGATCTACCAGTAAAAACATAGTGATAACAAGCAATGCAAGATCCGCTATCCCCCCCAGCTCATAATTCTTAACAAAGTCATCTATCTGAATGTAGATATTTCCTAACTCTGAAGCCAAATTGCCAGTAACATAGAGCCTGTTCAGATAATACATTCCTCCTGCAAAAAGAAATATAAAGATACCAAATACTATATTCAAAAACACAAGGGCTGGTCCTAATTTACTTTTTGCCCCCTCCAACCTGGCAGAGATATCCTGGAAGTAGTTCTCAGAGGTTATCACTCCCTTTGCTTCCCGTCCAAATATTAGAACAATGATGAAGAAAAGCAGTAAAATTGGCAGATAACTAATATAGTTATGACTATCTTCTGCCGGCAACAATTCTACTGAGACATCTTTAAGTCCAATTTCAAAGACTTTCTCGATATCTACTTTCTCAAGAGTTGTCAGCGATGGATTCAGAATAAAAACCTTTCCTTTCGCAAATGAATTTTCAAACATAAGAACCATTGGGATGTTTCTGTATTCGCATAAATACTGAGATACAAGGTCGCTAGTAAGCTGATAAACCTTATCCCCTGCTTCATAATAATTATCGAAAATAAAATCTATCTGGGTATTGAGCTTATCGAAGTCCTCCAGTACAATCATATCTTCAGTAACTTCGAAGTATCTGTACAGATCTTCATTCCCATAAATTATTGCATTCCCGCCAAGTTCTATATATCTTTCAAACTCCTTTTTATACTCCAGGAAGTCAGTGTTTTTATCAATAAACGTAAAATCTCCAACAAAAGGTGATCTAAGTCGCGATATATTGACATTATAAAGTTCCGTTCTGCTGGAAACAAATCCTATCTCGTAGGTGCCACGCTCAAACAGTTCTAGTACCATAAGGTGCTTTGCTGCCACAGCAAAGTAATCCTGTGACGGAGTTTTCACAACCAAGTTACTGTTTTGGAGAATAGAATCTACCTCTTCTTCGGTATATATATCTTGAAGCTTAAATTCAAGCCCAATAACCGCTCTGTCTTCAATTTGAATGGAATGCCTTTTACCGAATCGGTAAAACTCATTACTAAGAAAGATTTCTTCGACTATATCTTCCTGTTTAATGTTTTCGGAACAATCTAATGATTGAGACTTGCAAAATGCATTCACAATAAAATCCGCCTGCGGAGAATTTAAAAGCTGTGGCGAGGAAGCAGCATTTACAGATGTTCTCCCAAAGAAGCAAAAAATAGTACATATCGTGTAAAAAGAAAACAATAATCTTTTCATAAATTGTCCAATATAAATAAACTGAACTACTAGCCCAATCTTTCACAAATCTCTCTGTACTGGGCAATTCCCTCGTCGACTTCTCCAAAGTACAGTGGCCTTCCTTTGTCCAAAACTAGCACTTTGTTGCAGAACTTTTTAATATCTTCCATATCGTGACTCACAAACATAATCGTCTTTCCAGATTCTTTCAAATCTGTAATCTTTGCCAGGCTTTTTTTCTGGAAATCTGCATCACCAACTGCTAGCACTTCATCAAGCAGGTAAATATCAGATTTTGTCTGAATAGCGATAGAGAAGGCCAATCGCACCTGCATACCTGAGGAATAGTTTTTTAGCGGGGTATCAATAAACTCGCCTACTTCTGCAAACTCAACTATTTCCTTAAATTTATCTTCAATGGTTCTTCTGCTCATTCCCAAGATCACTCCATTTAGGAAAATGTTGTCGCGAGCTGAGAGTTCAGGACTGAATCCCACACCCAGCTCCAAAAATGGCGTTAATTTCCCTCTAACCTGGACCTCTCCGCGGTCTGGAAGATAAATTCCAGCTATAATCCGGAGCAGAGTAGTTTTACCGCTGCCATTCCGTCCTATCATTCCCACAAAATCTCCTCTCTGAATCTCAAAACTCACTTCTTTTAATGCTGTGAAAACCTCATGATCAACTTTTCTAAACGGATTAAGGAAATAACTTTTCAAAGAGAAATTCTTCTCCTTTGGTATTGAGAACTCTTTTGTTACGTTTTGTACTTGAATCGAATATGATTTATTGTTTTTCATAACTTCCAATTGAACTTATCAAGGCTCTGAAATAGTTCTCGCTGAACATTTTTGCTTTTTTGTCTCCAGTCAAGCTTTTCATCCCCCATATGACTGAACGTCCAAATGTTCTAGCAAAGAAATAGAGATATTTTAAAACTCCAAAATATTCCCTCACAAACCAAAGTCTATTTCTAGTCCCATAAAAAGTTTGTCTTTCCGTAACCTGTCCTCCACTGCTTCCCCAAAAGTAATGATAACAGACAGAATTTGCAACGAATTTTGTTTTATATCCGACTCTGGCAAGCCTGAAACTTATCTCTGTGTCTTCATTATACATAAAATAGGAATTCTTCAATAATCCAACTCTCCGCAGCAGATCAGTTCGAATCGCCATAGATGCACCGCACCCCGCATCAACCAGCATACTGGGCAACTCTCTATCAAACTCGAATATATTTCTATCTACAAATGTCATCTCCTTGCACAGGAAATCACTCCCAGCGTTTTGTATCACATTTCCCCCGCTTACATTGATTTTCACGCTTCCAGGGCCTTTTAATTCTTTTTTTATTGACCCAGAAAACACCTTGATACCGCCGTTTGAGAGTGTCACTTGCAATTTCTCTGCATTCTCACGATCAAAAGGTACGGCAAAACTATAGATTTTTAATTTTTCGAGACTTTTGGGTAATTCCACAAGCGAACCTTTCTTATCAAATCCATCTGTGTATTCAAGAGAATGATACCTTAAATCCCCTATTTGAATAGATTCTAAAACACTATCCTCTCTTGGGATGATTACAATTTGTTGATAAGGATGATAAAGGAGAATTTTAGACGTGCAAATCCCAATATCTCTTTCGGCAAAACCCGCAATTAAACTATTTAACCAACCCTTTCCTACTTTTACATCATTATTCAACAGCACTGCAAATTCGAATTTTTTATTCTTTAGAATTTTCTCTAAACCTGTATTGTTACCTTGTACATAGCCACTATTCGTTTTCAGTTTTATTATCTCAAGGCGCTTATCGTGCTTCTTAATTCTCTCTAAGAATTTTACTGAGCCATCTTCTGATCCATTATCTACAACCACGATCTTGAAGCTTGGGTATTCCTGGTCTAGCACCGAAACAAGATTCTGTTTTAAGAAATTCAGACCGTTCCAGTTTAAGATAACAACTGCAACTTGTGGAGACTTATTCATAAAGAATCGTAAGTCATAGTTAAAATTTCTCTGCAATCCTTTTTACATTCTTCCTGAAGAAAAGTGTACCAACTATCAGCAATACCACAACTAAAATTGCAATAATAAAAATCCCGCGAGTATAGGTTATCTTCCCATAGATTAGTGCGTCTCTTGCCGATTGAATGAGTATCGTCAACGGATTTAGAAATACGAGTTTTTTCATAACAGCCGGAAGCGCATCCACAGGATAAAATATTGGAGTCGCATAAAATAAAAGCTGCATTACAAGCCCTGTCACATGTTCGAGATCCCTAAGTTTCACCAAAATAATCGAAGTAAAAAACGATAGCCCATATATGCCAAAAAAGAGAATTATGCATATGACAACAAAATATATCATTGAACCAAAGGTTGGAGAAATCGGGTTGAAAACAACGAAAAGAGCTAGAATAAAAAGATTTACGACAAAGTTTATCGTTGCCATTATGTGAGAGCTGGCAAGGGCAATTTCTCTTGGGAAGTTCACCTTGAGAACAATATGCGCCATCTGCAACAGCCCTTTCATACCATATACTACTCCATCGTTCACAAAATAATAGATAATTATTCCAAGAAGCAAATAAATTTGATAATTCTCAACCCAGCCGCCTTTAAAATTTGAGAAAACAAAGTACAAGACAACGAATGTCATGAGCGGCTTGATAAGAACCCAGAGAAATCCAAGTACAGAATTGTTATACCTAAGCTTGAAATTTGTCCTGACGAGTTCTATGAGGAGATCTTTTTTGTTATGGAATGTTTCCAACACAGCCGTACTAATAATTAAATGTGCAAGCGGAATTATACCATGTATAAACTGGTATTAGAATTGACATACTGTACTCATCGGGAAGATATTACCCACCTAAGACTTGCAAAGGAATGGAGCCAGGTGAGAGAATTGGGTAATACTTTACATTACCAATGTCTCAACCATGACTCCAATCATATCTTACAAAAATTACATAAAAAACGCTA
>JAHIVN010000014.1 GCA_018816645.1 Patescibacteria group bacterium | reverse complement strand
GTCAATAATCCGTTAATGAGGTCGAAAAAAGGGGGTTATTAACGGTTTTTTGGGTAATATGCGTAATTATCTTTGTATCCTCTTCTTCCTCCTTTTGGCTACCTTCTTCTTTAGTCTCTCTGCATTGGGATTAAGTTTCTTTATCTTAAAAACCACCTAATCCCATGAAAATCACAAAGCATGCACCTGCGGCAATAATGGGAGTTACTAAACTGATAATGATACCAATTGAAACATAGCGCCTGTTCATTTTCTTATATTTGGAGATTGCATAAATTGATGCAATCAATGCTGCAATACTTGGAAAAAACAAAAAAAGATCGTTTGTGTGTGGTAAAAATTCATATAATGGATTGCTAATAAATCCGGCTATAGTAAATAGTAATATGGTTCCAAAAAAGCCAATACAGAAATCCATTACTTTGCTATGTCCTGTGGCATATATAGTTTGTGTATTAGGATTATTTTCCATATATTGAGGGGAAAAAGGTTCGAGCTATATAATAGACCACAATTAATAATGCTGCATATTGAAAACCGGTCAATCCCCACAGGATTTGAGGCTCTACACGTATAAATTCTACAAGAAATCGAAAAATTAAGTACAAAACCATGAATTGGCGAAATAAGACTCCATCTTTCTGTGGCTTCTTTAATGCCCAAAGAAAGTAAAAGAACAAAATCAAACAGAATATTGATTCATAGATTTGTGTTGGATGACGAAATATCCCGTCACCAAAGTCCACTCCCCATGCCAGATTGGTTTGCTTTCCATAACAGCATCCTCTTAAAAAGCATCCGATTCTTCCAATCGCAATGCCAAGTGATGCGGCAGGGGCTATTGCATTTCCAATTCGTCTTTTTATTCCCAGTTTTTTCTTCATTGCCCAGACCGCAAATGTTCCTCCAATCAGTCCTCCAACAATGGTTCTGCCCGACAATAAAACACTTAAGTCCGGAAAAGAGGATATTATTTCACGATAGTAAACAATCCAGATCGGAATCTTTGCACCAAGCGCGCCTCCTACAAGTCCTGATATCAGAATATAGAATGAATGTTCGTGCCATTGGTTTTGTCTTCTTGTAAATAATGCAAATACGATTATGGCAACAAACATGCCAAGCAATACAAAAACCGAATAAGAGGGGATTGGAAAGGATCCTATTTGAAATAGAGTGGGACGTATGCCCCAGTCATTTATGTGAAGATGTGGGCTATCGATCATTCGTGAAATACTTTCTTGGAAAATGCACAACATCCACCCTTAGACATGCAGGTATAAAATTTGGAAGCAGGGCAAAAGCCGAAAGCTGATATTGTTTTAATAATTGCAAAGATCAAAACTACTCGCCAAGCAATTGCCACAGGTGCTGTGTAAAGGAGTACCAAACATATTAAAGCAAACAGAGTACCAATGGAGTGAGCAAAACGCATTGCAGGTTTGTTTAGTACCACTTTCTTTGACGGAATAATCCTCCCAAGTGTTTGTGTATAGATTACTATCAAAGGAGAGTGTGCAACTCCGGTAAGCGCAGAAATCAGTAGTATTACAAAACTGAGAACGACCAACCATTCCAGTTTAAGAAAGAAAGCGCACCAAATAATAATAGTGATACTCCATCTGCAGAAAGCGAAAGCATTATTTTGTACAATGGCTTGAGAATTGTTATTCATGCCTCCGATTTTATAGTTCTAGGGAAAAACATGCCAGTCTTTGATTTGTATTCCTTGTAGTTGTCGAATCTGGTTTCCAGTATAATTTCTTCATGTTTGGCACGATATGACATCATTGGAACAAAGATAATAAGTGAAAGCAGTGCTACAAGCCAATTTGAATATATCAAAGCACCTGCAATACACATCCATATAAGTGATGCATATAGCGGATGCCTGACAAAGCGATAAGGACCATTTGTTATAAGAGTATGTTTTTGGTAGATCTTTATTTGATTTGCCCAGTTGTGCCCAAGATGTAATCGTCCCCAGATATTAAATATTGTTCCCAATACAAATACGATCAATCCGATTGATATCCGGACGACTTGCAGTGATACGTCGGAAGAAGCAAGCTCTCCGATATGCAATTTAATCATTAAGTACAGTACGAAAAAGAAAGCCGCCATGGAGCCTGTTTCCACAATATTTCTTTTTTCTTTTTGCACTTCGCCTCCGCTAGCCCCTTCGGCAAAGTTGATGATTACTGCAAGGATTATTGCGAATACACAAAGTGCAACAATTGCAGTGGCAGCTAAGTTGAATGTGCCAAGGGGAGTTTCCAATATTTGCCTGATCTGATCCAATGGGTTCATGTTATTCCGGGACGATGGAACATATTATAGGACGAAAATGGAATTTTTCTCATGTCTTCTGTGATTATATGCACGCATTCCTTCTTCATAGACTTCATATCAAAATTATATACATCAATAAAAGAAGTAACGCTTATGCGGAAAAGATCTTTGTTTAAGTACTCGGTACGTTTTTTATCCGATGCGGACTTGGCGGCCTTGCCCAATACATCTGCCAGTTTTTTAGGACCGAAGCATTTGCATGTTACGCCACAGCAGTCTCCGTCTTTTTCCAAAGTATCATCCAACGAAAATGCAAAGGTATTCTTTATTCTTGGGACAAATGATTGCAGATTTTTGCCTTTGGATAATGCAGTCCACTTGCCCCGTTTTTGTGTCAGATATGTAATTGCAACTCTATCAACATTACATGGCAGTGGTATAAAATCATCCATCAATATTTTTCCGTTTGTCTGATCCTCCATACGTTTTAATATTCCACTTAAGGTGATTCGCTCATTGGTGTCCACAGACTCGTCCAGGCGTCCAAATAACGCAAGTGGTTGCATATTAAGCCCCCTTATCCCCTCTGTTTCCATGCCAAATTCCACTATAGCGCCTATTTCATGATCGTTAACACCTTTCAGAATTGTGGAGACCAGAGTGATTGCAATACCGTGCGATGTAAGATTCTCTATCGCTTTCTGTTTAACATTCCTTAAATCACTACCACGAAGAGTCCGGTAAGTATTCTCCTCCAGTCCGTCGAATTGTAGGTAAACTTCCAGACCGGTTCCTTGGAAAATATCAGCGACGCTTTTTACAAATTCCAAGTCTTGGCTGAACCTGATTCCGTTTGAATTGATCATTATATATTTAAAGTTTTTTGCTTTAGCGAGCCTGAGAATTTCCAATATCTGAGGATGAATGGTCGGCTCTCCTCCACTTATCTGCAAAATTTCAGCTTGTTCATATTCGGAATCGATATATAAATCCATCATCTTTTCGATAGTCTCCAAACCAAGGTGACGGCCTTCACCGGAACTTGCGTAACAAGATGGGCAACACAAATTGCATTGCTCCGTGATTTCTATAAGCCCGATACAGGTGTGTTGTTCGTGATCAGGGCAGAGTCCGCAATCAAAAGGACAGCCTTGGTTAAACTCAGTTTGTCTTTTACAGTCCGTCCCCGGTTTATCGTATAACCTTTTTTTTAAGTGATAATCACTGACTTCCTCGTAGAGCTCCTTTTGCTCTCCGTGCTCGCGGCATCGTTTGATTAAGTAAATTGAATCACCATCCTGAACAATCTTTGCAGGTACGCGCTTAATGCACTTTGGGCAAATGCTAATGGTATGTTCAATGTAGAGTGGTTGCTTGGTTTGGGGCATGAAGAAAATGAGATTGTTCCCGAGGACAATATCATTTGGGTGTTTATTAGTCGAATATATGGATAATGATTAAGATGTTGTTTATTTGTTTCTTGGGATTTGTCTATTGGGATTTGTGTTTTGGGATTTGGGATTTTTTTAAATTTTGGCATTGATCCGTTTATTCGTTCTTTTTTATCCTCTTCTTCTTGCGTCCTGCCACCTTCTTCTTAATCCTCTCTGCATCAGGATTAAGTTTCTTAATTTTGTCTGATTCATCAAAAAACATCGCATCCACCTCGTTCGAGATTTTGTTGATCTCTGCTATTGGTCTTCCTCGGTAGAGGAGGACGTATTGGGTACCTTTCTGTATTCCGGAGCGGACGGTGGGGAGGTTATCTCTTAGATCTTCTGTGGTTATTGCTATGGTTTTTG
>JAHIVN010000140.1 GCA_018816645.1 Patescibacteria group bacterium | reverse complement strand
ACAGGCTATAGGATATGACTATGCTTCAAATACCGGCTCCGGGCAGGATCCTTTTACTGTAAGTTTAGGGGTAACAGGTGACGTAACGATAAATGGTCAGCATAACTTGACCGTTACTGAAGGAACAGATTTAAATATTAATTGGACATCATCGAATGCAATTCCACCCTGTACTCTGAATGCACCAAGCGCCTTGGGTGGGAATAGTAGTTTATGTTCAACAGATACAAGAAACCCTATATCAAGTCCTGCACCAAATACCTATACAGTTTCCTTTACTGCAAATGGATGTGGTTCGATAAACCCTGCTATAACAGCAACTGTCACTGTTGAAGCTTCTGCAGATCCTTGGACTATGACGGCTAAGGGCGATGCATATGCATATCATGGCTACAGCCTAGACCTTTATGATGTAACTTCCTATGATGTACTAAAGGGGCCGAATGGAGAAGCACGTTTTTCGACTTACATTATCTCACGATTTGATGGTTCCTGGCCCGGGCCGGATCAGGCAAGCAGAAGTTATCGAGGATATATACTTGGAGGCTACAACGATCAAAACAAAGCAAAGATAGGAGGAAATAAAATATATGATTATCTAATGGATATTGTCGAAAATAACGACTTGGATCCTACGATGCTTAATTCCGAGAATCCTCCTCCAAATTGCAATGACAAGATAGTTTATTTCCGTGATGGTAATATCGTTTTCAATGCTGCGCAATATACTTCAAATGGGGGAAATGCCTGTGTATACGTTGCAAATGGAAATGTTAGTGTCCAGGCCGGCGTTCAACGAATCGATGGGTTTATTTTGACAGACGGTACATTCACAACATCAGCGTCAAGTGGAGGTCTTCAGATCAACGGCGGAGTTATAGCTAATAATGTCAATCTACAGAGATATCTTCCAAATAACGGAACTGATCCAGCAGAGATAATGATCTATGACGCAAAGTACCTAATGCTGCTCAGAGATAAACTCGGAGAGGGTTTCCCTTTCAGAGTAAGGGAATACAAAATATCAACCCCTACTCTACCCTAGTCTAGAATCTCGAAATCCTAATATCGAAATTTAAAACAAATTTGAAATACGAAACCCGAATAACGAAAAACAGGGACTGCTTACGCTGAAGTTCTGTCATAAGTAAGACAGCAAATTTGAACCGTTGGGCTTTTGAGCCTATGAGCTATTAAGCCATAGAGCTTAAAGCCCAATGGTTTCAATCACACCTTGATCAAGATGATTATGGATTATCTGTCTTTGCTTTTCATTATATTCGGAGCTATGACAGGCAGGCAGATTATGGTTTACGGCATACAGCTATTGATGTGTTCCGCTGGATGTGCTTTAATTGTCGTAATCAAAGTAGACAAAATACAATAATTTCTTTATACTATTGCAAGAATTATCTTTAGGATATCACTATGAACCTGCCCGAGTTTTTTGGACTTGATATAGGAAATCATTCAATCAAAATCTGCCAGGTAAGATGGAGAGGCAAGAAGCCGGGTCTGGACGCTATCGGCAGTGCCGCTACCCCCAGAGGCGTGATGGGAAGTGAAAGTGAAGAACATCAGAAAGAGCTGGCAAAATATATCAAGGAAGCCAAAAACGATGCCAAAGTGGGAACGAATAAGGTGGTTGTCGGCCTTCCTGAAGCCAAGATCTTTACACAGCTGATCACTGTTCCAAAGGTAGAAGACAAGAAGCTTGAAGAGCTTATTCACTGGGAGGCAAAAAAGTATGTTCCTATTCCGATAGATGAGGTGCGTATTGACTGGATCTTTCTTGGTGAAAGATTAATAAATAATCAGCCGCATATTGATATATTTCTTATAGCGGCACCAAATAACCTGATTGATAGATACTTGAAGATTTTAGAATTCTCAGATCTCGAGCCTGTTGGTGTAGAGACAGAGTCTATAGCAACGACAAGAGCTTTGTGGTGGCCGGTTCAAGTAGGGCTGGGAGGAAATATACAAGTAGACTCTCCTTCGATTATGATACTTGACTTTGGTTCGCAAAGCACTGATCTATCGGTTGTACAGAAAGGTTCGCTTTTGTTTTCTCAAAGCTTGGTCACAGGTTCTGATGCACTGACTGAAGCAATTGCTTCAAACTTCGGTTTAGAGCTGCAGCAGGCCGAAGAGTATAAAAGAAGTTATGGACTAGATGAAGCTCAGCTCGAAGGAAAGATAGCTAACTCACTCAAGCCGGTTATGCAGGTGATTGTCCAAGAGGCAAGAAAAACTCTAGATTTTTTCCGATCCAGGTTTGAGAAAAGTACTCCAAGAAGACTGCTTCTGGTGGGAGATGGGGCTAAATTACCTGGGATTTTGACCTATATGGCTAACGAACTTGGTATAGAGGCAGCGCTGGCTGATCCTTTTGGAAACATCGAAATCTCTAGAGGTATAAAAAGCAAGATAGAACAGTTATCATCAGTTGGGTACTGCTCTGCTTTAGGGCTGGCTCTAAAAACAGAATAAATTTGTGTTTAAAAAATGGCAATATATAAACAATCAGTCGACTTTCTTCCGAAACAAACCGAGGAAGAAGTCAGCGAAAAGTATAATCTTTCTAAAACAGCGCTTTATGCAGCTGTACTCCCGCTTCTAGCATCTTTCATTTGGGTAATCGCGATGTTGATAAGTGTTTACTATAAAAGAGAAGTCAGTAGCTATAATCAAATTGTAGCTGACAAGAATAATGAGATAGCTACTTATGATAGTGTCCGGCGTAAACAGACAGAACTCGTTTTGAAAGTCGATGCTCTCACTGACGTTGTGACAAGAGACTTTGATCCTCAAGAGTTCTTTGACATAGTTGATAAAACTATAAAGGAAACTGGAGATGCGAAGGCAGGCATCTATGCATATCAACGAGAAGAAGATGGAGTGTTTGTTGTACAAGGTAAGGCAAATTCTTATCTTGATCTAGCCAAAATAATGGTTGTATTCAACCGAAAGGAAGTATTTGATCAAGTTCAGATAAAGTCAATTTATTATGACAAAGAGACGGATACAGTAAACTTTCAAGTAGGATTTTATTATGCTGAAACTTTGGGAAATGAGGAAATTGAAGCATACCAGTAATTTAGATATTTAACTAAAGCTTGTTATGGATGAGGGGAAAGACAAAAAGGAAAAGAAAAGTATATATGAACAAGTAAAGGAAGGAGAGAAAGAAAGAAGTACTCTGACTTCAACTGTGAAGAAAAGCGGGCAGAGTTTGATTGCAGGAGTGTTTTACTACAGTCTTCCATTATTAAGTATCGGAATCTTTTTTACTATCCTTCTTGCTGGAACCGTTCCCGCTATTAAGGGAATCCAAAACAGTGCAAAAGATATTGAACAGAAGAAAGTGGAAATTGCAGATCTTGATAATCAGATAGCAAGTCTTGCGGAACTGAAGACACTGGAGTCTCAGATGATAAGCGACTTGTCAGTGATAGACAAGATAGTTCCCTCTGAGAAAACGCAGGTTGCGAAGTTTGTTGGTGAAATCTCAGATCTTGCTGAGGCAAATAAGCTCGAAGAGTCGAAATATGAATCCGGTGAGCAGATAGAAAAGCTGCAGGAGGAAATAGAACAGGCTCTAGAGAAGGAAACAGCAGCTATCATAAATATACCTGCTACCTCGCAATACATGGCAACTTTCGATAATATCGGAGCTTTCCTGAATGCCTTGTACAAAAAAGACGATTTTATCATTGTCAGCTCCTTGTCGATGCAGGGTGGTGAGGCTAGAGAGTACCAGGCTTCACGCCAAAGTGCTCGGGGTGAAAAAGTGACTATAGATACCAACCTCCCCTATTATTCTTGGATTATGAAAGTTACCTTTGAGAAGTATCAGTTCAGCAAAGGATTTAGTGATTATATTGTCAGAAATCTTGTGCCGCTGGACTCGGAACCCAATTATGAAATCCTTCAGTACATAAGGGATAGGTACTCCTAAGGTTTTTACTCCACTTTTAGAAAAACTCGTTTGTTTTCCTTTCTTGCGATGATCGAGACGATGTCTCTGATAGCCTTGATGTTCTTCCCGCCTTTTCCGATTATTTTTCCCTTGTCTTCATCTTTTGCATTGATAGTGAAGACCGTTGCGGCTTCCTCATCTGATCTCTCGACTTTTATTTTTTCCGGGCTGGACGCGATTTGTTCCAAAATGTACTTTAAAAGGTCTTCCATGGGATTTAGTTTAAAAACTACATCATTTTATTTATTGTCTTTTGTTTTTTGATCCTTCTGTGTCTTTTTTTCAGCCTTCTTCATCTCTCCTTTCCTTTCTTTTTTAGTTTCTTGATTCTCATCATCTTTTTTCTTCTCTTTCTTTTCGGCTTGTTCTTTGGTTTTTTCCTTTTTTTCTTCAGGCTTTACATCGGTTTTTTTCTCTTTAGGCTGCTCTTTCTCCGGAGCTTTTGGTGCTGCAGCAGACGCCTGTTTCTCCCCCCTTTCTTTTCTTTCCTTCTTGGGTTTGAGAGCTGGCCTTTCTACTCGGGGTTTCTTCTCTAATAGCTTGTGTTTTATCAGGATACTCCTAATGGTATCGGTAGGTTGAGCTCCAACCGAAAGCCAGTACTTAGCCCTTTCCAAGTCGAGACCAATCTTTTTACTTCGAGGGTTAAAGTGCCCTATATGTTCGACTGCTTTTCCATCGCGCTTGGACCGAGCAGGCATGACAACAATTCTGTAGTGTGGGTCATTTCTCTTCCCAATGCGCATAAGTCTTATTTTTAACATTGCATTTTCATTAATAATTAATTCTTTATGTTTGCAGATTTTTAATTCAGTCTATTTTGACCTGATATTTTAGCAAATGTTTGACGATTAGTCTATATTAAAATATTCTGCGATAAGCTCCTTCCAGTTTTTGATAGCATTTTCGGCGGCTTTTTGTTCTGCGTCCTGTTTGCTGTTGCCCGTTCCTTTGCCGAAATCTTTTCCTTTGACAAGAACCCTTGCTGTAAATTCTTTTGCATGATCAGGTCCAGCTGCTTCGAGAACTTCGTACTGAGGTGTTTCTTTCACCACTTCCTGAGAGATCTCCTGCAGTTTTGATTTTCCGTCAATATCAAGTCTTTTCTCGACTATTTCCGGAATTTTATAGAATAACTCTCTTTTTAAGAATTTCTTCACAACATCAAGTCCCAGATCCAGGTATACTGCTCCAATTACAGCCTCGAAGGTGTTTGCGAGAATGTATGGTCTTTCCCTTCCTCCTGTGTTTTCCTCTCCTTTGCTCATGAAGATAAATCTGCCATAATTCAGCCGCTGTGCTTCTTCAAAGAGACTTTCAGTTCTGACGGTGGCGGCTCTGAAGCTTGTAAGTTCTCCTTCAGCCTTATCTGGATAATTATCAAAAAGATGCCTGGAAACAAGCAGTTCCAGCACAGCATCACCGAGGAACTCCAATTTCTCGTTGTGTTCAGGCCTGCCTGTTCGGTGTTCGTTCACATAAGATCTGTGGGTTAAGGCTACTTTTAAAAGTTCAAGTTTCTTTACAGTTATCTTGGTAATTTGGCAGAACTTTTTTAATTTTTCTGCTTCACTTTTTGTCATTTTTTGTTTCTGTTTCATGCAGTAATGTTCCAAGTACGCCATTTATGAATTTGCTGCTGGCCTGTCCGCCAAATTCTTTTGCGAGCTCAATCGCTTCATCAATGGCAACTTTCTGAGGAGTAAAATCGTTTATGAATCCCTCGGCGATAGCCATTCTAAGTATTTGCAGATCGACCTGAGAGATCTCACTGACAGGACGTTCCGGTGCAAACTTGTGGATGATAATATCAATTTCGCTGATGGATTTTTTTACTGATTCAATTATTCGGTCATACAGCTTTCGGTCATATTTTTCTATTTCATTTACATCGCACAAATTCTCCTCGGAAAAGGTAGTGTCTTGTTCAACTTTTAGATTATTCTGCCGGAAATTTATTTCGAAAAGATGTTGGAGCGCGAGAATTCTAGATATATGGCGCGGATCGATTTTTTCTTTCATGCAGTAAGTTGCTCGATAAAATAGAATGAGATTTTATATCACCTTCTAATCGGTTTTGATAACCTCTTTGTTCTTGTATTTTCCACAGTTCGGACAAGCGGCATGAGACTTTTTGAGAATCTTGCAGCTTGGACAGGGAACAAGATTTGATGCTTGCAGGGCATGATGTGCTCTTCTCCGATTTTTTCTTCCTTTTGATATTTTTCTTTTTGGAACTGCTCCCATGATTAATTTCTTAAAAGCTAATCTCTATTTCTTGACTATTATACACCAAAAACTCTAGCTCAAAAAGGATAAGGGATTATATATTTAAAATGCTGAATATACAAGGGGAATCTGTGTTGTATATGCTCTTCCCCATCTAGTTGAGGAGTTTAACTTCTCAACTAGGGTTTAAGGTTCATAAAGATGCAGCTTGCCCTATAAGATGACTTTTAGAGAATAGATTTACTCCTTGATTTTGAAAAAGCAAAGTTTTGTAATGCCGTACACTCTTTCATCAACCTTCTCAAGCATTCCGATGGTTTCACCTGTCTGTCTTGTTTCTGGAAGTTCTGCGACTATAACTCCATCTTTCTGTAAGAAATCTCCTGCTTTCAATATGGTTTTCTCTTTGAATTTGTCATGAGGCGGTGTGATAAAGATAATGTCATATTTGAAAAGCGGCATATCGAAAGTTTCATATTCATCAAGAAAGCGGGAAACAGATGCTTTGGCAACCTTTCCGAGAGAGTCAAGACCGGTTTTTCTCAGGTTGTCGTTTATGGATCTGATAGCTTCTTTTGATTTATCTACAAAGACTACTGATTTGGCTCCTCTGCTTAGGCACTCTATACCCAAAGCTCCTGTACCTGCGAATAGATCTAAGACTTCACTATCTTGAACTAATGTTTGAATGATGGAGAAAAGCGCTGATTTCACACGGTCTGTCATGGGACGAGTTCCTCTTACTGGCACAACTAGTCTTTGCCCCTTTGCGGAACCGGAAATTATTCTGGGATTCATGCTTATCAGCAGTTAAAAATTAAGAATGTAGAATCAAAAGATGTAACAATATAGCAATTGAGCAATTTAACAATATTCACTATTCCTCAATCCTCTTAATCACTTCAATCATTCAAAAGATCAAAGATTTCCGGGTCTTCCCCGCCCAGACGCCAAAAGATAAACTTATTAACACCGTAAGTTTTTGCTAACTCTATTCTCTTTTCTGTTACTTCCCTGTCCTGATACCAGATAACCCACGTTTGTCCGCCTGATTTATATTTCAGCATTTTTTCCAAAGTCTCTTCATCCAGCTTATTCCAGATTATCTGATTTTTATTCTCAACAATTAAATAATTTACATCTGTCCAAACCAGTGCATCTGCACCCTTTGTATCTTCTACCCATTTGTATGCATAAAGCGGAAGACCTAAGACTATTTTATCATGACTTGTCACATTATCCTGGGCATAATCAAGAATGGATCTGATCCAGTCTCTGGGAGCTATGGAGCCGGGCAGATCTGCTGAACCTGTATAGTCATATGCCATAATTCTGAATTCGTCGACATATCTGCTGATCTCGGGCCAGTCCTGTGCACCTCTCGACTGTGATACTGATTCGATCAGCCCTTCGAGATCATTTTTCCATAAAACTGCAATTGTAAGAATTTTCCCGTTTTTGTGAAGTTTCTCTGAGAGCAGTTTGATAAAATTTGAGAATTTTTCTCGGTCTGATGCTTTTATACTTTCGTAATCAATATCTATGCCGGTATACTTGTATGTTTCGATTTCACTGGCTATGTTTGAAATGTGAGAATCAAGAAGAGTACTACTATTTAGAATCTTTGATAATTCTTCAGCATTTGAGTTTGAAATGCTGGGAACCAAGCCTGTGTCATTCTCTTTGGAGAGATTTATCAACTCAGAATTTCTTGCCGTGTTTTTGAGGCCTAGGGATCCATCTGCCTGTAGAAAATACCATGTCGGACTCAATGATTTGATATTACTTTTGTTCAGCTTGTACGTGTCTAGAGCGTTGTAAAAGTCCCAGTAAGCTATCCAAGCGCTAACCTCTGTCTCAACTTTCTCTATTTCACGGAGATCTTCCGGTAAATATTCCTCTTCTTCTATGAATGCCTTGTAAACTTCTTCTATATCATAATCTATACTTTTACTTTCTGTTTGTACGCTTCGCTTTGAATCCAGGAACTTAAAAAGAGTGAAAGTAAATGCGGCAAATAGAATCATGATAACAGAAAGAAGTAAATGCCATTTAGGTTTTTGTCTTTTCATACTATGGCGATAATTATTGAAATGCTTACACATACGATTATACAGCTTACGACCTGAGTAAGTAAAAGCAGTTTAAATTGAATCTGATGACGGTTTAACCTGAACAGGAGAATATAAAAAGAACTTACCAGCCATAGCAGTTCTAGAAGTCCAAAAACGGGTGTAAGTAAGTAGTTAATGATTTTATCATGAACATTTACAATGGGATTAACCGAAAAAAGCGGGAAACTTTCATTCGAGAGCGGGTAAAAAAGCCTCATTGTTCCGCCGAGTGCATCTGTGATGATGTGAGTCATGGTCGAGATTAAGAATAGAATAGCGAAACTTGTGACAAGATGCTTGAATTTTGGCTTAAAGAATAATGCTGATAAAAAAAGGGTAATTGCAATGGATAAGTAAAGTACAGGTGTATGGGTTATGTAATTGCGGTGGTTTTCTAGTCCATGAAGAGCTGCGTACGCGATATCTAAATCCGGCAGAAAAGCTGAAACGATAGAACTTGAATACAATAAACTCCTCTGTTTCGGACTGTACTCTTTCCTATCCCAGAGTTTTCTTGAAAAGTATGCAGTTGTAAGTCCCGATGCCGGGTGAGCTAGAAACATTTAAAATCTTATAACTAATATGTAGTAACCAGTAAATTTAGAGTGAAATGATATACGAATATAATAAATTTGTAAATTCCCTTCTTGACACAGCAGGGCACGTTCTGTTCGTTGTTGTTTCTACAATATTTGATACTGAGACTCTAAGTCGGATGTGTCTGAAAAGAGGGAATTTAGTTTTAACCTTGGATGAAGGAATGCCAGTGTTGGAAAGCGCATTTTGGGCAATACCAGCTGAAAAACGCCCAACGCTTCCAATTGAGCTTAGCGGGTTGATAGGAACATAACTATCTTGTCTGTCTCAGTACTTCATATATTACGATCCCAACAGTAGTAGCTACATTCAGGGATTCCTTCTGTCCAAACATAGGGACTTTTACTATGGCATCTGATGCTTCCAGAACTTCTTTTGATACACCGTTGATTTCGTTGCCGAAGATGAGGGCGGTTGGTGCTGTGAAGTTGTAGTCCCAGAGCGAGACTGCGCTGGGAGTAGACTCAGCAGTCACGATAGTTACATGATTGTTGGACGACTGTCCGACAGTAGGATTATTATACGATTGTTTAGAAATTGTTTCACTATCGGTCGACAGTTGTCTAAGGGTTGCTATCGCCTCCTGGGTTGTGTCAAAATGCTCCCACGGTACGTAGTCTACTGCTCCCAGCGCAGTCTTGGGTATTCTGTTGTGCGGAGGGTAAGCAGTAATGCCGCAGAGCAGGAGCTTCTCAACATTAGCAGCGTCACAGGTCCGGAAGACAGCTCCGACATTGAGAGCCGAGCGGATGTTGTCGAGGATGATGTAGACTGGATTGTGTTGATCAGTGCTTTTTGACAATCAGTAGTTTATCGAAAGTTAATTCTTTGTTAAATAATTGTGTATTTGGTACATTAGCTCTTAAACGGCGAAATCTTTATAAACGTCAGATTGTCCAAATTCTCCTTCTGCTCAAGTTTCTTCAGAAGTCTTTCGTCTGTAAAATAAAACGGAAGATCTTTTGCACCTATATAGATTACTTTCTTAAAGTTATCTATCCCCTTCTCTACCACCTGCTGGCTTTTTGAACCGGGCTTTTTCGCATTTAGAATCAACGCATAATTAATCGGCTTATGCTTGAGGAAATCATTGCTGTTTGTGAAAACTTTCAGAACGCTGTCTGTCAGATTCTGCACTGACCTTCGAAACTGGCGGACGAACGGAAAGTATTTGAAGAAGGAAAGCCTATTTGTAAACAGCCACATAGCAGGCTTTTGTCTCATTAGAGCTTCAAGCGACAGGAGGCTTTCTTTGCTGAGCACGCCAAGTATCCATCTAGGGTCAATGATGTTTTTGAAAAATACCCCATCGATGTCGCTGATGATCAAACTGTCTTGATAGATGAGTGAAAGGTCAAGGTTGTCGATAAAGTCTTGAAATGATTTGTAGCTGTAAGTTTTCATATATGTAATAAAATGAATAAACGAATCCGGCTGATATTCGATTCTATCTGCCTACAACAAAAACACCCAAATTACCAAGGCAAGAATTATTCTGTAGATTCCAAATACGACCAATCCATGCTTTTCTAGGAACTTTAACAAGAATCTTATTGCAAGTATGCTGCTTAAAAAAGCACTGAAGAATCCAATTGCAAGATTTGCAGTTGTTAGATTACCAAGTCCCATACTGTGAAATTCACCTAACTGCATCAGTGCAGCTGCTCCAATTACCGGTATTCCGGCGAGAAATGCAAAACGTGCAGCCTCACTTCTTTTGAGGCCTGTAATCAGACCCCCGATGATAGTTATTCCCGAGCGCGATGTACCGCGGACGAAAGCCAGGGACTGAAAAAGACCAATGAGAAAAGAGTTGTTAATTCGTAGTTTATTAATTGTTGATTCATTGTTAATTTTTACTTTGTCTATGAAGAGCATAACAATGCCCACTAGGACAAGCATAATTAGAACAATTCGGACGTCTTTAAAATTTTCATCAATATAGTCTTTGAGAAAGTAGCCGATGATGCCTGATGGGATAGATACGACAAAGAGATTAACGATCAATCGTTTGGATGTTGGTTGTTGGATACTGGTTATTAGCTGTAACAGGTTTTTTCGAAAGTAGATAATGATTGCTAAAAGTGTTGCTGCGTGAATTGCAATGTCAAAAGCGGTCGATTGAACTTCCCAGCCGAGTAGTTCTGGAATTAAAACCAAGTGACCAGAGCTGGATATAGGCAGAAATTCAGTTATTCCTTGTACGACTCCAAGTATTATAGATTGAATAATGGTCATCTCACGTTGTTCTAATGATTGCAGTTATTTTACATTAAACGGCTGAAGAGCTAAAGGGATATATTAGAAATGTTAAATGGTTTGGTGAGTTTTGATATCAAATTGATAGGTTAATGAGACTGTTCTGGCGGCGAAATTATTATTATAAATAGCTATCATAATGGTAATTAAGTTCTGAGATGAAAGGAGGTCTAGGATTTGGATCTTTTAATTTATTAAGTCTAAAAAATGTTAAAAAAGATATATATTAAACTCTCTTTGTTTTTCGCTGCCTTTTTGTTTCTGCAAACTCTGTTCCTTATCACCAATGTACAAGAAGTTGAAGCGGCTGAAAGCTGGAGACTGCCCTATGCTGCCCCAGTTGAATTGTATACTATTCAAGGACCAGCATTCCACGGCAAAGCAATTGATTTTGTAACGAGACCAACGTCAACTGAGGGAACATTGATAGTTGCTGCAAAAGCGGGAACGGTGTATCTAGTTAGGCAGGGAGGGATTTATGACAATAACTGTTATGTGACCAGTTCATGCAGTCCATACGGTAATTATGTCGTTATTAAACACAGTAATACTAGCTATTCTTGGTACTTACACATGAGGCCGGGATCAATAGAAGTGAAAGAGGGCATGGCAGTAAGAAGGGGCCATCCCCTGGGAAGAATGGGAAACACAGGCAATTCATCAGGTCCGCATCTGCACTTTCAAGCGACTTCGTCAACCGGTTATTACAGTCAGGTCGATGTTGCGTTCGAGAATTTGGGAATTCTTGATCATCTTAAATATTATACATCGAATAACAGCTACAATATGAGTTCAACATTTGCAGTTTTTGGCGGCAAGCTCTACCAGGCTCATGTTGGGCAGAATGGGAAAATATATCACAGGAAATCTGGTGATGGAGTGAGCTGGGGTAGCTGGGCAACAACAGGTGATCATATAACAAGCCATGCGGTATCGTTGACTGTATTTAAAGGGAAACTTTATGAGTCACATGTCGGTTTGGATGGGAAAATATATATGCGATCGACTTCAAGCGGAACAAGCTGGAGTGGCTGGGTAACTACCAACGATCACGATACAAATCATGCAATTGCGATGGAGAGTTTTGTGAATGTTTCTGGTATAGACAGACTTTACCAGTCACATATTGGTTTGGACGGAAGAATTTATACTAGGTATACATCGAACGGTACCAGTTGGAGCGGTTGGACAACAACAGAGGACCACGAAAACCATCAGGCGGTTGCTATGAGCGTTTTTAAAGGTAAGCTTTATCAGGCACATACAGGTATGAACAATAGGATTTACACCAGGTCATCAGCTGACGGAAAAAATTGGAGTGGGTGGCAGACTTCAGACAGTTCTCAAGTAACAAAATACCCAATAGCAATGGCAAAGTATTATAGTTATATTGGGGTTCCAGACAGGTTATTGCAGACACGAGTGGGTATAGATGGGAAGATTTATACCAGGTATTCGCTTAATGGAAGCAGTTGGGGAAGCTGGACAACAACAGACTCAGATTATACAGAAGATGTTGTCGGGATGATCGAGTTCAACAATAGGTTGTATCAAAGCCATATCTCGGCAATAAATGATATCTATATAAGAAGATCAAATACACTGGGTCTTATACCTGTTACTTGGAGTGTAATACCAGATACGAAATCCTTGTAGACTAGGAGTCCGCAGAGGGAGCAGGTTTCCCTGCTCCTTCTCCTAGAATAGGAATTTTAGCAAATGAACTTTTCTTTAGACTAACTTCATCAGCGCATTCTTCTTTTCGCTTCTATCAATTTTTGATTTTTTTATAGCTTCCCTCAGAATCTCAATTGACTTATCATAATTCGCTTTATCAACTGGATATGGATAGCCGTCTTTACCGCCGTGCGCAAAGGAATACTTAACCGGGTCCTTCCAATCAGCTTTTGTCCCATACGCCAATTCGGATATCAAGGTCAGAGCTCTAATTGACTTCGGTCCAATCCCCTTTAGTCCTAGCAGCTCTTCAAAATCCCTTGGCTGATTTTCGTATGTATTTAACATCACCTTCTCTAGGTTCTCAGGTCTTAGATCAGTCTGTTCAATCCACTCTCGTTTCGGAAGATTGAGAGTTAGAATTTTTCTATACTCCTTAATAATTTTATGTGGTTTTTCAAGGGAAATCTCAGATACGATCTTTCGGGCCGAAGTGCTGTTCTTCGAGGTCAGATTCAGCACTTGGCTGAAAGAATTGTTATCGCATATGCCGCTTTGAGGTTCATTGACAAAATCTTTTACAGTCTTTGAGTACCAGTGGTAACGGCGGGCGAATTGGTTGTTGGATGATGGCTGTTGGATCATAGACTTATCTTTCGGAAAGAAGGAATAGTTT
>JAHIVN010000139.1 GCA_018816645.1 Patescibacteria group bacterium | reverse complement strand
TATACACAAATACCTTTGTATAGGTATAAAGCCCTGTTGGCATCGACTCAACAGATTTTTAAATCTGTTTATATATTATCAAATTTTTATACATTGATCAAAATTTATTCTTTCTCAAGGTTTTCTCCATTGACTGAACGACTTTTTCTTCATCCTTCTTTTCTAAAAGTTTTATCTCGTCAATATAGCAATGAGTCAATTCATGAATTAGGGCAAAATACTTCTCCGAATCATCAATTTCAGTGTTAATCACGACCAACCAGCAGACACTTGGTGTTCCTACATACATTCGCATTGCATTTTGACTACTTTTCAATTTCTTTTCTTCAATTTTTATATGGATCCATTTCTCTTGAGCTATAATCTTTATATACTCATAATTTCGAGGGAATCTTGTCCAGAGGCTTTGGGCAGACATGTTTATCATGTCTTGGACAAGAGGTAAAATCATATTTATTCTCTCGATGTTTATATAAAGTTACAGTTTCCATGAGCAGTTTTTATTAAGTTATTTAAAAATTGATTCCACAAAAAAAAAGAGGGCTTTTGGCCCTCTTGTTGGTGAAAGTTTCTCCACGGAGGAGAAACCTCCCTGGATAACATAATTTTTTAATTAAGATTTTTTGTTTTCCCACCATTCTTGAAATGTTTTATTAGTTATATCCTGCATTTTATGCGCTAGATACCAATTTTTCATTAAAGTTCTTGCCTCATCAATAGCGTCTTTTGTTTTACTCAGATCTCCAAGAGAAAATGCAAGCATTTCTTGAGGAGATAGGGACACATCCCCACCAACTTTGTCCTTTAGAAGTTCCAAATACTTTTGGGCTTCCTTCCAAATTTTACCTGAATCTTGTTGAGGTTCTTCCCCGAAGAAATACGAAATAGGCTTATCTAAGGCTTCTGATATCTTTTGCAACTGTTTAAGTGGAATATTACTTGATCCAATCTCATATCTACTGATCATCATACGTGAGACCCCCATTTTCTGGGAAAGCTCTAACTGGGAAAGTGATTTCTCTTTACGAGCCTTTTTTATTTGTTTTCCAACGATTTCTTGATTATCCATCCTTGTGTATTAAGAAATGAGTTACCTATTTGTAGAGTATTGTATCACTACGTGCACATACTGTCAACAATAAAATTAACCCGTTATCGCCTTTGTCAACAAGAGATATTAACATCCGAGTTACTCTGGAATACTTTTTTTGATACATTAGACTTGACATTGTGATACAGTTGATTTATAGTTGTGATAACTTGGATGTATCAAACTGCTCAATAGATTATACATAAAATTGTAATTTATGAATAAGAGCAGTCAATTAAACCTTATAGATTGTAGTATCCAGCATATAGTCCAGAATATTCGTAAAGGAATAAAATCTGGCGATCTCAAAGGCTTTGAAAAACTCTCCCCTAAAGAAATTGAGATGGTTGCAAGAGTAGCTCAAGGTCCCCTTGAGGTTATGGGGAAAATTGCTGACGACATAGCTATCAATCAACTTCGGAATAGATCAAAAAAGACCGTACTATCCTCCTCCAATCCTTTGGTGTGAGTTACTTATATAGTACGGTCTTTTGTGGTTTACACAAAATATATGAAAAACATAGCTGATAAATACATAACAAGGGTTATTAGGGAAATACAGTCTCATCAGGGATCTGAGAATCCTGTATCAGTGTCGGAACTTATGACGCTTGTTCCTTTGACAGACAGAGAAATTAGAAGACTCGTAAGTTATCTAGTAGTTGAGGAGCTATATCCAATTGGTTCTAAATCCAGTAAGCCAGCAGGATTTTTCAGAATTAGAGATATTAGTGACTTTATTGAAGCTATTGCTAATCTCGATCCAAGATCAAAAAAGATTGAAAAACGAGCCTTGAGACTTGCTAAAGCATGTAGAAAATATGGACTGGAAATCCCAGAGATCAATATATCAAAGTATAAAAATAGTACACATTTATCTATTCAAATCAAAAACTCAGTTGTTTTTATAGGAAATGAGAAAAAATACATTGAATAACAATTTGGTAAAAATGCTTATAAATATTACTACGAATCTTGCATCTTTTCTCGATGAGAATGAATTCAAAGTCGCAACATATTTGTATGGGCTTATGTGTTATGAGCCTGTAGATGATCTTTTCATATATCTAAATGAGATGGATTACGGAATTGAGTTTTTCAATGAATACGGAAAGAGAATTTTTCACATAAATGGGTTAAAGCTTGGAGAAAAGGAAATTCAAAGATGTTTACGTACACTGAGGGGGAAAGAGATTATTGAATATAAGGAAATTGTACCTCATTGTTTTTATAAAGTCTCCAAAGGGCATTTGAGGCAGGGCTGTTTTTACTGAGCAGTTTAACAGCTCTGCCTTAAGCGTAGGCTTTATTTAATTTATAAGGTATCAAAATATGAAGCGTAAGAAGTTCTCTTATTCTAAACTGCTCATCCGAAAGTTATTTAAAAAACTAACCAGAGGAAGAAGAATTACAAGAAAGTTGCTGATAGTAAATCTTGTGATATTTCTTACTGGTATTGGTAACTTGGTGGCGATTACCCCAGTGTATGCAGATCCATTTTATCCAGATGGGGATGTTGGAGGCTGCCAGTTCGCAACAGTAGTAGGTGTTCAATACAATGATATTGGTGGTAACGGAGTCAGTTGGGATAATGGAAATGTTGATGGCGTAAATGGAAGCTGGATTCAAAATCATCATTTTACACAGGTTGCAGATATCACTTATCCAGATGCTCACAGATATCCATATATTGCAGATAGAGTTGCAGTACCACCTAATACAAGAGTTGAAATTGGCGAATGGTCATACAGTTATGCAGGTCATGGCGTAAATCTTGATGCACTTCATTTCTTCACTTCAAGGGTTAACCCGGCAGATGGTGATCTAACAAGACTTGGTGCAGGAGGTACTTACGGCACTATCTACATGAATGGTTTTCCGGCGAGAAGTGGTAAATATGTTACATCAGGTTACGTAGGATATTTTCCAGATCATACCTCAGCGTATGGTCATGTAATATATTCCTTTGACACTATCCAGCCGATTCAGCTTCAAAGTTTTACTGCCTCTCCTATATGGAGTGGGGCTAATCTGACTGTTAGATATACAGCAGTATTAAGGAATGTGTCTGCATACAACTTATGCAATATTAGATTTAGAGATGTTATGCCTACTGGTGCCGTATATGATCAAACCTTTTGTATCAACTCAGGTCAAAACAGGACTATTACTTATGATGAAAATTGGGGAACAAATTATCCGAATACCATTGTAAATGATCCTGCAACTATCTGGGATAACAATTGGCATGAAGAGACACAATCGGAAACTCAGCCTTCGATTTATGATGTTGGAAATCCTGCAATCAGACCCGGAGTAGTTGCAAGAGATGATTTAGGAGCTCCTTCAAGCTGGAATGCTAATCAGCCTGTCTGGGGTCAGATTGAAAGACCTCCCATCATTATTACCCTTGTTCCATATTGGTTTAATTCTGGACAAGTTCGTTTAGATGTTCCTCCGAATTTATCCGTAGAAAAAACTGTCAGCGATGAGGACGAAACATATGTTGAGTCGAATGATTCGAGACCAGATGATGAGATCACATATGACATTACAGTAAGAAATACAGGTGGTCGTGCCGATAATGTTATTGTGCGAGACGATTATGATCAAGATCTTGTTTCCATATTAGATTCGGGTGGTGGTAATGACAATGGGGATACAATTACATGGAATATTTCTTCCCTGCAACACAATGAGACGAGAGCCTTTCAGATAAGAGCAAGAACTACTGCTCCACTTGCTCACGGTACTTACCAAGCTCCGAATACTGTAACAGTTGATTCTGATCAAACTTCTCCTATTGATGATTCTACCCAGACAAACATTACTGCCGAGGTTCGAATGGAGATTGATAAAACAGTTTCCGACAGTGATGAAACGAGTAGTAACTCGAACCATTTACAAGGTGCGCATCCAAATAATACCGAAAGGCAATCGACCTACTCG
>JAHIVN010000138.1 GCA_018816645.1 Patescibacteria group bacterium | reverse complement strand
TATGATAAATCAAAATTATTATACAGAGAAGAATTCCCTTTAAGCAATGAAATAGTTTCCTTCACTGAGGAATATGCCACTAAAATGAACATTGAAAGAACAAAACTGTATAATGAGGGTCGTATTCAAGGATATATTGATCCGACCATTTCTGACGAGACACTCATTACTTATTTTAAAATCATTCAGGCTGGACTTGTTCAAACTTTTCATGAATTGTCAGACTTAGAGAGTGATAAATTAAAGAAACTATTAAACATTCTTTATTCTGGAATGTTACAATGCAAAAAATAGAGCCTAAATTTTAAAATGAACCCCATTTAGTGGACACTTAATAAAAAGAAGAAAACACCTTTGTACTATAATAATAGTATGGAGGTGTTTTTAGTATGGCAAAGAAAGGACAAAAGTTTGAGAAGTATACACCTGAGTTTAGACACAAAGTAGTTATGGAAAAAATTAATAAAGGAACAAGTTACAGTACATTAGGTAAGAAGTATAAAATGAGTTGGAAGACAATAGATAGTTGGGTTAGAAAATACAAGAGACAAGGTCACTTAGAAGAGCAAAAACGAGGAAGACCTAACCAAAGTGAGGAAGTAGACTACAAGGAAAAGTATGAAATATTAAAAAAGTTTTTAGAATCCTTGGAGGAGGGAGAACAAGAGAAAAAATAGCATTCATAGTAAAGCACAGAGGAGTCTATCGAATCAAGATTATGTGTGAAGTACTAGAAATAAGTACATCAACCTACTACAAGTATAGGAATACAATAGATCCAGACTATAGTGATTATGTGATAATCAAAGAGATATTTGATGAGAACTTCAAGTCCTACGGTTATAGAAGAATAACTGGTGAATTGAGAGATGAATTAGGAATGGTTATCAATCATAAAAGAGTAGCTAGAATCATGAGAAAGTTCGGGGTAGTGTCTCAATATATCAAACAACTAGCACCAAATTACAACAGGAAACGAAATGAAGAAGAGACAAGAGAAGATTACTTTAAAAGAAACTGGGAGCAGCGTGGTTGGGTAACCGACATCTCAACCATACAGATAGTTAGAAATGGTAAGAAGGCTTTCTTAAGCGTTATTTTAGACTTAGAAACTCGAAAGTGGGTAGCATATAAACTATATCACCACCAGCGAAACGAACTCGTAATGGATACATTGAGAGAAGCAATAAGCAAAATAAAAAATCCGAACGGACTAGCACTCCATTCGGATCGTGGCTCTCAGTATCTTTCAACCGAGTATAAAATAATCTGCGAATCTCATGGGATTATTGTTTCACATAGCCGTGCACACAATCCGAAAGATAACGCAATTATTGAAAGTTTCTTCTCCAGTTTGAAGAAAGAGACTCTCTACAATTATAATATCACGAATTTAGAAGAATACATACAGTTAGTACATGACTGGATGATTTTTTACAATACAAAACGTAGAAGAAACAAAAAAGAGTAGGCGTCTTTTTATTAACGTCTACTCTTTAGGGTTCATTTCATTATCTCGTTTCTTTTTTTGATTTTTCACAGAGTTTTTAAAATCTTGTGTGAGAATATTCGTAAAACGTAAAATGTCTTTTAGTATTTTATTTTCGATGAAATATGGTATAATCATATATTGAAAGGGGGAATTATTATGTTCTCTGTAATATCAGCAATATTAGTAACTGCAGCATTATTTGTTGCATTAAGTATGGTTAAAACCGGAGGTGGAATGCGTTTCCGTCTACGTAAAAGAAGTTTTTTAGCATTTTTTGCTCTCTTAACGATTATCCCAAGCTTTTTTGCACAAGTTAGTGCAAACGAAGTTGGAATTGTTTATGATCCATTCAAAGGTGGGATTCAAGATATCGCACTTGGAGAGGGATTACATGTCGTAACACCATTTCAAAAAGTATATATGATTTCTACGAAATTAAGAGAAGACTCTTTTGAAGTTTCTGCTCAGACAGGTAAAATTATTAAAGTAGTAGATGGTGTCACTGAAGAAACTGGTGGTGGACAATGGGCTACTTATACCGTTACAATTCAGTATCGTGTTGAAGTATCAAATGCCCAAACTTTCTTTAG
>JAHIVN010000137.1 GCA_018816645.1 Patescibacteria group bacterium | reverse complement strand
ACGGCAGCGTTCCTCACAGTGGTTTCGGCATCGGTCTGGAGCGATTTGTCTCCTGGGTCAGCGGAGTGAAGCATATCAGGGAGACGATACCGTTTCCGAGAATGATATATAGGTTGAGACCGTAACCCTTCTCTTCAAAGAAATCGTCAACAAATAATATGGGGATTTTTCCCAAATCATATGCAACTTTAGCGAAGTAGAATGATATTACGTCTTTATCTTTTGAAGTAAATGATGAAATCATGCTGGTAATTGGCCAAATTAACCATTAGAAACTCATATTCTTTTTACATTTACTCTCATTTCTGGTAATCGGATTTTGATTACTACTTTCAGTTTTTCCCTAAGCAGTTTTGGCTCTCTCACCAGAGCATACACCCCAAAATCTTCTGTACCACTATCATACAAAACAGTAAATCTTTTATCTACTCCCAGTTCCTGGAATAATTTGTTCATTACCTGAAGCCAGACAAAGTTGCTACTGCGTTTTGAAAGATCAATTTTCGCGTTTGATGAAACAGAATATACATACTTTTGATCTTTATCCACAAAAGCAATTTCACTCAACTGTCCGGATGGATAATTAATCTTGAGTTTTCTGCCAACAATCTCAAGCAATATCTCCTCTAATTGCTCAAGAGACATCCACCAATCGTGAAAAACATAAATTCCGGTCTGAAACTTTTCAGCTATGATATCCCAGAAAAACCGGCTCGTATCTTCGTTTAACTTTATAGTATCCAGTTTTTCGAGATCTCCATCTGCTTTCGCTGATTCTAGGGCAGCTGCTATTTCTTCAGACTGGCTTCTATCGACTTTCTGCTTTATTAGATGGAACTCATGCAAAATCTTCAATATTTCATAAATTGTACTCTGCAGATTTGCAGACTGTTTTGATTCTTTACCTGATATTTCAGTAAAACTCACTTTCAAAGAATACTTTACGGAGTTGTCTTCATGAACAATATAAGCACTTTCTCCAAGTTTCAATTCTATCGGAAGATCCATTCTCTTATCATTGTCGTCAACAGCAAAAAATTCATTGCTGTCGAGAGCGATACTATCCTTTTTTACATTTTTAACAGTAAAACTTTCATAGTCCAGCTGAACATCTTCCCCGGAAGAAACAGTTGCAGTTCTCTCATCCCACATAAACTTAGCTGGACTTTGACGGATGACTTTTAGTGTGAGTTTGGCTCTGAGCATTACCTTGTCACTATAATAAAAAATTTACATTACATTGCCTGTTATAAGAACGCTTTATAAGTTGAAACTGCAATCTAGGTTTTAGAATTACTTCCAGCCTGCTCCGAATCCACCTGCATTTGAATCTGGTTCTTCAGCACCTGGACGATCGGGACCGCCCCAAGCACTGCCGGGTGGTCCGTCCCCGTCTATCTCAGACCCACCAGAAGCAGAGGGCAGCGGTACTTCCCAGGCTTTACCTAAGCGTATTGGAGATAAATCTTCTCTTGAAATAAAGAAGCTGCCCGCACCTTGAACAATTTTATCAAATGCATCATTCCCAACTAATACCCTGGCTAGGATTTCTGCCCCTGAAGCACTCGAATTTTGTGCCATTAATTGCTCGACCTGTCTTTGAATACTAGCTTGCGTCTGGACTTGATTTTCTGTTGACACCTACCTCAACGGAGTACTGGCTGCATCCGCGCCGCCTGGAAAGTACAGCTGTAAATCTAACCCTATTGCCTTAGCACCGGCTGAAGGATATAGCACATTCACACAAAGCTGCAATGCTGACTTTACCTTCGGATTTAGTGCTTTTGTCTTAGAATCAGGATTCAACTCATCAGCACCTATATGTTTCATAACTTCATCGGCTACTCTTCTAAGAATAGGAACATTATTCACACCTTTGTGAGCCGATTCTACAGCTTTGGATGCAGCTAGTTTTGCCTGCTCACGGCTTTGTGTTAATTGTTCTACAGTTTCCGGCATTTCAAGTAACAGCTAAGTTTAAATTTTATTCATCGTATACATTTTAGAACTAGTTGTAAAGAATACTCACATCTTTTTTACTCGACTTCGTAAATGAGCAGCTAGTTCCCAGATGCAAGTATTTTCGTCAACTCCTTTGCTCCACAGGCATCAAGTATTCTCCCAGCTTCCTGAAAAATCCAGCCAGCCCCATCATTCTCAAACTGTCTCTTCATATAAGCTGTCTTTGTAAGATCAGCCTCTTTTCCGGATCCAACCAAAGCCCAGTCTCCCCGGGCCTTCCATTTCAGTTCCATTTTTGCTTCACCTCTAGTCCGAAGTCCACTATCGACAGCAGTATAACTTATGATAACCGTGCCTAATGTATCCAGCGGCTTAAAAGTAAAGTTCCCCGTATTTTCTAAATCAAACATTAAACCATCAAAGGCTGCCCTTGCTTCTCCTTGCGGAGCTTCGACAAGATGTGTAACTGAATGATCAACCTTTTTCCCCTTTCGTGTCTGAACGGCTGTTACTAGAAACCTATCAGCTTGTTTAGGTTCAAACCGTACTTCAGCATATTTTGCATCTCCACTTACTGAAACTTCACCACTAATAGTATACTCTGACCAGCCGACAGGTATACTCCCGGTCATCCGAAACTTTACTGTTGAAGAACCTCCGTTATATTCCTTCAATGCTCTTCCAAGTTCAGCGATTATTCTTATTTGATCCTGTGGTCTATTGACTGCTGAACCATCTGTACTAAGTCTCTGCTCAACTACAAGTCCCTCACCCTTTACTACTTGTTTAACACTAGCTGAAACAGATTCTATATCCGCTTCATTAACCAGCACTCCTGATTTTTCATCAATAGCTCTGGGTGAATAATTGTCAAGAAGTTGATTAAAGTCCTCGTTGTCATAAGGTTTAAGATATTCTTCTTTTCTACCTTTTCTTCCGAAAATACCCCTCTCAAGCGGTCCGCCTACTTTAGGCATTTGATCAACTGCTCTTTCTTTAGGTTTTTCTCCAAAAGGACTTGTAATTTCCATGATTTATAACCACTAAAATTATCTATTGGTTAATTTTCGAATAACCTGGATATCAAGACCTTGTTCACGTAATCTTTCAACGTCTTCTTGACTTAGATCACTTTTTGCCAATGCATTAATATCATTTACCACCTGCTGAGCTCCTTTAATCTCTCTCTGTCTCAAAACTTCTTTGAATCCTAATGTCTCTCCTGCAATCCTCTTAAGATTAAACCATATTCTCTCTTCAGCTGGAGCTAAAGCTAAGTACCTTTGTGTTGCCTCTTCATGAAGGATTTTCCACTGATCTGCTACTTCATCTGGAAGATCTGGCAGTTTGGCTTCCATAGTCTCTTTGCTAATAATTAAATTACATCCCGATTATATATCCTGTAGTAAGTCGCTTGCTTGAACGGAAATACCTGTATTCTGACTGTTTTAGCATCAATCCTGACCAAAATTGAGAAATTTTGGAATTAAAATATAATTATCAGATGACAGTTTGATTTGATTATTGTAATATGTAGGACATGGGACAAGAAACGCCAGGTGCCAGAAAAGAAGTCGTGCAAAAACTGAGTCTTTCAGCTGATATAGAGCATAGATTCAGATTGCTTTTTAAAGAGAAGTTTTATAAAACTCTTGCTGCTACTTCCATAGCTTTTGGACAAGCAAAAGCAGGCTGGATGGCTACTGGAAAAGTTTATCTTACGGGAAGCACTAACTATGCTCTACGAGTTGATCCGGAAATGCTGCCTGTCCAACTCTTTGATGCAGAGGGAAATTTGACAGATATACAGAGACCAGATACTGACCTTCTCCTTGATTTAGGAGTTGAACACGCAGATGAATTAGCACATATTCTAAGAGAAAACTTGCTGCTTGCACTTCCGCCTGGATCCGAAGTTCAGATTATAGTGAAAACTCATTTATATATGCCACGCTTAGATATAGTCATAAATGGAAATAGGATGGGCGAGGTTCTATTTCTAAAAGATTGTGCCGCGAGAGAAGCTCAGTTTAGATTTAGACTTGGAGAACATGATTTAATCACAGAGAATAACCTATCCACGCATCTTGCAGCTCAAACAGTAAAACAGGAGGCTTGCGCTGCAGAACTATCCGTTGCTAATGATAACGTTGTTGTCACTAACCTATGGGGTCTTGAATTTATAAATCCTACTATCAGAGAAGACAATCCCGATACTCTTTTTGCAAGAGACAAAATACTCACTCTTATTCAGACAGCTGCTTCAGAGGATGAACTCGTGATGCTGGACTGCATGAACAATTACATTCGAGTACATTTCTACAGGAGTCTTGCTAAAATAGCTGAGATAGGACAATTTTTCGGAAGCTACCCCTTCGTGAGAAGCGATGTTTTTCACAGATTAATCGGCAGGGCTAGACAGCTTGGTGGGGAGAAATTTGATGAATTGGTTTTTCAAGGGAAATTAATTCCTGAGGAAAGACACTATAGACAGAAAATAGCACGATATATTGTCAGGGCTCTACTAGCCGATCCTATGAAAGCGTTGCCTGAATTACTGAATTATCCTTTTTTCGAGCCTTTTACAAACGAAGCACTAATTGGTAATCAAAGACCTGCTCTTATGATGGAATACGCATGGGATAAAAATCTAACTGGAAATTTGGGGAATCATCCGGGATATCTAGGGAAAGAAGATGTAAGGCAATCGCTCGAATTAGCCGCAGCCATCATCACAAAAGTTAAACCACAATCATTCAAAGAAATTCTTGCAATTCTAGTTGCTACATGTGGTGCATACGAAAGGGCTGAGATAGAAGCTGCTGTTGAGTCTATAGCCTGGCCGACTCAGACAGAGTATATGAACTTGGATGAACGCTGGGGACCAAGGATCTCCTCAAGATTTCAACCTGGACTCAACCCAGAGGAAATAGATATAGTGAAAGATCTTGCCTTTGCCCTTGTACAAAGAATCCACCCAATACACCTCAGAAATACTCCAAACGACTTTTATGTCGAGGGAATCCCGGTAGGAAATATTACTGTAAAGCTGCTCGATAATGTTGAAGGTGGTTATATTTATGGAGAAAACCCTTCTTCCTACACTTATCCAAAGGGAGCGGAAGTAACCATTACTGACAGACAGTTATTATTCCAAATGCTGTCAGAACACAGCTGTGTAGCTATAAGAATAGCTGAAATCGCAAAGAGAGTTATTGATGATTTTAGAACACCACATTAATATAGTATAATCAAATTATGGCAAATGTAAACCTACGAGATTTACCAGCAACAAAAGACTACATGAAGGCCTTCGCAAATCAGGTATTTCAGCCCATTATTAACGGCGAAAGCAATGCCGTAATAACTATTCCCAAGTTTGGAGCAAATTCATTTATAAAGTATATCATTCGTTTTGCAGAAGAATTTGACGAAGACTTGAAAGTCAAAATCGAGGAAAGCACTTGGATCCGTCTTGAGCTCTCAGGCATAACTACTGAAGATGAATTGTGGAAGTACATATACAACGAATTAATAAGAAAGTTCCCAGAAGGTGAAACTTCTTCATCGATTAAGGCAATGGCCGGAGTCTTAAGTATAATCGAAGATCAGGTAAATCGAGATAGGAACTTAGTTTTTGTTTTCAACTCAGCAGAACTGCTAATTGATAATAAAAAAGAATTAGCTGCACCCATTTATACAATCTCCACGTTAGCTGGTTTTGTAAAGTTTCTCTTAGTTTTCTACAAGGAGGAACTCGGTGATCAGCTTCTGGATTTGTTATCTAAACTTCGAGTCAATCAACATGTTTATCTGGAAATGAGGAGTTCTCAAGATATGAAAATTCTCATCGAGAAGGAAGAACGATGGTACGGTTACAAATTGTCTGAAAATGTCAAAGTAAAAGTCGCTGAACTATCTGGAGGTTTTGCATCCCTTTGTCGCGGGATACTTTCTTTTGCAAATACAGATCTTTCGAAGTTTGAAAAGGCTTCCCCAGAAGCAATAGCATCAAATTCCTCTGTTTCTATATGGCTACTCAGCACATACAATTCATTATCAGATAGATCAAAAGGTCTCTTAATGCAGATACTAATTAACAAAAAGTTTAAAAAAGCAGATCTCCCCAATTACCTTGTCAAAACCGGCATCATCAAAGATACAGATGGAAAGCTCACTTTCTTCTCCCCTCTTTTTGAACACTTCCTTAGAGAAGTCAATAAGAACGAAGAAAAGTTTGTGGTAAAAGGATCAAGGGTATTCCTATACGATATGCCAATAAGAAAGATTTTCAGCAAACAGGAATACCAAGTTTTTGAACAATTATGGAAAAGCAAAAATAGAATTGTAGCTCGTGACAGACTTTCAAAAATCATGTGGGGCAAGAACTGGAAAGAAAAATATTCTGATTGGGCGATTGATAGGGTAGTGCATAAGATTCGGAATAAAATAGGGGATAGCGAAAAGGAGATTATTCAAACACTAAAAGGTAAGGGGTTTAAGCTAGTTACGAAATAGAGAAGGGGTGAACCACAAGTGGTTCACCCCGATGACACTCCCATTTGACTACATTTTAGATAAACTCTTTTTCGTCAAGTCCTTCGATCACTGGCTCAGAATCCATCACTATAGATTCTAAAACTTTCACGGTATAGTCATAAGCATCAACCTTTGCTCCGTTTATATACCTTTCGCCCTGGATCATATAAATTCTATATGTCTCAGCATCAAAGTACACTCTCGTCACAAACCTTGCTTGATCTGTATGACTAGTTCTAACTTCAAGACCTTCGAGCTCTCTTCCATCAATTACTGTCTTTCCTAGATATTCTTTATCTTCATAACTTTCAAGTCTTTCTATTAAAGCTTTTAGATCCACAGTATCAGGATTTTCTTCTACATTCTTCAAACCAAGTTCAGATGAAGGAGACAGATAGATTCTCACAGCATCTTCTATTGAAATTTTCTTGAATCCATTATTCACTAAACATTGCTTTGCATCTTCTAGTTCCTCAGGGTTTACTTCATAGTACCCCTCTTCTGTTGATACTTGGAAACAATCAAAAGTATACTCATCTCCTTCCGTATCTAAGAAGAATTCTGTACCAAGTCTGACAACCCATTCCGGTTCATCTATCGGATAGGTATTACTGGTTCCATATGGGTCAGAAGCTATAATCTTCTTCATAGCCTCAAGACTACGCTCATAGTTATCTAAGTAAAAGGCTAAGTAATATCTATAATCATCTTTGAAAAGATCTACATATTTACTAAGCTCTACCTCTGTATAGCCCTCATCCTCGAGTACACTAACATAATCAGCTTCAGTATCTACACTATCCTCATCAACAGGATCAAGAAATTCTGCATCCTCAACCATAAAGTACTTGTTATTCACCTGAGCTATCTGAGTATCAGTATAATGAAAACCATAATATCTATAAGTTACATCTAAGTTATCATCAAGTCTAGTATCCAGCATCAAGCGGTCATCTTCTCCTTCACAGTTATTGCAGTAGAAAACTTCACCCGATTCAGATGTTTTGGCTATCCAAGAGATATTATCAAGATCATAAGTATCTGACCTTTCTCTCTCAAGATAAATCTTGTACGGACTACCTAGCTTCTTTACCAGCTCAAAAGTTCTTGTAAAGTCAGAGTACACAGGAGAATATGTATATACAACCTTCTGGTAGTAATACTTGCCATCCTGTTCATACATTTCGTAGCTTTCCATCGCTTTAGCAAGCAGCTGATCAGCCGTCATTTGCATAGGCTTGGTAACAGTAACAAATAAATAAAGAGCAACTAACAACACAGTCAATAAGGGAGTGCCAACCAATACTAGCTTTTTCATCGCTGAAAAATGTAAGAAATTAGATAGCTTTGAAGAGCTTTTCATCTCCCGGGATAGAAGCGCTCTTCTGAGGTTTGCCTTATGGGTTGGCATTTCTGCATTCGGCAAACGTACACTTTTTAATAATTGTTCGATATCTTGTGATTCGTTCATACTACTTATAATGTTCCAAAGAAATATTTGTTGCACTAAGTACTCTCTTCAACTCTGCTAACGCTCTAGAAAGATGTGATCGCAAAGTTCCTTCTTTCACACCCAAAATGTAGCTTATTTCCTCATATGACTTTAATTCAAAGAATTTCAAGTGGATTATCTCCTGGTATTTATCATCTAGCTTTGATATTTGCGCTTGAATGTGACGAAACTCCTTTTTATCATCCAATTCTCTTTCTACCTCCTCATACTCAGATGCCGGAACATCTTGTTTCAGAAATACGTCAAAATCATCCGGTGCTACTGACACATACTTTTTGTTCTTTCGGAAGTATTCATTGATACAGTTAGTGGCTATCCTATAAAGCCACGGCGAAAAACCCAGATCGTCTTTCCATTTGAAGGATTTTAAACCCTTAAGTGCGTTGAGAAATGTATTTGAGGTAATATCCTGAGCAATATGTACATTTACACATCTTCGCAGAATATAATTAAAGATTCGGTTGTAATAATAGTCGTACAAAATCCCAAAAGACTGACTATCCTTTTTCGCCTTTTCCACCAAAGCCTTTTCACTTGATTTATCCATAGATAACAAACCTAATTTATACAATTCATCACTCTATACTAGTATTATGCAGTAAAAGGAAATTTGTTGCAAAAAAAGTAGGGGAATTTGTCGATAGATATCAAAACTTATGATGAGAAAGAATATTGTCAGTATACAAACTTAAAGCAACCCCAGACCAAATGCGACAAAAGGAAACTTATCTACTAAATCGGCTTTTTAATATTGATTTTATCGCTATTATAGTCCTTGAATACTAGTTCGCCGAGAGAGTAACTGCCGGAAAACATCTCTAACTTATAAATGTACTTTGTATCTTTGTGCGCATACAATTTGAAAGAGCTACTATCATCGCTGGATGCCGTGTAGTACCAGTAGCCGTCAGATGTACCTTTCTTTTTTATTTCAAAGTCACTCGTCCAAAAGTTTTCATCTATTAAATCTTGATGAAAACCAGTCAAGTTGGAATCCTCTCCCTTCTCCCAGGTACCGCCATCTTCTCTGATGTAAATATCATCGCTGATAGCGATTTCTTCCACTACCTCCGTTCCTACAGTTTGTCTTACATACTCTCTGTCTGGTGCCTGAAACTGAGCATATATACTCCCTTCCTCATCCAAAGATGCAGTCAGAATGTAGCTCTTTACGCCACCCATAGTATCAAAAACTTCTGATGCTTCCGGCTGCTGAACTAATTGAAGACCATCATCATTTCCATCATCCTGAGCTCCTTGGCTGTCATCACTTGAGTCATCAGAGATCCCGTCATCACCAATATCTTCATTTGAACCGTCCTCGGTATCATCGCTCTGATCTGCAGTTATATCATCTTGGTCTTCACTTCCAGAGGTATCGGCATTCACGTTATCTGTAACATCTTTGTCTTTGTTTTTCAGATAAATATAAGTTCCAGCTGCTCCCAGGGCACCAGCGATACAACATAAGAACAATATTACAATCACTATTACTACAAGATTTTTGCTGATTTTTGGTTTAGAACCTTTATCAATATCATTTTTTACAGGTTCAGCTGTGAAAGTATGACTCATCAGAATTGAATAAAAATTTATGGGAATATTATAGAATATTGATGGAAATCAAACAAACCAGTAATTCCTGCTATTTCAAGTCTTTCTCACCGCAGATCATTTGGAAAGCTTTAACAAATCTCTGCCAGCCGGTTCGGTATGGGTTTGTCTTAGCTGTTTTGTAATATGCATCCAGATAATTCCACATATTTGAGGTCAGTTCCTGCACAAACTTGAAGAACCGTCTCTCCATGGCCTCATCAGTCTCTGATTCATTCTTATAAAGATATTCTTCCAAAAAATTTCTGTTCACAAAGTACCGTTTATCGGTCACTTGCAAAAGATCAGCTCCTATAAGCACTTGGCCGAGAAAATCATGTTTTATCTCATTCTTAAAATCATCACACTCAGAATAATCTGTATACTTAATGAGATGAAGCACTTTGTCACATATTTCGTCCTCGACCCTTTGCCCTGCAAGAAAAATCTCAGTAAATAAGATACTGTTTAGATTATGGTCCCTAATTTCTCTTTTCACTCCGGCCTTATAATTAAGAAGATATCCACTATCATGAAATAATGCTGCGATAATCAAGGAAATTAAATCCTTCTCATCCACAGCTTTACCTAGACTTAGTGCACCAATGAAAGTCTTTATTGAAGTAATCGTAGTAACGTAGTTATGACCGAGATTGTGGTATCTGGAACTAAGCTTCCTGCTGGAATAAAGTTCTCTCAAAAAGTCCAAACCAGATAGGGCTAGATAGCTTACATTATTGAGTTCTTCTTTGCTAAAGTGACTTTTGAGTTTCTCGTGGAAAAGCAGCTTTACCAGATTCTCGTTTGAATCTTCATCTACTTCTCCATTGGGGCCTTTCCATTTAACAGTCATTAGGAAGCGGACGGATATATTATATCTATATCATATATTTTAGAGATATATTTTTGATATGTCAAGTTTACAGACGGGGAATCAGTTGTCAGTATTCAGATAGGCATGAATGTTTATTTGTTCACCAGTTCACTAACTCATAAGCTCATCGGCCTAAAGTTTGCATTATTCATAAGAAGTAAATAGAATTAAACTATGCATACAGAAATCAAGATAAAGAAGAAAAAGACAAAATTAAAAGTAATTGTACTTGCGATTTTCTCACTAATCTACCTGCTCATTCTCATCTATGTGACCGACTTGTCAAAGCCTGGCTCCCTAGTGAAACTGAAGAAAGTAAATCTAGAGAATGCTGTCGCAAGCTACGACAATTATAGAATGGATGCACTGGTCTTTATCGAATTCTCAAGGCTGGACCCTAAAGCTAAGATAGGTCAGTTATTTATGCTGTCGCTCCCGACTTCATACTATGATGATGATACGAAATCGCTTATAGAAGAATACCGCATAGGGGGAATCGTACTTATGAGCCAGAATATCTCAACACAGACCCAGTTAACCGATTATGTAAAAAGCTTACAAAAGAATAGCGATACGAAACTTCTTATTGCAACAGATCAGGAGGGTGGAATAGTTGGACGCATACCTTGGGATAACGCCAGATATATCTCACAGCCACATATAGGAATAGTAAACCGGGAGGATTTCGCTTACTCTACCGGAGAAAGTCATGCGCTCGCTTTAAAACAATTTAATATCAACGTAAACCTTGCGCCTGTACTAGACATATCATTTGAGCCGGGCAGTATCATGGCAAATAGAACGTTGGGCTCGACACCAGCTCAAGTTACCCAGTTAGGGGTCGAAATCATCAAGGCACATGAGAAAAATGGAGTCATTGCAACAGCAAAACACTTCCCGGGTATAGGCAGGACAACAACTGATTCGCACCTAGCTCTTCCTCAAATTGACGTAGACAAGGATACATTACTTATCGAAGAGATAGTCCCGTTCAAAGAAGCTATCAACAATGATGTGCAAATCATCATGACAGGACATGCTCTATATCCCAAAATTGACAAAAAATACCCGGCAAGCCTTTCTGGAAAATTTATCAATGAACTGCTTAGAAACTTTCTCAAGTTTGACGGCATCATCCTTACTGACGACATTCACATGCAGGCTCTGGATAAATATCCAGATAAAGTAGTAGATGCTATAAATGCCGGAAATGACATGATTATGATAGTCGATACATATGATAATCAGGTTGCGTTTATACAACAGCTTGAAAAGGCTGTAAACGACGGAACAATCAGTGAAGAGAGAATAGATGAGAGTGTGAAGAGAATATTGAGAATAAAGATAGAGAATAAGATTATCAAGTAATCAAAGTTATTTTAGCATAAAATATGCTATCAAGCCTGCGATAGCTAACACTATTCCACAAGCTAACAGCTTTCGTATCTTCCCAATTAGCGATAACGCCATTAGAATAGCCGCTAACACAATAATTACTACAAGAACTGGAGTACTCATAATGTTTCATTTAAAGAGTAAAGTTATTAGTTATTAGTTATTAATTTACTTTTATATGTATAAATGTTCATGATCCGGGAAAAATATATCTAGTAAAGTTTCTCTTATAGTGGAGAAGTTCCAAAGTACAATAATTATAATGATAAGTTTTTTTTACCTTTTTAACAATTGAAAATATAAGTGCAACAAGAAGCAAGATAGCGATCATAAGAGGAATTGCAGGATTCATAAATACTCAACTAATAATTTAATCAAAAGATTGCTGTATTTGAAAAATCAAATGTCTACCAGCCCACTATCAAAGATCTATCTGTCTACTGTCTACTGTCTACTGTCTACTGTCTACTAATCCTTCTATCTCTTTACATCAACTATCAGCTGTGCTGGAGCAGAACGGTAGTACAATTTATAGTCTCTGCTGCCGTTAATTCCAATATAGTAAGTTGATGTATTGGAAGAAAAACTTCCCTTCATGCCAGTAACAGCACTATCTGTGTAATCCTCATTATAATTGCCTTGAGCTGCCCAGTCTGAAGACATATTTGACATGATAAGCTTAATCGCTTTTCCTCCTTCGAAATCGACTATTTCAGCGGATGCGGCTGGAATAGACCCCGTTCCTATGGTTCCAAGACGGAATATTATTCTAAAAACGCTTCCCTGATTTGAATAACTCAGCCCGCTGATAGTGATAACATTTCCATTCGCATTACCACTGAAACTCTGAGCTCCTTGCGAAAACTCAAATTCTTCTGAGTCTCCGTTCTCGACATCTTGTTCTTGAATATCTAGAACAACTCTAGTCGGTGAAGAAAGCGTATGAAGATAAAATCCAGTTTCCTGTTTGACGCCTATAGAATAACGCGAAGTATTTTCTTCGCTTGTAACTTCATGAAAGATAGTTGAAACTACAGATCCTTTT
>JAHIVN010000013.1 GCA_018816645.1 Patescibacteria group bacterium | reverse complement strand
CGGAGAAATGTATCAAAAGCTGACAAATAAAAAAATTCTCATCCCAAATGGCTTTGCCCTTACTGCTTACGCCTATAGATACTTCCTGATACAGAACCAGCTTGACATGAAAATTGAAGAACTGCTTGAGGGATTGAATACAAAAAATATTCGGAATCTGGCAAAAAAAGGCAACGCAATCCGACAAGCAGTACTAGAGAGTACATTCCCTGATGAACTGAAGGTTGCTGTGAAAGACGCATACAAAAGACTCTCGAGTGAATATAGATCTCCTAATGTTGATGTTGCTGTAAGAAGCTCTGCTACAAGCGAAGATCTTCCCACGGCATCTTTTGCAGGCCAACAGGAAACATATTTGAATATACGCGGGGAATACTCTTTACTTGAGTCCTGCAAGAAATGTATTGCTTCACTTTTCACAAACAGAGCTATCTCTTATCGCACGGACCTAGGTTTCGACCATTTGAGCACTTCGCTTTCAGTAGGTGTGCAGAAAATGGTCCGTTCAGATAAAGCCAGCAGCGGAGTGATGTTTACGATCGATACTGAGTCTGGATTTGACAATGTGATCCTCATCAATTCTGCCTGGGGTCTAGGCGAGAATATCGTAAAAGGCAGGATAACTCCTGATGAATTCTATGTCTTTAAACCTACACTAAACACCAAGTTCAATCCCATCATCTCAAAAGAGCTCGGAAGCAAAAAAGAACGAATGATATATTCTCTTGAGGGAAATGAAACAACAAAGAACACTCCCGTTTCAAGATCAGATCAAGACAGATTCTCGCTGGAAGAAAAAGAAATAACACAGCTGGCTAAATGGGGCCTCGAGATTGAGAATCATTATAAGATGCCGATGGACATAGAATGGGCAAAAGACGGCAAAGAAAATAAAATGTATATAGTACAGGCAAGACCAGAAACGGTACATGCTCAGAAGAAATCAAATGTTTATGAAGAGTATCATCTTAAAAAGAGGGGAACCGTTGTATTAGAAGGAACTGCAGTAGGGTTCAAGATAGGTCAGGGGAAAATGCAACTTATAAAAGATGTAAACCAGATCGTAAATTTTGAAAGCGGGAATGTGCTGGTAACGGAAATGACAGATCCAGACTGGGAACCTATCATGAAGAAAGCTGCTGCCATAGTGACTGATTCCGGAGGAAAGACATGTCATGCCGCTATCGTATCTCGTGAGCTGGGCATCCCCTGCATTGTAGGAACGAAAACCGGGACAGAGATTCTTCCCAAATACAAAGATATCACAGTAAGTTGTGCCGAGGGAGAGATAGGTAAAATATATGAGGGAAAGATACCATTTGAAATAAAGAAAATAAATCTCACAAAAATACCAAAGACAAAAACTAAAATCATGCTGAATCTAGCTAATCCCGGAATAGCTTTTGAAGCTTCGCATCTTCCAACAGATGGAGTAGGCCTGGCTAGGGAAGAATTCATTATTTCAAATTATATAAGAATTCATCCAAATGCCCTTCTCTACCCCAGAAAAGTGAAAGATGCCGACGTCAAAGAACAGATATCTCAAATAACAAAGGGTTACCCGGACGGAAAAGAATTCTACATAAGCAAGCTTGCTCAAGGCATAGCAAAGATAGCTTCAGCGTTTTATCCTAAAGATGTCATCGTACGGCTTTCTGACTTCAAGACAAATGAATATGCAAATCTCATCGGAGGAAAATACTTTGAGCCGGAGGAATCGAACCCTATGATAGGCTACCGGGGAGCATCCCGATACAACAGCAAAGAGTTTAAAGAGGCATTCGAGATGGAATGCAAAGCCCTCGTGAAAGTAAGAGAAGAAATGGGACTGTCGAATGTCCAGATCATGGTTCCTTTCTGCAGAACCGTAGCTGAAGGAAAGCAGGTATTGAAACTCCTTGCCCGAAACGGATTGGAGCGAGGAAAAAATAAGCTAAGAATCCTTGTCATGTGCGAGATTCCTTCAAATGTAATTCTGGCTGATGAATTCTCGAAGATCTTTGACGGCTTCAGCATAGGGACAAATGACCTGACTCAGTTGATACTCGGACTCGACCGCGATAGTGCTCTGGTAAGCCACTTGTACGACGAGAGGGATAAGGCAGTGAAAAGAATGCTGGCTGAAATCATAAAGGTAGCACATGAAAACAATAGATCGGTAGGAATCTGCGGTGAAGCACCTTCAAACTATCCTGAGGTTGCGCGGTTTCTGGTGAAGCACAAAATCGACTCCATGTCGCTTGAAGCCGACAGTATCATCAAGACTAGAATGATGCTCGGGAAGATGGGGTAAGTAGCGATTGGAGGACAGAAATCAGAAGACTGAAATCAGTTGTGAAAACAGAAATCAGAAATTAGTAATTCCTCATTTTCTACGCACCTGTTCTCCGTCTTTAGATTTTATTTCCGTCACAGTTAGGAAAGGTGAACATTGCACATTTATCAATTGTACATTTTATACCTGTATCACCTTCCCCTTCTAGCTAATATTTGCGGTTTACCTCCCCTCATCAAGAAAAGAGTTTTTCTCGAATATTCTCTCAAAGCCTTTACTCTTTCTGGGAATCGTTTCTCTAAGAATCTCAAGGGAACAAGTACAATATCTTTGAAATTCACACCTTTTATTGTTTCTGATTGAAAACCCATCTTCTCTCTTAATGAAAGCCTCGACATCACATAGAGATCGAAATAGGAATGATCGTTTATTGCTAGTAATAGATTCCCAACACTCTTTGCTGCTGAAGCATACAATTGGATAGCCGTATTTTGATTACCAACTGCTTCATATAAAATTGCCATGTTAAAGTAAGCTACTGCAATTAATACAGGGTCTCTAGATTTATTTATTATTTCTAGAAATAAGCTATTCGCAGCGCTCAATGCTTCTTGACACATTTTAGCAATGGCTAGACTCAACTTTAATGATAAATCCTCACTATTGAACTTAACCGCCTCCTCAAGATAGTTACCAGCTAAAACTATTTCAGCGCTGTCACTGTTTAAAACGCTTCCTGGTCCCTGATCAAACTCAGCTGTACGAAAAGCCTTGAAAAGATGCAAGTTACCAAGTCTCCCGAGAGCTACCCCATCTTCAGGATATGCAGCTACAATTCGTTCGTAGGCTCGGATCCCCCAGTCTAAAACTCTATCCGAAGTCTCAGGTCCCAGAAGTCTATAACAAACTTGCCCCGTTGCCCTATAAAATACCTCCTGAATCCTATTCACTGGAGCAATTTCAACCTGAATTGTTTCGTTCGTCATTCTTGAAATATGAAGAAATAATATTGAGCAATTATATCAGATAGCCTATAATAGTAACAGCGTGTTATATACTCAACGCATATGCTATAATTTCTCTGCTTTTAATAAAACATATCTTGATAGACTAGATAACCACAGATGAGACATTTAATAGATTGGATCAACCCAAAGCAAAAACTGAGCTTATACGTTCTCGCCTATCTGAACTTCGAAGAGCATTTTTGAAAATTGCTGGATCTGCAATTGAACTAAAGCTTACTTCTGGTGAAGCACAAAATCGACTCCATGTCGCTTGAAGCTGACAGTATCATCAAGACTAGAATGATGCTCGGGAAGATGAAGTAAAAGTATTCAGACAGTTATACTTTTCTTTATATAGTATAGTAGCTAATTTCTTTCGACTAACATTACAGGCCCTTTTTGTCCAATTATGAAGAATGCACCCCTTGCATATCTTCCTATATACGCCTGCCAAGAACCTGCAAAGGTCTTAACACTTCGGATTCAATACTTACACCTTCTATTTCATCCATCTGGGAGTGTACTTCTCCACGAAGTAATAATAATGATCTTCTTGCTATGACATAAGGTGCACGATATGTGGAATCCGCAAGTGCCCTAGACAGGTCTCCGAGTTGTTTGGTCGCATTGGCATAGGCAAGCAGCAACACATTTCTATTCAATGAAGCCACCTCATACAGTCTAGTTTGATTTATATATGCGGATGCAGCTAACATTGCATCTCTTGCTTCCAAAGCTCCTTCTATTACTCTATCTATTGTTATCTTTGCAGCATAAAACCTTGCCGTACACATTTGTGTTATCGCGAATTCCATTTGAAGGTTCAGGTTATCCGGATCGAGATTTATCGCCCTTTCCAGATAATCATGCGCACTGCTCATCTCTCCAGCCACTGCCCCCATACTAGAAATTTCTCTATCGTCATATCCTTTTGTGTGAAATGCTTTGTAAATATGCAAACGAGCAATTCTCGAAAGTGATACTGCATCAGCAGGATTTGCTAATAAAAGTCGTTCGTATGCCTTTATACCAAAATTGATAATCCTTGTTGGAGTTTGAGGTCCTATAAGTTCATAACACACCCTTCCTGTTGCTCTTGTAAACGCTTCTTGGAATCTACCTATTGGAGTAATCTGAGGATCTCTCTCTTCTGCGGACATATTTAATGACAAATAAGCTTATATAAAGCTATTATATCAAACAACCTATAATATAAGCAAGATCGTGAAAATATTCTTTCTTGCTTGTTGAACCTTATCACGATAAGCTCTCCATCCTATTGTTATATGCTATAATCGCTATAGCCATGCTAACCCAAGTCGATATAAACGAAAAATTTAATAGTCTTAATCAAGAAGGGGCAAAATCTGAACTCTTGAAGGCTCATTCTTCAGCTATACGTTCAGCACTGACTGAAATAGCCGGATCACTATTGCAGTTAAAACTAACCACTGGGGAAGCTCATTTAAATAATACGCTATTTGCTGCGATTGTATTTGGGAATGCTTCAAGAGAGATTCTAGGCGGAAGAGAACAGGCACGTCTTTTCAAGGCTGTTATGGAAACAGCGAAGATCATACATCAAATCGATTCCTGGACTGAGAATGAGGAAAGTGAAAAGGATAAGCAGCAAACAGACAACAGGGCAGAAAGGGCTCTGAATAGGCTTGAACACAATCTAAGACGGGCTGGAGTACCAGAGGAAACAATTGCTACTAATCATGCCTCCTTTCTCGAAGACATACGGCTTGTAATCGATGCTATGCAGCGCGAAGAAGAAGTGTTTACTAGCAGAGATAAACATAGCTACCTTGAAACCTCGACTACTTCAAACGCTGCCCAGCTTTTATTCCGATCTGCGACATATATTCTTGGTGAAGCATCCGATTTTGATACGTTCCGAAGCGCAGTTGATTCGGCAAATAGAATATTTAGAATACTTACCGATCTCAGCCAAATGAGAAAGGATGAAGAGAGAAACGAACCTAATGTGGCAGTGCTATGGGAACGCGAGCCTATGATAGCCAGGCTTAATGAAGAAATATCTGCCTTTAACGCAATGCTCGAAGGAGATCTAGGAAATTATCAAACGGTCAAATTTGCTGCAGCAGCAGTTCAAGGATTCTTGAAAATTGTTACATTAAAGTGGCCATAAGGAGACAATGCAGTATAAAGCTAATCTACGAGATACTTTTCTTCAACTCTGGAAAATACCGTAAAAACGATAACAGCTATCCCAAGTGCAAAAAGTGTATATTCAAGTGACCAGTCAGCCATTTTCCCTACCAAGGGATTCAGGATCACAAGTAAAAATCTCCGAAACATAGATATCGTAGATAAGACAGTCGCCCTTTTTGATGATTCTATATACTTATTGAGGTAGCTTGAAAATAAAACTGATCTAGATAGACCAAATCCACCGCCGATAACTATTACCAATAGAATCATTGGCAACGAGTTCGAGAAAGAACCCATCATAAAAGCAGCTCCCAATAACAAAGAGCTCAGTAACAGCAACCGCTTCTTATTACCCAAAAGTTTCTCGAGTTTCCCAAAGCTGTTCATGATGACAATCTGGCTTAAAACCAGCAATGCATGAACTAAGCCAAAATACACTATATTTACCCCGGCTCTTTCGAGCATAGGCTGAAAGAACCAGATCATGAAGTAGGCTAAGGAAGAAATAATTATCGTATCTACTGCTAAGATCTTCAAAATATCATTTTTCGCAAAGTACTTGAAACCATCTTTTATGATCGTTAGATATCTCTTAGACTCTACTACCTTTCTTGAAACTGGCTCTTTAAAAGTCAACGCAACTGCAAAGGCAAGCATAAAGGGAAAGAACATCAGAAGGTTTGGAACATTTAGTCCTAAACTGGCTGCCACAATACTCCCAATTGGGGAGCCGATAAGCAACGCAGTTTTACCGATGCTTTCTATCTTTGAGAATACCCTCTTTGAAGATTTTGTCTTTCCCAGTTTTCTCAGGGTATCGTAAGTAAATGCGTTATCTGCACCCGACAGTAAAGCGGCTGAGATGGCCCATAAAAATTCGGCTAAAAGAAAGATATAAAAGCTCGGGAAACTACCATAAACTAAAGCTGCTATAGCATTTACAATTGCACCCAGTGCTAACGATTGCTTGCGACCGAAAAAATCAGCAACGGCACCTGTAGGGATCTCAAGAATGAAAATCCAAAATGAAAACCAAGACTGCAGAAACAGGATCTGAGTAAAATCCAGCCCTCCCCAGTCTCTAAAAAAGGGGATAAGTATACCTCCGACAAGATGCAAGCTCGTAAAGAACTTGAAGAGATAAATCTTCGTCAAGTTGCCTTTATATGATTGTTTTAAAATACCTCTGATTTTCACAACATGTGCAATACCCAGTCAAATATGGAAACAGGGAAATATGTTTTGTCAATATGGTCCACCTAATTAACCTCAATAGAACACAAGGTTATAGATTATGATCTTTGAACTATTAGTTATTTACTAGTTCTCCCACAACCCATGAACACTGCAATACTCCCTAGCAGTTATGCTGCTTGGCTCAATACAGCAGACTTCCATCTCAGGTTTTTCTCCAGGTTTAAGCTCATGGCGGTAAACTTTTCCATCTACCAGAACCTCAATAAATGTAATGTAGTGCTCCTCTTCCATCGGGTGCTCTACCTCCCCTACCTTTATCCTTATACCCTTGTCCATCTTCTCAACAACAGGAACATGCTTTTCAAGACCTTCTTCTTTTGATTTTGGCTCAAGAAGCTCCATATCCTGATTGCAGCAGACTAACATGCCGGCACCGGTACCGACCATTTCGACAAGATTTCCACAGATATTGCACTTGTAAATTTGCCTGAGTTTAGTCATAAGGAATATGTAATATGTAAAATGTAAAATGTAATATGTAATATATCATATTGTAGTTGTAAAATAAGATAGTGTAAAGAAGCAGGTATTGATAGTAATAATTAAAAGACATAACCAAACAATCATTGATTAGCTATTCGGATAATGTAATTATTTGAAAAGCTCGAGAGAATCAACTAAAATACACCTATAATGAACATCAAAAGACCAGAATCAAAACAGCCAATACCTAAGAATGCCAAAAAAGTCTTCTCCGGAATATTGTTTGACATTTACCAGTGGGAACAGAAAATGTTCGATGGATCAACTGCCACTTTCGAAAAGGCGAAAAGACCTGCAGATAGTGTCAACGTGTTGCCTATCACAAAGGAAGGAAAAATCATTCTTTGCAAACAGGAACAGCCACAAGAAATCCCGTTTATCAGTGCTTTAGGCGGCAGGCTGGATGCAGGTGAATCCCCACTTGATACAGCAAGAAGAGAACTACTAGAGGAATCCGGCTATGAGGCAAAGGATTTTATCCTGCTTAATGCAACACACCCAGACATAAAAGTTGACTGGGTTTGCTATACATTTATAGCAAGAAGTTTGAAAAAAGTAAGTAGTATAAACTCAGATTCCGGAGAAAAGATCAGTTTGATGGAAGTAACATTTGATGAATATATGAAAATTATCACTAAGGATAATTACCGTGACAGTGAAATAGCACTATTCATTCTGAAAGCGAAAGAAGATAAAGCTGAATTTGATAGAATCAAGAAGTTACTTAAAGTTAGTCAGTCTAGGGTATGATTTCCATAAAGAAAGCTCTTGTCAAAGATATCGAAAAGATACAGAGACTCAACCACGAAATAATGTTTCAAAATAAAGAATTTGATCCCGACATAGATATAGACTTTGATCTGAGTGATAAGGGTAGAAAATTCTTTAAAGAAGCTTTAGAGAATACAGATAGTTGTTTCTACATAGCATACGACGGAGGAAAAATGGTCGGCTATGGAAACGATTCTAAGAAGGAATATCTTTATAGAAATAAGCAATACCTTGAAATAGAGAACATCGGAGTTATTCCTGAATACAAAAAAAAAGGTGTTGGAACAAAACTGCTTAGAAGACTTCTGAACTGGGCAAAAGAGAAAGGACTTGAAAGAGTTTATCTAAACTGCTACATAAAGAATAATGACGCTCTTACATTCTACAAAAGATTCGGCTTTAAAGAGATCGATGTGTCGCTGGAGATGGATCTCTATCACAAACTGGAGATTTAATTTATCTTCTCTACAATATCTAGAACCGATTCAAGGTGAAACTTCACCTGTAAACCTTTTCCCACCTTTAGTTTGATCATAGGAAAATCCTTCTGATCAACATCGCTTGTATCCCAATCGATAGCCGGATATTTCTTCAAAAATGTATCGAAATCTGTATCTATCACAAACTCAGCATGTTCCAGAGCCGATGGGCATATTTGATCTTGTTTGGGAGCTATCAGTTCGACTGAGGGAATAGAATAGTTTTCGAATACAAGCGGCTGTTTGAATTTAAAAATCCCTACCCTTCTTCCACCGACTACTTCTTCACTCAACAGATCACATATTTTTTCAAATTCCGGCAATAATGTATCATAATCCTCGTCAGACGAAGCCTGGTAAGCGATATGATCGAGTTCATATGAGCGAACATCTATCTTCAGGTTTTCCAGCTTACCAAAGATATCTCTTAGGAATTGATTGTAGCCTTTTAGGATCATTATTCTGTCTAATAAAATAACTTTCTATCTATTCACTCCAGCCCCATATAGACTTTTTTAAACCATGATTTGCCAGAGTTGGATATCTAAAACCATTTTAGCAAAATCAAAGATAATCTTCTAGTTTGACATCTTTTCATTTGCTGGATAATCTATAGTTCGGGTATAATGTGATAACCTAATGATAAATACATGCTCTTTAAAATAAATCGGTCACGTAGCCCCTGTCCGCCGAAGCCTTGGCGTAGGCGGAAAGTGGTCTAAGCATGTCCGCCGTAGCTTTAGCGTAGGCAGGGCAACGGTCTGTCTCCCTCCGGGAGATGTCCCGTAGGGACACAAAACCATACTTCAAATAGTAATCTAATGGATTTTATGTTCTATGTTTATGCTTTAAAAAGTTTAAAAAATAACGATCTGTATATTGGATATTCGGCCGATCTTAGATCTCGGTTCCTTACTCACAATAACGGGAAGGTTCGATCTACTAAGCCTAATAGACCTTGGAGGTTAGTTTACTACGAAGCATATCTGTCAAAGGAAGATGCCAGGAAAAGAGAATCTCAATTAAAAAAAAGCTGTTACAAAGAAAATCTATTTAGTAGGCTAACATGCTCTTTAAAATAAACATGGTCACGTAGCCAAGTGGTCTAAGGCAACGGTCTGCAAAACCGTTATCCGCGGGTTCGAATCCCGCCGTGACCTCCATAATTTTCGCAGATAGCGGAACTGAGAATCGGTACATATATGCCCAGGTGGTGGAACTGGTAGACACGTTGGACTTAAAATCCAATGGAGGTTAAACTCCGTGTGGGTTCGATTCCCACCCTGGGCATTTTACTGGACTTACCTGCCTGCCGAAGTGCATTCGGCACGCAGGCAGGAAATCCTGTTCCCTTTACCGGGAGTGAGAGTTCGATTCCCTCTCTGGGCATTTTATAAATATTTCTATGATATAATACGGGCTTATTCGGGGTGTAGTTCAGTGGCTAGAACGCTCGCTTTGGGAGCGAGAGGTCGCCGGTTCAAGTCCGGCCGCCCCGACCCGAAACCATTGCAATCAAGACATTAACTTGAGGCGGGGTAAAGGAGCGAGAGGTCCCCGGTTCGAGTCCGGGCATCCCGACCAAAAATATATGTCTAGGGTAAAACGCTTACCATACAAAACATTCAAATATATCTATAGGAAAGTCCCACGACTTTGTGTTGATGTAATAGTAAAAACTCCCCGAGGAATCATCCTGACTAAAAGATCCATCCCTCCAGCTAAAGGCTGGTGGCACATTCCTGGCGGAACAATACTCTGGGGCGAAACGGTTGAACAGGCAGTTAAGCGTGTAGCGCGGGAAGAGGTTGGCGTGGAAGTAAAAATAAAAAAATTT
>JAHIVN010000136.1 GCA_018816645.1 Patescibacteria group bacterium | reverse complement strand
GGAATAGAAGACGCACTTTCATTGCCCACTGCATCAACGCTTCCAGCACTAAGAAGATACTCCTGTAAATTTGCATTTTCTTCCAACACCAGATCTAGAGACCAATATCCCAGCGGATCAGCCTTCACATGCGCAGCCTGTTTACCATTTACAACCAAGTTTATCTTTGTGAGTGGCTCTCCGATCCCAGATACCTCTACGGCTTCGTCATTTGTATAGTATTTCCCATCCATCGGCCTGAGATTTTCTTTATTATCATTCTTCCTAATATTCGTAATCACAGGAACATCTGGTATTGTTCCATCAACCCTGATACCGATACTCATTGTTTTCACAAGCTCTGCCTTCCGACCCGTGAACTCAATTTCATATACTCCCCCAGTCAAGCCAGGACTTTTCCAGTTATAGTCCCACACACACTGATCAAGAGCACAACCTTCTCTCAGCTCACCGATTTCGTACCAATCTGAGCTTTCTGGAAGTTCCGTAAGATTAGAGTAACCTGCAAATTCCATATGAACATTTTCTGTATTCTGGGTTACAACACTCCGAAAGATTATATTCTGACTTATACCACAAAGCGCAGGAAGTGCCTGTACCGATATCAGAGGTTCTGAAAAATCGAGGATAATTTTAATCACATTGCTTTTAGGACTTTCATTCCCAAATCGATCCACTGCTTGTGCCCAAATATAAGATTCTTTTTTAGATATAGGCACAATTGCTGTAAAGAAACCATTCTCATCGACCTTTGTAACCAACTCGTCATCACACTCCTCACTTGTCCATACCATGTCAACACACACGTAAACAGTTGTTTCAATAGGAGCTTGTCCTTGAATATTGAGAACTCCCCTAGATGTCACAGTGTTATCTTTGGGACTGGTAATCACCACTTTCCCGTCAAGTGTTGAAGTCGCAGTAAATATTTTCTCCTCTGTAACAAATTTGATCCCATCCGACGTCACAACACCCAATGAGTACTCGCACTCTCCGTTTTCTAGCCAATTACCCAAGCTGTCCTTTCCATCAAAGTATATACTTCCAGGAAGAGATAGTGTCCCGCTAAGTTCATTAACTAGTTCTCCTTGACCGTTCTTGATACTTACAATCCAAGAGTCAATCATAACCTCAGGATTTTGATCCTCTTCTCTGCTGACTGCTTTTGAATAAAAGAACAGACCATCCTGCCTTCCGTCCCCATTTGGTGAAATGTAGTCTAAATCTGTGCTGATCGATAGATTGACCGCATATAAGTTTACATATACGTTCCTTGCAAAATTGAGGCTATTGCCCGCTTTATCAGTTATGGTGAATACTATCTGGTTAGCTGTATCTGTGTCTTGCTCAGTATCAGCATCCAGCTCAAAGTCCAGCAGACCAAAATCACATACTTCTCCGCCAAAAGAGTCTTTACTAATGTTTGAACAATCGGAAACATATTCACTGTCTTCATTCACTTCAAATGATATCTCGTCATTACTTTCACTAACGCTGAGGACACTGTCCTTTTCAGCCTGCCCGCGTATTGTGATCTTTGAGTGGCTAAATAAATCATTGTTCTTTGGCGTTTCAATAACAAGATAAGTTTTCGAATCTAAGAAAAAATTATGTGCTGCTTCACCAGACAGATTTCCCGCAAGATCAGTGAAATAGAGCTTTGTCCTGTACTCACCATCTTGACTAAGAGGAGCCTGGATCACATATCTAAAATTACAATCAACCGAGAGCGGATTACCAGTATAAAGACAATCTGTTATCGCTGTTCCAAGATCAGGTTGTAGATTTGTACCCGTGCTTATCAAAAGTAATTCACTCCCGTTCGGATATGTGATTGATAAGTTTATAGAATCAGGATCCACACCACTTTGGAAATCATCGGTATCATCAGCCAGTCTATAAATCATTTCTGGCTGTTTATTATTAATTGTTCCAGATGGAAACGTTAATTGACCCACAGGGTTGTCTATTTCTCTATTTACATAGATTATCTCACTGCTTAAATTCCCAACACCATCCAGAGCTTCAACGTAAAATTCATTTATTCCCAGCTCCAGATGTTTAGTCTCCTCAAACATTCCACTCTCATCAATATCACAAACTTGTCCGTTGATACTTAAAACTGTTCCAAGATCAGTAATCCCTGCAATTTTGATAGACTCTTCCTTAGTCCATGTATCGCTTGCTGGTTGTGAAATGTTTAGTATAGAAGGATGGTTATCAACAGTGGCAACTTGGTTTCGTTCCTCTGTCTTATTCCCAGCCTTATCAAAAACGGTAAGGTCAAATTTATACGGACCGTCTAAAACAATTACGTTATCATTGTCCTTCCCATCCCAAGTAAAAGTACCTTCTAGATCTTTTCCTTGAACGGATCTTTCAACTAATCCAGCTGCATTTACAATTCGAATTTCCCAGTAATCAAGGTAATCTTCTTCTAATTGAAAAGTAAGAGTTGACTGATCAAACAAGCCATCATCATTTGGACTGAATACTTTATTATCTAAACCTATCCCATTTATCTCTGGAAGAACAGCATCTTGGCATGACAACACCCCTTCGCTCCATTCTGTCGTATTTCCAATATTGTCTTGTGCTTTTGCTTTGTAACAATACGAAACTTTATGTTTTAATCCCGAAACACTAAATTCTCTTGCTTCCTGCCAGCCAGTTTCAGATACTTTGGTATCACAGTTATCTCCCTCGGATACGTTCAGTTGATAGTAAATCTTACTGGAGAGCACATCAGTACTCGCCTCCACGAGTATCGTATTTTGATCTCCCGGAGTAAATTCCGGCTCAGCTATAATATTCGGACGGGACGGAGGGGCTGTATCTATAGTAAATGTAAAGGTTGGAGAGTAATCACTCCACAGCCCCATACTATCTTTTGACCGGGCTTTCCAGGACCAAATTCCATCATGCAGAAATGTAGTAAATTGAGCTGTTTTTGAACCAGTGCGTATTGGTGAAGTCTCCCATTCTTGGCTTCTTGCGTCTTTATAATAAAACCACGTACCCTCAAGATTCCCCTCAGAATCACCTAAACTACTAACCTTCAGAGTAACTTCAGCTCCTAGTGATGATGAGTCACCACCCAGCACACTCATATTTAGAGGAGAAGTTTGTTTAGGGATGTTTGGCGGGAAATTTTGGGAATAGGTAATCCGGAGTCTCGGCCGTGTAGATGCAAAGCAAGTGCTGTCATTATAATTCCTGCTGCACCAAAAACCCCCATAGTTTCCACTGTCTTTGTAAAGAACCATACCTTGATTTGAACTTTCAGAGGCCCATTTTTGCACCAGCTGTGTCACATCAAATGTATACTTCTGCGGTGGATTAAACCATTGGCCCCCGTACCCGCTTATTACATTGCTTGAATATATACCGGAAAACGAAGGCTTATTATTCCAAGTAATCTCTGTTTCTCCCCAGCTTCCGTTTGCCTTAGCTACATTGACAACATAATCTCCAGAAGCATAGTCGCTTCTTACATAGTGGTATACATCGAGATATGCTGACTCGACTACAACTTGAGAATTTAGCGGGCTCAAGTCAAATTTGATATATGCGAATGAGTTCGAAAAGTAATTTCCCATGTTCCAGCTTCTCCCAATGGTCATATCACTCCAAACTCCGTAATTTCTATCCGGATAATCTTCTCGAACCATAGCATCGGCTATAGGAACCAGCGTAATCTCCGAACTAGCAAGAACTTCATCGTTCTCAATAGAAACAGCTATGCATCCAATAGCACATAGGAACCCAAGGATTCCAACACAAAGCTTGACTATCTGTTTTATGTGAGTCATAAACTCTTTTCGTATCGAATTTAATGTAATATAATATAGGGACCTGATCTATACAAGTCAATTATTATCGATCACAATTTTTGAACTAGATCAGAAAACAATACGTCTCACAGCTTAAAAAAAACTGCATTTCATAAATATGAGAAAACTCTAAACAGATGCCTGTATTCCGTATGCTGTAAGCTATATACCGTACGCTATATGCTGTTCCTTCTTGTTATCCCCACTCTTTGTCTCTATAATGTAGTAATAGAAGTCGTAAAAAGGTGAAAAATATCATTCAGAGAAAATCGAATATGCCTGAAAGTGCGAAAAAGGTTTTCAAAGGAATTTTATTTGATGTCTACCACTGGCAGCAGCGTTTGTATGACGGATCATATTCTACTTTTGAGATGTTGAAGAGAAAAAATTCTGTCATAGTCATCCCTACAACCACTGATAAGAAAATACTATTCCTAGAACAGAAGCAGCCAAACAAACATCCCTTTTACTCCTTTCCTGGAGGCCGCGTGAATGATGGAGAGTCACCTAAGAATGCTTCTCTCAGAGAACTTCGAGAAGAAACTGGCTTTGTTCCAGAGAAAATCGAATTGTGGAAGACTTTCCAGCCGGCTTCTAAAATGGAATATTTCGTATATGCTTTTATTGCAAAAAATTGCACTAGGAAAGTTAAACCAAGAACTGATTCTGGTGAAAGTATCTGTATTCACAAATTAACATTGGACAAACTTCTAGCCCTAGTCTACAATAGGCAATACGACCCACAAAGCTTGATGTATGAGTTTCTAAGTGCTTACTATGATAAGAAATATCTATCTGGTATTAACAAATTGCTCTTTGATTAGTTCTTTATTTAAATTACTTAATCATTCTAAATGAAAAAACTTATCGTCTCACTCATGCTTACTTCTACAATGTGTCTCACGTGGACATACAAAGTAGAGGCACAGGAATGCTATGGACAAAAGATGTATGCAGAACTGAGCTACTCTCCGGCCGAAGTAACTCGTGGTGATTCCGTAAAACTGACAGTCCTAGTAAGCAATTGTACTTACAAAGAAGAATATTCCGCAAAAGACTACCAGCTCACAAATCCAGGCGTTGAGATCCAGTCTGGCTCATACAAACAGTACCTTGAGCCATCTGAAGATTGGATTGTTCCAGTACCATCTATGGTAAACCATAAAACATTTAGTTACACCAAAACCTATAAAATCAGCGAAAATGCTCCGTTGGGGTACTTCGGAGATTTTAGTGTTGTTACTTGGCTAGATAAAAACGATTCCTCTACTTTGGATCATCCCACACAAGTCATAGCTCCGCTTGTCATAAAGGCAGCGGATTCAAACAATTCCGGAAATCAAGAACTAGTTCAAAATGAGACTGAGACACAAAACCAAGGAGAAAATACCGAATTGAAAATTCAAATTCACGAAAGATATCTTGCACAGAATTCAAATACGACAAGACTTGATAAAATGACACAGAAACAACTGAAAAACGTGGAGAATTTCACACTTGAAGTTACAGAGAAAAACAAAGTTATCTTTCAGAATAAGCTGAATCTATCCTTTCAAGAGAGAATCCAGAAATTGAATAAACTGGATGCGTATATAGACTTTGACACAACTGGTAAAGTAAGTATTGATTCAGAATATCTGGATTTTCTTGACGAGCCGGCTCATATAACCATGTACGGACTTCCTTATGATACGACACCGCTTATCCTAAAAGATGGGAAACTGGTGACAAATGGGGAAGTAAGCAATATAGTTTATACCTACTCAACCTCAGAGAAAAAAGGTACTTTGGAATTTGATGTAACATCGTTTTCAACTTATCAGGCAGTTTCCGAAGAGCAATTCAATACCTATCCTCTTCAACAAAATGATGTAATGCCGCCTGAGAACAGCCTTGGGAAAATGCTGCTTCTGATCGGAATAATCACCCTGATCGGAATGGGAGTTGCAGCTGGAGTAAAGATTGTTGAGAAGCAGCGACTTGAAGCCGTTGTTCCGGAAGAGAGGTAGCAGTATTCAGTAGCAGGGACCATTGCCCGGTCTTTGCATTCCTCACTATATTCAACTAAAATTCAAGAAGTATTTAAGATTAACTTCTAATCTTACATGAAACCAGAAAACGTCATCATTATCGGCAGCGGGCCGGCAGGTCTGGCAGCAGCAATTTATACAGCTAGGGCTGGCTTAAATCCTTTGGTAATAGCAGGCTCAGCACCAGGTGGACAGCTGATGCTGACATCCGAAGTTGAGAACTTCCCTGGCATCAAATCAATCATTGGAGCACAGCTTATGGCAAACATTCGAAAGCAAGCGGAGGATCTCGGGGCAAAAGTAATCGATGATACAGTCTCCGGACTTGAATGTAGTTCACAGCCTTACAAGGTAATACTTGAAAGTGGAAAAACATCCGAGACTAAGTCTATTATCATCGCAACTGGAGCAAAAGCGATGTGGCTGGGGCTGGAGTCGGAGACACGGCTGCGCGGGAAAGGAGTATCTGCCTGCGCAAACTGCGACGGATTTTTCTACAAAGACAAGGTTGTTGCCGTAGTCGGCGGAGGAGAAGCTGCGCTGGAAGAAGCACTCTCGCTTATAAAATTTGCATCAAAAGTTTACATCATTCATAGACGTGACCAGTTCCGAGCATCAAAGATCATGCAGGACAGGGTTTTAAATCATTCAAAAATCGAACCTGTATGGAATGCGGAAGTAAAAGAAGTCCTCGGGACAGAAAAAGTAGAAGGGATTTTACTATTGAAGTCCGAAAATGCAACTGAGAAAGGTACTGACGTTCCTGCAAAACTGGACATTGACGGCCTCTTTATCGCCATAGGTCATAAACCTGATACGGATTTCCTCAAAGGCAGCTGTATCGAATTGAGTCCGACAGGATACATATACACTTCAGAATCTTATCTCTGGGAGAAGAATAAGAATGTAAACCTTGGACTTGATAGTTCCAAATTTGATTTCACTTATAAATACCAGACAACTATTCCCGGAATCTTCGCCGCAGGAGATGTGATTGACTACATATACCGACAGGCAACGACTGCTATGGGTATGGGAGTAGCTGCTGCGCTTGAAGCTGAGAAATATTTAACAAGTTAGTACTCATTATATGCCTCAAGAAGATTCTGAGGTTCATGAAAGTGATGCTATACCTCTCTGGTTCTCATCTGCTAAATTTCACACCGGGATAGCCCTAGTAATGCAGAACTTATCTGTAGAAATTGCAGTCCAAGGGAAAGGATATGTGAAAGTAACTCCAGCCAGCCAACTTCATTCAACTGCAACATATCGCTATAGAATTGGGGACCTGACCGTCTTAAGTAATGCAAGGGCCAGAAATCCTAAACTGCTTGAACGTGCGATTATTGGAGCATTTTTACAAAGCTTAAATTTCGAGCAATTAGGAATGCTTTCCTATGAGCACTTCAAAGATACTATACGAGACGGTATAATCCCATATCTGCTTTCAAAATATAAGGGAGGCCTGCTTACAAATACAATTGCAGATTTTGTAACTAAAATTGATACTTTGCTGTATATAGGAGAGGCCGGTTCCTTCTTGGAGTTATTAACTCTAGGTACTTTTAGTAAAAAGCTTAGACTTGCAGCTTAATGTATCTTCTCTCGATAGCAAGCAAAGTACCAATGACCTTACCTTCTAGACCTTTGGAATACTTCTCTATACTCAAACGTCCGTTGCGAGTAAGTAGAATATAACTTCCAGATAATGGGCCCAGAGCCGAGGTGAAAAAACCAATATCATTAACTCCTGCAGAAACAACATCAGATTCGACCTCATCCAGCTTGAATGCAAAGATATCCCGAAACGAACTTCGTATCCAGCTAGGACAAGTGTACCTTTGATGCGTCAGCTTCACAGCATCATCGAGACTAAATTCGCCTAGAGATTCTAAAAGAGGCACATCCGTATTTCTTATCAATTCGCTTCTTTTGCTCTCGAGAAGGTTCGAAAGCCTGGCTATCTCATCAGTGATGGGAGCCTCCTCTACTCCGAAGAAAAATTGGATAGGCTTTGAAAGCACTTTTGCGATTTTCTCAAGGTTTTTTCTAGAACTGCTTTTACCGTTTTCATACCTGGATATCATCTCCCAGGTGACACCTATCTTCTTTCCAAGATCACTTTGAGTAAGCTGTCTCTCCATTCTTGCCTTTCTTATTTGTTTTCCGATTATTTTTTCGCTCATGAACTAATGACTAAGATTTAATACTATATGTATTAATATATCATATTCAACGTTCCAGCACCAGGAAATAGCTTGCTGTTTGTTTCAGTAAACTATAAACCGCCGTTCCTGCCCTGAGCTTGCTTGCTTGCCCCTTGGCATGGTCGAAGTATTAGCTGTTAGCTGTTCGCTATTTGCTATTTGATGTCTGCTATCCGCTATTAACTATTTCCTTCTTTTATAATATACTTCATTTCATATGAAGAACGTAAAGAAAATTGCCCAAATGCTTATTTCTGAAGCTCAAAAGGAAAATATTTATACAATAATTCGCCTTCAGGATTACAAAAGCCGTTCGATAAATGCTAAAAACGGAAAAATCGATAACGCTAATCTTACCGAAAGTACAGGCATCGGAATCCAAGCCTATACGCAAAACGGTCACACTGGATTTGCTTCTGTTGATACAATTCTGGATGAAAAGCGTCTTTTAGCATGTCTGCACTCTGCAATAAATTCTGCAAAAACTTCAAAGCAGTCAAACTTCGAGAAAATAAAAGAGATATTCGAAATCGAACCAACTAAAGCAGAGGTCTTTCAAAAACCTGAGATCGATCCTTTTACGATCACAAACAAGGAAATGGAAAAGGATCTGCTAAAGTTTCACAGTAATATCCAAAGAAAGTATCCCCAATATGCCCTTTCAAATACTGCAAGTTTCAGTACCAACGATTGGAGGATTTTCCGGTCAGATGGAACAGATGTGCACTTTTCTACTTCGGCAGCAATTCTTGTTTCAACAGTCAATACTTCCGGCAAAGAAGCAGGAAACGAATTTTATGAATCTTCTTATGGGAAAGGCTACGAGCTAGTGTATGATAGTGAAGAAAAATCCGCACATATAAAGAGGCTTGCAAACAAGCTCCAATACTCAGACAAGCTAGAAGCTGCAAACCACGTCTCCGGGTCAAATCGTGCAATCCTGCTTGATAGTTCCATGGCAGGGGTTTTTGTACATGAAGCTTTCGGCCATACGGCTGAATCTGACAATATTTATCAAGACAGCCCCCTTCTTTTGAACAAAAAGCTCGACAAAGGCAAAGTTGTAGCAAAACCATTTATCCATATCCTAGATTATGCTGATAAGAATGACCGCGGCTTTAATCCTTATAGCAGTTACGGAATCAAACGAAACAAAATTACTATTGTAAAAAAGGGTAAATTAAATAGTTTAATAAGTGATATCGTCACGGCAAAAAGGGCTGGCTGCCAGCTGGAGGGCGGAGCTGTATGCGAAACATACGAAGACATACCTGTTCCTCGCATGAGCTGTACTCAGATTATTCTAGACAAGAATAAAACTATTCCATTGAGCTTCGATCATCGTGAAGCAAACACAAAGGAGATTCAGAAAGTGCTCAGGGAAGCTGGGGTTTTCGACAGTTTTTCTGAGATAATATATCTACTAGGGTCATCCGGAGGTAATGTGGATTCCCAAAAAGGAAACTTCCAGTTTGCAGCCACCCTGGCTTTCAAAATGACTAAAAGCATTGTTGAACTTATAAAACCTGTTTCATTTAGCGGTGTTACGCTGGAAGCACTACACTCAGTCGAAATGGCATTTGGCGATCCTATTGGAATACCTGGTTTATGTGGAAAGTTTGGGCAGTATATTCCTGAATCAACAAAAGCTCCTATGATTTTACTGAGTCCAAATAAATATGTAACGATTGGCTGATATGAATAATCTGCAGAAATATCTCAAAAAAACAAAAGAAGTACGAAACTACCGGTTATCAGTATATAAGAATGACAGCCTCTCTATCGGGATCTATGGACAAAGCATCGGAGGTGCTTATGCTCCAATTTCAAACAGCAGCAAAATCAGCGGAGATCTTCTGATAGAATGGACAGATGGGAATATCAGCAAAACGAGCATTACAAGTGCAAATCTCGAAAACCCTGAAAGAACTGTACTCACTGCAAGGGAAGTAAGCATCACAGACGAATACTCAAAAACTTTTCTCGATAATTACCGACCCAAAAATAAAACTTTACAATATTCTAAGGAGCTGAAGAAGATTCAGACTGAAAATCAGGATTTTGTAGTTGATCAGCTGAGAAAGATAAAGGATATCGAAGCATCATTTGGGGTAAAGTCTTTCGAGACAGATATACTAGCATCAATATCTAAAACACAGGTTATAAATTCAAAGGGTTTGGAGCTTGCTGATTCTTTCTCCTCATACACCCTACAGTCGAGCCTTGAGTCCAGATTTTTCTTTACATTATCTTCTAGATCACCATTAGAAATCTCGGCATATTCTGCCAGTATAGAGCTGCTCGGTAAACTATTTAGGGCTTCAGATACAAGTGTAAAGGTGAAGCAGAAAGAAAAGATAGCTGTGATATTGTCACCGGAAGCGGCCTGGAGCCTCCTATCATTTTTTGTCATCAATAACCTGAGAGGAAGCCTTGTCGCAAACCGGCTATCGCGATTCAGCAAAGAGGATTTCAAGGACCAGAAGAAAATTCTGCCTCCTTGGTTCACTCTATGTGCTGATTCACAGAAGGAGATGACTCCCGGAGCAGCCAACTTCACATCTGAAGGAGTAGAGAATGAAAAGGCAACGTTTATCAAAAATGGACAACTGAAAACACCGGTACTTGACCTCAAGCATTCACAGAAATTAGGTCTGCCGCCTACGTCGCTTATCACTGGCCCATATACAACTTCTTTTGTCGAAAAGGACACTAAAGTTGATGCTCTGGAGAAACGATTGAACGAGAGCGAACAGGCTGTCTTCATACCTTACTTTTTAGGCATGCACACACAAAATCAGACAACAGGAGACTATTCCTTGCCCGCACCATATGCTATTTACATAAAAAATGGGAAGTTAAGAGGAACTATAAAAGTTATTATTACAGGCAATATTTTTGTAGATTTAGCTAATAATGTAAAATTTACTAAGTGGGATCTTTTCCCACAGCCTGGGATTTGTTTCAATCCAAATGTTATAATTGAAGGGTAATAACTAAAATAACCCAATAACTTAATTTCCTGATTATCTAGCATGATCTACCTTACAATTCTTTCAATAACAATTCTCTTCTTTCTCTTTGCCTTTATCATCTCTCCTCTCAGCAAACAGCTTACAGGAATTAAGCTATGCGCCATTTGCGCAGCCTCAAGCACAACCTGGCTGGCTCTGCTTACTCTCAGAACGCTGAATTTTCTCGAAGTAGATGGCACTCTACTTGGTGTTTTATTTGGAGGGAGTGTTGTTGGAATTATGTATGCACTAAGAGACAAGTTTAAAGAGCGTAAAATAAAACATTTTTGGATGATAAGAGTTCTCTGGGTACCATGGGGTTTCTTTCTAGCTTATGCAGTTGCGAAGAAGGATAGTTCTATGATACAAATAGGACTGGCAATAACTTTTATGATTGGATTGACAATCCTTGCTATGTTTAAATTCAAAAAAAACGAAAACAAAGAGAAAGTAATTTCTGCAGGTAATAAGAAGAAAACAAAACCAAATACTTCTGACTCCGAAAAGCAGGATGCCATAAAGAAATTAGAGGAAAATCTGGAAGATTGCTGCTGAGAAAATACACCTGTATAATCACTTCTTTGTATCCTCAATCATAATTCCCTTTGAATCAACGATACTTGCCTGCTCTGCAAACCAGGCTGGATGCTCACATGTTAAGTATTCCAAGTTATCACCCTCTACAGCATATCTAGTGCTTACCGGAACATCTATTACATCTCCCGCACCGACTTTAAACTTTTTGTCATCACAATAAACATAGCCTTCTCCAGAAATGATATATACCATGAAATGACATTTCGTCTCGAATATAAAATGATCAGGATTTTCAGGATGCCGGCCCGTTATCTTCATATGATTGATTTCAAGCTTCCGATCGGATGAGGCATACTTGCGAATGATCTTTGTTCCCAGGTCAACTATTTTTGCCTGGGATTTTTTGATAATTTTGAATCTGGCCACTATATAGATAAATTTAATAAATTATTTGCCTGGCTTCACACTTGCCTTTGTCTCATCATCTTTCTGCTGAGACAGCTCTTCTCCTTTCATATTCAAGCGTTTCTCCATCTCTTCGACTTCACTAAGCGCGTCCTCACTTTCACTTTCACTTTCAACTGCCGGCTTTACCACAGGCTTAATTACCTGTTTCTCTACTGGTTCTTCAACCGGTTTGGGTAAGGGAACAGTCTTCGGTTTTGGTTTAGGAGCAGTTACAACAGCTGGTTCTAACTTGATTTCTGACTTCGGCTTAGGCATCGACACAACTGAAAGTTCCGACTTGACCTCAGGTCTGGGCACAGGTTTCGGCTCTTCTTTCTTTACCGTTTCTTTTATAACCTGGTCTTTCTTTACTTTTTCAGGTTCTTCTTTCTTGGGTTTATCCTTTATTTTATCCTCACTCATATAGTATCTTCCCTTCGAGAATTTCATGATCAGACCGCCTATGATGAAGACCACTCCGAGAACTATGATTACTACGGCATATTGTCTCGACTCACGCCAAATAGAAGTAGAACTGACATCTATGACTGCCTTAATGATTTTATCGACAATTTCTCTTTGCTCAACTGAAACTCCGGAAAGCCGATCTGAGTAGAAACTTTCAAACTTGCTGTTTGCAAGCAGATTCGCAAACATCAGCGCAGACCCTGAAACCGTCCAATTTACACCAATGACAAAGAATTTGTTCGAAATTCCCGGTAAAAGGAGAAAGAGTACAAGTGAAAGAACAACAATCACTCCAAGAACAACCTTGTGAAGATTTTTTACAACGCTGTATATTCTTTGTGCATTTTTAGTCACAGTCTCATCGATCTTCAAGAATTGGTCTGAAGAAACCTCTGTTTCTTCAAAGAATTTTCCGCTCGCCAGCTGCTCATCTATCTGCTTCTCCAGCTCCTGCAAGTCAAAGCCTGAAGGAATACAAGTAGCAGAGAATGGATTGAATTCTGTAGTATCACCCTCAGTACAAGTTGGCAGTTCTTGCAGATTATCCTTTGTGATCTGGGCAAATTCATCCACAAGTGCATTCTGCCTGTCTGCTACATCAATCGTAAACTCAGGATTCTCCGTTTCTCCCTCAAGCCAGTCATAAAAAGAATCTATGATTATCTCGGTATTTTCTTTCAGCCACTCAGAGGGAAGAACTCTGTTCGTAATCTCTTTCACGTCATTCTCACTCTCAATCCCTGCATAAGCATAAATATCTTCACTGCTATGACTCAAAAATTGGCCGACAAATATATCTGGAGCAGTTTCATATACTCCGCTTTCAGCGATTAGTTTTTTTACATTTTCAGGATTTGTTACTACCTTTGACAGCATAGACAACGGAATCCCAAAAAGGATCGTTGCGAACAAGATTACGAAAATCAGAATTGAAAGAATCCAGCGGAAGACTTTGAGGCAGCTCATTTGATATAAGTACTAATTTATAATTATAGTTATTGTACTTGAAAGCAGAGACTATTACAAACTTGTAGCAGTATCAGGTAGCTGGTAGCTGGGATCCGGTATTCGGTAGCTGCCTGAACTCTGAAGTCAGAATGACAAAGAAGCGAAAGCCAGTATCTGATATCTCATAACAGTCACCAGTTACTGGAAACATAAACTTATGGGCTCATTAGCTCATAGGCACACGAGCTCCTAGCTCACCCACATCAATATACCAAGCAGGATCATGGAAATTCCCATAATTAACCGCATTCCCCGCTTGTTTTTCTTGCGCCAGGAATTGATAGTCTCAGAGGATAAGCTGAAGAATGAAAATAGAACTATTATTATGAGAGGAAGAACAAAGATCAGATTATAATAAAGCAAGTACAGAAAACCTTCCGTCCAGGTGGCTTTCTCCGCTAAAAGTCCTATAACAGCAAGGTATATCCCGCCAGTACAAGGAAGTTCAAATAGAGACACAAGTATCCCAAGCACAATAGCTGAGGGAATAGAAGCTTTCTGTATATACTTTTTTATAATTGGTTTCTTGGATTCAGGTATAGCAAGTGAAAAACCACGACCGGAAAAAAAGAAGTCCTTGATGTTTACCAGACCAGCCAAGATAACGACAACTGCTGTTATCCTATAAACGATATGTGCTATCTCTAATTTTTGGACCGAACTTAGAAGGCCAAGTCCTGCTAAGAAATACGTCAAGTAGACAAAGAAGATGTATACAAATGCTATCAGCAAAAATTTTACTCCCCGTTTCTTTATGGTTATCAGAAATGTCACGAGAAATACAAGCACTGCTATCGCACATGGGTTTATCGAATCGCCAAGCGCACCGAGAGTTATAAGCGGTAATGTTACGTTAGTCATAGGTTCTCTATTTGCTTATGATCCTAAATAAATTAACAATAGCAGGAAGTTTTGAGTCTTAAGTTCTCCCGCCTCTTGGCAAGATCCCTGTCTGCGCAGGCAAGCGCCTTTGGTGGAGAGATTTGAAATACTATCTCTTGTCTTTCTTGTTGCTCAAGAATAGAAAACCTGCTATCACAACGGCTGCTATACCAAATATCACAATCAATACCGCTGGGGATACCTCGCCGTTTCCAGAAGGCTTCATATCAGGAAGATAACCCTCGGTCGAAACCTCAAATTTTTCACCAAGCCTGATTATGATCTTATCAGCAGACTCCATCACTTCGCCATTGTCATAAAGCATAGGTACCCCGCGATCGTCGATAGGAATACCTGCTTCATCAGCATATGTATTGTACTCCGCTGCGTTTGCCGGGTCCTCGTTGACATCCTTAATCGAAATTTTATCAGTCAGTCCCTTTTCTTCGATGAATTTTTCAGTCAAAGCACAGTACTCGCAACCCTCTCGAACAAAAAGTATGAGTTCTCCAGGATCAGCAGGAGCAGAAACTTCCTGAGCCTTCACCCCAAGAGGAGAAATAAGTCCCAAGATAGGAATCATTATCGGCACTATAAATTTTGAATAAACTCGACTTTTCATACGATAGGCAATTTTACTCGCACTTGGAATATTATTCAAGCTCTATTTTTAAGCTAAACACAAGAGCTTACAACCTCATTGGATTAATCACTCATCAGCTAGTTCAAACCTCCGTGTTTGAACCATTACACACAGAATTCCCCAATTCAAATTCTTCTCTTACCCCCTTATCATAAAGTTCCTTGTTCATATAAAAAATCCTTGCCGGCCTGATCTTATAAAACTTCCAGCGGAAACCTTTCTTCAATAATCTTTTAAAAGAAGGTAGAAAACTTTTGGCAAAAGGAAACTTCTTTAGATATAGTTTAAAGACAAACGGCACTTCTTTCAGATTAAGTTTCTCGGCGAAACCTTCTACCTGCATGGCCTTGATGTAGCCTTCTTCTATTCTCTCATGATTTATAGCAAAGGAAACATGTGGGTTTTTCGATATCTCTCGAGCATGTCTTGAGGTTGGGTCTGAAGTGAAGTAGAAGTTAAACTTATCATCATTGACATAGATCACCACACTGCTCCAGGGCTTTGCGCTTGAACAAGTAGCCAGCGTCAGGTTGTCGTTAGTCTGGAGAAATTTTAGAATTTCGTTTCTTAGGCTCATGTTCATTTAGATTAATGCATAAAGCAAGGGGCTTAAGCCCCTTGCCCCAAGATCTTTTAATCCACCCTTATATTATCAATCAACGCCGCTGTATCATAAGCACTATCTCCGACATCCTTGATCTCAAACAACAGCCCAACTTTCGAACCGGATTTTACACCACTTAGAGAGTAGGTTATTGTTTTCCATCCTGTTTGGAAAGTGGACGCATCACCTCCTTCAAAATCTATTCCCTGGACCTTTATCCACGTCGAATCGTTCACTCCCTTGCTCATAATTTTAGTCTTCTTTCCATCTACAATTATGTAGGCACTCAATCTATCGTCATACGGCGAACCGACAAACTCCTGTGGTTCTTCGGATACAAGGTTGTAATCAAATTTCAGCTTACCACCACTCTTTCCATAGCAAATTGACTGTTTAATCGAACTCTTGCTATCTGATACAGAGCCGAGTCCAGTGCTAATGATAGCCATGAAATTCCCGTCTTTCGGTTTGATGGGACCGAGTGAGGTGATAATTCTATCATCCCCTGCTCCTGCCCAACTGTTGAATGTACCGCTCTCAAAGCTCACATTTCCAAAGTCCTTTCCTCCCATTTCGAGCGTTGATTCTCCTGTCCAGAGGAAATCTGCACCCTGCCCGTCGCTCGATCCAACAGCACTGACCGTACCAGAATAACTCGTAGATGCGTCATCCCCCTCAAGGACAAAACTATCAAACAGATCTGTACCGACATCATAACAGTAGCTGGATAACACATAGTCATCAAAACCGTAGTAGGCGTCTGCTCCACTTCCAAGAAATGCTGAAGCCATAGTATTGTTATACGAGCTTCGGCAGGTAGCTACATAAACTACACTATTTGGAAAGTTCGAGTTGTAATGTGTGATAAATGAAGGAAGTACGACTAGATTTCCATTTGCATGAACTGCAAGTCTTCTTGCCATAAGATCAGCTTCATATGTTTTCATATTCTCAGTTGTCAGCTTCTGATTTGTAAGAATCACAACCTGTGACTGCTGAAGCCCTTCTGAACAGATATTATCACCCCACATCCCACCATACCAGTTATCGCCATGTGAGGAAATCACTATCAACCCATACTGATCTAGATTTTTAAAGTCATCTACTGTCACGTCATAGTTCATTTTTTCTACAGTCTCACACTCAGGACACGTACTTTCCTTTATTTTTTTCCATGCACCGTTATAATCATCATAAGCTCCGAAGTCATCCTTATACGGTCCAAGATAAATTGCTTTTGTACTTTCGACTTTCAGGTCAGATGCTGCACTAGCTTTACTTACCAGAGTTTTTCCGGGAGCTATAACATCAAAACCTGCCCCGTCAGATTGACCTCCTCTTGTGTCGGGAGGATTGATCATTATTCCCCCAGGAATACAAGTATTTTCATACACCCACCACACTCCTTGTCCTTGTTCAGAAACGCCATTTCCTGCTATGCCAGGCTGTTGACCTACCCATGTATTTATCTCAGTTGCAATTTCCTGCTGTGAAGCGCCATCATTATTCAGCTGGTTCTGCAGATCCAATACCTGCTGGTTCAACTGCTCTATCTGATCTAGCGCCTGCTGACTGATCGGCTCAATCACAGATACTTTTACTAAACTCGACATACCGGAAATTGATGAACCTGAAAGCTTAGTCACAACTCTCATATACTTTGGAGAAAGTGAGGTCGCACTCATCTTCCCCTTGTAGCTAAAAGTCCCGTCACCAGGTATATCATCTCCATTCGTAACTTTTCCATTGTCTAACATAACACCGATTTTTTCTTTGATTTCACCTTTATCATCGACATCGTAAAGAAGTGCCTCACCGATCTTTTTATCAGATTCCACCCGCACTTTAGCACTTATGATAACATCCACCGCAGGGTCATCTTTATAAAGCACATCTGGTACTGCTATAGGATCCCCGATGAATATTACCTCTTTGTTATAAACTACAAAGATACTATCCGTACCAACATTCTTCTCATTATCGTATACTGAAACAGTTATCTTATTATCGCCTTCTTTTAGAGTAATATTACTCGTATTCCATTCCTCCCCTGCTGTAATTGTTCCAGAATCCCCGCCTTCTACAGACCACTCGATCTTATCAATATTTTCTTCGTAATCTTTGGCTATCCCTGAAAGGACGATATTATCTTCATATGTTGTATACCAATTCGATCCGGTCGGTTCAAGTATATCTACTAGTGGCTCCTCATTGTACACAGGACCAGTTTTATCCTTAGATTTCAGCCAGTAGACAACTCCTCCTATTATTCCGCTAACAACGCAGCATGCCAAGCATCCGCATGCAACTGCAATAAATGTTGGAAACTTCTTTTTTTTCGCTGGGTTCGGAACAGTTTCTTTAATAACTTCTTTCTTCTCTACCGTTTTCTTCTGAGGTGATTTTGATGAACTAGGCATATGGAGGGATGTAAAAAGTTAACTAAATACAGTTTATTTTAAAGCCGGTCGTTTGTAAAGGGTGAATTTTTAATTGTTTAGATCCAGAAAAACCTTGGAACAAATAATAATTAACGCTATAATGCCGGATATGAAATTTTTCAAACGGCTACAACAAGCAAGACCAGAACTAATAATTTTGATCTTTGCGGTAATAATATTGGGCATTGTACTAACGTATGAATACAAATTGACAAACGGGAATTTCGGAGCACCGCTTGATGATGTTTTTATCCATTTCCAGTTTTCGAAAAACCTAGTAGCAGGGAATGGCTTTTCATTCAACCCGGATCAGCCTACCCCAGGGTCAACTTCTCCAGGCTGGACAATTCTCATATCCTTTTTTTATCTTTTTATAAAAGATCATTTACTTATAGCAAAATCACTGAGTGCTATATTCTTTATACTTTCTGGAATACTGACATACAAACTGGCATATAGACTAAGTCGATCGAAATTATCTAGTATCTCAGCGGCAGTGTTCACCTTATTCACAGGAAGGTTTGCTTGGGCGTCTCTTTCAGGAATGGAGGTAACTCTTTTTACAGCTTTGCTGCTCTTATTCTTACTTCTACACATCACAAAGAAAAATAAATATTTACAAGTTCTTGTGCTAGGGCTGGCATCAACAGTGAGGCCGGAAGGTTATCTGATCTTTATTTTCTTTATGTCACTCGAGATTTTCCACTTGTTGAGATCACTTCCAGATAAGAATTCATTCTTTACCAAAGTGAAACTGTTGGTCATTACAATTGCAATCTACTCTCTTTTAATAGGTCCTTATCTGATCTTCAGCTACAGATGTACCGGTAGCTTGCTTCCAAATACATTTAAGTCACAAGATATAGTAGTTTACCACTCATTGGGTGATAAACTTGTTTCTGTAATTCTTTACCTTCTAAGATACTCCTATCTTCTTTTTATTGACTATATTCCCTTGACTATCTTTGTACCACTCGGGCTTTGTAAATTATTTAAAATGATTAAAGACAATAATCGATTATTTCTCATTCTTCTTATAGTAATCGGGTTTCCGATTTTTGCTTCAATTTTTGCACCCAATCTGCGTCATCACGGAAGATATACTATGCCGTTCATTCCGCTGTATGCAATTATCGGCGTAGTGGGAATCGAATTCACTGCACAAAAGCTTAAAATAGCAGCTGCCAAAATCAAAATCTTTGTATTTACGACAGCTTCAATTTACCTAATTTTAATGCTTAGTGTCTGGGCATCAACGTTTGGCTGGAATGTAAAGAATATCAATGATATGCATGTCAAACTCGGAAATTGGATACTTGAAAACACAAAACCGAATGACGTTATTGCTTTGAATGACATTGGGGCTATGACTTATATCTCCGATCGTAAGATAATAGATATGATGGGTTTGGTTTCCCCCGAAATTCTTGAAACAAGAATATATGATACAAGAGCAGATCGCGAGGAAGCTCTTTGGAAACTGATTTTAGAAAAAAATCCTGAATATATAATCATTTTTCCATCCTGGTTTCCCAATATAGCAAAGAAGGAAGAACTGAAAGAAGTATATAAAATCGAACTTGATAAATATGCTGTTGTAGATGGAGAGATGATTGTCTACAAGATAAATTCCCTCGACAAATGAACAGCAATCCTTACAATTGACTGGGTATTGACCCATCATAAGAGATGTGTTAATATAGTGTTGGGTTATTACCCTATTTAATATTTTTATTTAAGGAGGTAAATCATGCCAGCAAGAAATGGTACAGGCCCGCGCGGACAAGGTCCTGGGACAGGATTTGCTAGAGGTAGAAAAAAAATAGCTACCGGAGCAAGAGCAGGACTAGGAGGAACAAATGAATGTGAGTGTCCAAAGTGCGGCCACAAAGAACCTCATAAGCGAGGAACACCTTGTTCGCAAACAAAGTGTCCCAAGTGCAAAACTCCGTTGAGAGGAGCATTTTGCAGGTAGTTTTATAAGAGCTACAAATTCAAGCGATCCCGCTCTGCGGGATCGCTTCCCTATTTGATCGACTCAGTGATAAATTGTTGCTATAATTAATTGTTAGCTTTCAATATAAAATGAGAAGAAGAATCAGAAGAAGACTTCAACATACATTCAACGATTACTATTTCAAGCCGAGAGGAATACCCATGACTGCGCTCGATGAAGTTAAGGTAACTGATGAGGAGCTTGAAACACTTCGACTCAGATTTGTAAACGATCTAGACCAGCATACAGCTTCTAAACAGATGGGAATCTCGCAAAGCCAGTATCAAAGAGATTTTGTAAAGGCAATGGAAAAGATAACAAAAGCCCTAATTGAAGGAAAGGCTATCCTCATAGAAAGAAAATCAAAGCTATAACGCAAATAACTATGAAAATTACTGCCCACAGCATATTTCTATGCATCATCTTCCTAGTACTCACAGTATTTGCAGCGTTCAATATTTACAACACTTTGCAATTTGCCGAGTCAATCAAAGAAAATTATCTCACAGACGAAAGCACTTCTTATGACCAAATATCGGAGGCGTCGGGAGAACCATCTTTGTATTCCAATGAGGAATTAGGCACTCCGAATAAAGAACCTGTAAAAATAAAAACCACTACGTCCTCAACATCTCAGCCCAATATAGAAGATCAAGGGGATGAGGAAGCAACTGATCAAATATCGCCACAGACTCTAGAACCTAAACCTCAGCTCGAAACTATAACAATCTTATGTCTAGGTGACAGTATCACGTATGGTACACCATACGGCGGAAGCAGTAATACATACCCCTCGAGGTTAGATTCAAAACTCAAAGCAGCATTCGCTCAATATGATTTCAATATCATAAATAAAGGAGTGGGAGGCTGGCGTGCAGATCAAGTTTTGGGAAGCGTAAATAGTTGGATTGATACATATGACCCTGATTTCGTTCTTCTATTGATCGGTGGAAATGATCTAAAGCAAGAGACAGAGCCTCAAACTCCTGAGAAGTTTCTTCAAGTCGTAGCACAAACCACATCTGAGGTTCAGAGCATCATAAGCACAGTAAAGTCTCACCAGAATCCAGACAAATCAACACCCAAACTGATAATTTCAGCCTTCATTCCAAACACTTATGAAGGAGTACTTGGATCAGCAGGTGTCGCCTATTACAACTCACAATTGCAGACAAACCTTTCTGGGTATGACAAACACTTTACTACCAATTGGAGCTCATTCTATGACAGCGGGACCGGACAAGCAAAGCCCTCGCTTATGTCAGACAGCTTCCATCCAAATACAACGGGGTACTCAATAATGGCAACAAACTGGTATAATCAGATAATAAACTTCTTGTAGAAGGTTGTTCTCAAACCTCTTAAAGCTTTCCTATCAAATCAACTCCTGATTTTAATGTCTTTTTTTCCGTGTTTAAAAGCCGCGGTACAGAGTATGAAATAGACGAACCTAAATCAGATGATTATTTCGTCCAAGAACAAGCCGGAAGATGAAGTGGTCTAAGATGAGCGCTACCAGCAGCCAGACAACAATATTTACCGCTGTATTCACAACAAGTAATTTCTTTGCGTCTCCACACATAGATTCTTCATAATATACCTGACCGTTATCCCCAGTGACTAGTACCTGAGGACATTCTACATCAGTAGTTTCGACAGTCGGTAACGGGATGTTGAAGTGATAACCTATTGTAGCGAACAAGACAATAGTCAAAAGAATCCATCTTAACGAAACAATTTTCTTGAGTTTGTGAAAAAATATTTTACCTCCCATAGATCCATTTTACTATTTTCAGGAGCTTGGTCAATAGCTTTAAATCGGGAGTGGCTGATAGGATGATAAGCTAAGGGGCTGGTGAGCGGATGGGCTTGATAAATTTACAATGAATGCACTATTCACTACTTTACTATTTCACTATTTGCTGTTTTCTTTCACCGCTATCTTCACACACCCCTCAACTGGTTTCACCAGAGGATCATAGATAACATTTGCATTCGGGGCTGATTTTCCTAGGTTCTGAATTACCTCGTTTCTCAATTGGTCCCATTTCCACATGCTCCCAGACAGCACAAGGTCAAACGATTTCTTCTCATTGAAGTTGAACTTGTAGATATGACCAGTAATCTTATAGAGCCACCTTGCTATAAAAAGATCGCTCAAGGTTTCTAGTTCCTTTGTGAGACCCTGATCTTTCTTTGAAGCTTCCGCTAGTATCTGAGTAATTGAATTTAGGATTTCATTATTAAGGCCAACTCGACCATGAAATTTTGACTCTATCTCTTCAAGCTTGATATCCTTGAGAATTGTCCTGCCAACTTTTGAGTCAGGCTTAATTGTACCCTTCATCAGCAAATACTCAACACCATAAGCATAATCCTTTCCACCTACTCCTATACCGCTAAATATTTCGGTTCTGTCTTCAAGGAATGATACAACTGCAGTGCCGGATCCTGATATAGCCAGCATTCCTGTTTCATTCTCAGATAAGGATCGAAAGCTTGAATACAAGTCTCCCTCTGTCTTACAATTTGATACCCATTTTTTCAGCAGATTTTCAAGTTGGGAATTATAGCGGGGATCTCCTTGGCAGCCGCTTATACCTGCATAGCAATACTTTACTTTTCGCAAATCGTATTCTTTCCTAATCCGGTTAAAGCCTTCCGTAAAAACTTTTTCCGCATTTTCTACGTTACTTCTGTAAAAAGGACTGCAAGTAAAATCGAATGCCTACGAATTACCGACTAGATATAGTTCCTCCTCTGCCCTAGTTACTCCCGTATACAGCCACCGTCTCCACATCTCGTCATCCATCTGACGAAACCGTTCTTCGAACAATATCACCCTTCTTGCCTGGCCGCCTTGCGCCTTGTGAACCGTCAATGCATAGCCGAAATCAAAAAGATCGCCTTTCATCACCTTGCGTCTTTGACTTGTAAAGTTGAAGGGAACTGGACTATTGAACTGCTTCAGGTATATCAAACCCTTAAAATCACCTCCATCATCGAAATTTATTTCCGCCAGATACCACTCCTCATCATCACCCTTTTGAAATGTATCCAGGTTTCCCAGCATGCCGTTATAAATTCTCGTAACATGATTGTTCCGAAGACAGATCACCCGATCACCAGACTCTGGCATATCTGTTTCAAAGCCCATATTTGCTCGAATGTGCTGATTGAGTTTTACGCGAGTATTGTTGTATCCGCAGAGAACCATCGTATCCTCGCCTACTCCTTCCAGTAGTTCACCCACCTCATCATCATCTCTTCCTATTTTTTTGACACTGTCGCCAAAACGGCCAAACGGAATTCTTCCATCACGCCTGGCACATATAGATATCTGTATGATGGGGTTTCCCTCGGCTTGCCGATGAATTTGTTCCAAGAGAATGTCAGGTCGCTCAAGCAGGTTAAATCGTCCTTCGATAGGAGGCAGCTGGCCATGATCACCAACTGCTATGATCGGGATTTTGTATGAAATCAGGTCAGACCAGATTTCGCTGTTGACCATGGAAGCCTCATCAATTATTATCAGATCACACTTCACATCCTCCTTCAGCTCCCAGCCTACGATCTCCTCGTTATCGTTTGTTACAGGAGAATAAATCAGTGAATGAATAGTCCCTACAAAGTCTCCTTTGAAAACACCTCCTACCTCTTTTAACTTTGTGTCGAGTACCCTTGAAGCTTTACCTGTATAAGTGACAAAGGCCACCTTTGCCTTTTTCTTTGCTTGATACAGCTTTTTTCTAAATGCAGAGATAAGCGTAGTCTTACCAGTCCCGGCATAGCCGCCCAATGTGATAAACTGGTTCTTATTCTTATCTTTGTACCAGTCAAGCAGACTTTCGAGTGCCAGCTTTTGATCTCGCGATAGTTTTATACTCATAGCATTACCTTGATGTTATCTTCTTATTTTTTTAATTACAAGGACAGAGGAAGTAACAAAGCAATATGTTAAATGTTAAGTGTTAGATGTTAGATGTAGGTCACTGGTAATTATAAATGACTATAAATTAGTTATTGCCTGCCCGCCTATGGCGGGGTCATTGTTAACGGATCATTATTTCTTCACATTGCATGTAACCTGAAAACACTTGTATAATACGGGAATCATTATTCACAAAGGGCATGCATAAGTACATTCATCTTTACAAAATCTCAGTCCAGGACATGTTTTCTGATGCTGGTAAAACATTTATCTGGATATTGGTAGGAGCCTCAGAAAGCTTTGTCATGGCCTTTACATGGCTGATCGTTTCAAAAGGCCATGACTCTATCGGCTCGATGACTATATCTCAAGTCATAACATACTATTTTTACCTTTTCATCACCTGGTACATCATAGGAGGCACTTTTTGGCACTTGATCTCAAATTCAATCAGACGCGGAGAGCTTTCAAACACATTGCTGAAACCGATCTTCCCCTACGCTAAAGATATACTTCTTGAACAAGGCTGGAAAACCTTTGGACTTATTTCGGGTATACCAATTCTGATCTTATTCTTTTTAGTTTTTTCAGGCAACTTAAGCATCGAGTTCTCGCTTATCCATTTGATCATCTCGTTACCTTCGATCATTCTAAGTACTTTGATATTCGCCTTGCTTCAATTCATCATTGGAAATCTCACTCATTGGTTTCAAAAAGTAGATGGAGTTTACACAGTTTACAATACGACAAGTTATATTTTTGGAGGAGCAATTGCCCCTTTATTGCTTATGCCTTTAGGGATCCAAAAAGCCGCATACTTGCTTCCTTTCAGATACACATTCTCTTTTCCTATCGAGATATTTCAAAGCCTGATCTCAAACAGTCAAATATACCTGGGCTATTTTCTACAAGTACTTTGGCTGATATTACTAATTATTTTGAGTAGAATCTTATATAAAAAGGGTTTACAGAAATATGAAAGTTTCGGAAATTAGCAGGAAAATCGTTAAGCACCTAAGAGTCTACTTCGTACTGATGAAGGCTTCAATAAGTACAGAAATGACTTACAGGCTCGATTTTCTTTCTCAGATATCCGGAAGCATTATCGAGATACTATCTTACTGGGTATTTATCGAGATAATTTTCTCAAAGTTTGACAGTATAGCAGGCTGGGGAAGATTTGAAGTAATAGCTATCTTTGGAGCATTTACATTTACGATCTCACTTCTCAAAAGTGTCCTTCTTGATAACGTACGAAACATAGCAAGCAAAGTGCCAAACGGAGAGCTTGACCAGTATCTCGCAAAACCAATCAGTCCGCTATTTCTTATATCACTTGAGAATTTTCATGTGTTTTACCTGGCAAGATGTGTTATTGGCATAATCTTCATGTACTATGGCCTGTCAAACACAGATTTTATCTTAGATGCTTCAATAGTTCCGGAAATGCTGTATGTCATCGTCTTGCTGTCAGTTATTTACTATTCCATACTACTTTCCGTTTTTTCGATAAGCTTCTGGGCTGGAAACATCAGCCACGGATATTGGGTATTTATATCTCTGTCAGAGATTGCAAAAATACCCATGTCAGCATTTCATGGAGCTTGGAAAATTCTTTTTGTATATGCCGTTCCCTTTGTCTTGTTTGGAGCAGTTCCTGTCGGGCTATTACTTGGAAGAATACCGCAGAATACACTGCTTATATTTACACTTATTGCCGTGGCTTGGCTATTCATCGGCAGAGTGATATGGAAGAGCGGACTTAGGTCATATACCAGTGGAGGCGGATAAGAATCGATCCTTGGTAATCGAAATCTCATTGTTAATTTGCATCCGGCAATTGATCGTCAGATTGTAGATTGAAAAGATAGATCTGATTAAAGTGATTAAGATGCCTGATGATTACTAATAACGGATTATAGTCTATGGGTTACGGTTGAAAGTTATTAGTTATTATACTGTTTCATTTTAAGCATATGCGTTTCTTCAACAGGAGATTCTTCTGATAGCATGATAAGGTCTGCATTTCCAACATGGAACATTTGCAGAGTTTTTTTCCAATCAAGGTTATAATATGAAGCATATAACATTTTAGCTGTATCTCCATGACTAACAACTAATACATTCTCATTGAAATGAAGGAATTTTATAAATCTAAGAATACGTTGAGTCCTCTTAATCAGTTCTGGATAAGTCTCTCCCCCTTCAGGTTTAAGAAAGTATAAAACCGTTTCAGTAGAAAGCAGGTTTGGTGAACAGAATGTTTCAATTTCCCCCTTCGACCTTCCTGTCATAATGCCAAAATCACGTTCTTTCAGATCGTCTGAAGCGAAAACCCCTTTAGTGCCGCCAAGAAGTGAATCTGCTATCTGGGCTGTATGAAAAGCCCTTCTTAGAGGTGACGAATATATATAGTCAATCTGAATATTATTTTCTCGAATTTTGAGAGCAAGCTCTCTTGCCTGACTTATCCCAGTTTCAGTAAGATCTGTATCTCTTTGCCCATTTAACAAACCTTTTGCGTTGTCCTCGTCTTGACCATGTCTTGTAAGATATATCTGCAACATGACAGTAAATATATAAAAAAATATTTACCGCCCCATATACCCCCTATATAGTTCTCTATGTAAATAATATATATCAACTCGGAATATTGCAAGTAATATTTTTGAACAAATGACCAAAAGATTGATACGAGAAGCAGATAAAGATTGAAGTCATCTAGTTTTATCATTTTACAGACATTGAAAGTTCTATACTTTGAGGTATCATTCTAAGATGTTATAATCGTTAAGACTTGGAGAGATGGAGTGGTCCTGTCTTCGCTGAAGCTTCGACAGGCAGGCGAACGGCCCTGACTTGCTCAATAATCCGCCATTGGCGTAGAATTAGTCCTCCAGAGCCTGCGAAGGAGGGGGAAGGATCTTTAGAATTTTTTTATTGGAGAGATGGCAGAGTGGTCGAATGCGCTGACTTGGAGAGTCAGTATACTCGAAAGAGTATCCAGGGTTCGAATCCCTGTCTCTCCGCCAGTTGGTACTGGCTCGAAATTTCCCCTAATTAGCAAGCTTCTTCGGTTCGACTCGAACCTTTTATTAATTTCGTAATTTATCCTGACCTTCTTCTGTATGTGGAAATTCTTGTCCACCATTTCTTTTCCTGGTTCGAATCTCATCCTCTTCTTTTTTAATTCTCTTTTTCCATGAGTCATAGCATACAACTGCGTATCCATAGAGGTTGTTGGCAATATTTATTACTCTTTCATCGGAGAGTTTTTCACCGTAGCGAGGCTCAAAAACTTTACGTACTCGGTCTAGATGATATTGGGGCCATTCGAAAGGAGTTAGAGTCATGGATAGATGTTAATAATTTATATTGATATAGTATAATTCTGTTTATGAATGACCAATTACAAAAAGAGCTTCAAGCTCTAAAAGGTATATCTGATCCACAGAAGTGGGATAAGTTCTTTGAAAAGTTTGGACCTGGTAATTCAATCCCTGTCAAAGATCAGAGTTATGCTAGGTATATTGGATATTTAGATATTCTCAATAAGGTACGGAAATTTGACATTGCCACCTATAATCTCGCACATAAAGGTACACCATATTACTTAATGGCATGGCTTCAAGGAGATATTGGGAGTTTTCATAAAGCGATGCTATTTTTATCGATGGCAATTGAAGAAGACAGACGTAAAGATAAAGCAACTTTCAAAAATAATCCTGCATATAAATTACTAACTTTACAATCTGATTCTGGAACTGCAACTAGACTATACAAGAAACTGAAAGAGCCTGTGAAAGAGTTATTCAAAAAATTTGAAGATAATACTGGCATTTCTTTAGGAATGGATTATGTAGATTACTGGAAAAATATCGTAGAAAAAATTACTACTTCGTGGAATAATAAAAATGTTAGTTTAATAATTACACTTGCGTATTGGCTCTCTCAATACTCAGAGTACTCAGTTATCTCACAACTGTGTATTAATACAGGAAGTTCTGCAAATCTCCTCCAATCACATTTGAGAGAAGGAAGTCTGATTTTTGAGAGTCTTTGTAGGATATTATTTCCAGAAATAAATAATATAGGTGAAGCCTTTAACAATAAGATGAGTAGTACTTTTGGTAAAAATTTTCTACCAAAAAACGCCAATATACAAACAGACTTTTTTGACAAAACAAATAATGTATCTTCTATGAAGGATGTCGCTGGGTTTGTATCGGAGAATTCAAATACCTCTGGAATGGTGATGAGTTTTTGGGTGAGTTATGCTCTGCGAAATCTCACATCACACGATATAACTGATGGTATTGGTGATGATGAATATTCGAAATACTTCAGCTTTGTATCAACTGCAATCTTTAGAGTTATTTATCAGATCGTTAAGTAGTTACGACTTTTGGATCAGCATTTATTTTGTCCATATACAACTTGTAATGATCTATTGCACTCAGAAGAGGACTCATATATTCATGATAAACAAGTGCTTTGACAGAGCTCATATTTTCTCCAATATCATCTAATCCTAATAGTTCTCCTTTTTCATCAAGACTGGTAAAGAACATATTGCTATTAAAGTTGGGATGACACTTGTTTGATAGATCTGCATAGTAGTTTGTTAGTATTTGCTTATCTTTAGTACCTTCAGGATCAATAGAATTAAATACTTTCTCAGCATGGCTAAGCATCGTCATAATACTGATAGTTTCTACTTTGCCTAAAGCGAGTACGCCAGCACCCTCATTTCGATTTCCTAAAAATACCTTATGAAATAGTTCTGAAAGCAAGTAATTCAAATCGTTATGATTTAAGATCTGACTGCACAAATAACCTAGTTGTATCATCAACTCGTAAAATGCTCTAATTAATGGCAAAGCGGCTGGTAAATTATCTGCGTTTAACTCTGTAACTATTCCGGTAAGTAAATAGAAAGCTCTTAAGTTATTTTGATATAAAATAATTGTTAGCCTTGATTTAAAAGCGTCTTCAATAGGTTGGTGTACTATTTTAATATCTTTATTATCTATAGAACCTTCAAGTCTTATTAGCAGATCATCTATATTATCAAAGTCGTTGTCGATTTTGCTTTTGTCATAGTTTGGTATTTTATCGTAGAACCGTTTTATTCGTATGCTCATGCAAAGATTATACCAGCTTGTTTACTGTAAGACTGAATCAATAACTTAAAACTCTGCTAGAAGAATTAAATCCTTCTTTTCCAAATCAAATGACAAATTTGGTAAACTTAACTCAAATGTCGGATGTAAATCAAACCAAGTTCGAGCCTTGTCCCACGCACCCCGCCAGTTTCTTTGTGTAAGAATTTCCCCAAAGTTCATCCCAGAAAAGGTAAAAGGAGACAGAGATGGCACTTTGTTGATGGGGATGGGGAGGTGGTGTGGGTGTAAATTTAATTGCGATCTCAATTCTCCCTATGTTAAAATATCTTTATCATTTAACAAAAATATCGGAACATGGAGGAAGAAAAAGATCAACTAGATATACTTTTAGACGATACAGAACAAGATGATTATAAGGGTACTCCTTTTAAGGTTGCTCATAGATTAAGGGAAGATGCTAGTTTCTCTGCTGCTGGAGTTAACTTTGAAAGGATGGTTGGTCATTATTTTCACATAGAAGTTTCTTTTATGATTAATGGTAAAAGAGTTTCAATGCTAGGTACTCAGCATATGACTCTGTACAGTCTGAGATTTGTAGATGGGGAAAGAATCTTTAGAGCTAGTCCACATCCCTATGAAACTAATCTAATCGATGAGTTTCTTAGAAAACTCCCGGAGGGTGTAACTCTACTCATAGAGGGAGATTCCCCTGGGTGGTTAGAAGAAGATAGAGTACGCTGCGTTGGTTCTGTAGTTGATTCTGAACTTCAATATGCTAAACTAAATGTTCCCCAAGATAAACACATTTTTGCTGCAACAATGGATATAATGGGAAATCCTATAGAATACGCCCAAATGATTGGACGAGGGATGGCAGGAGAAGTTGTAAGAGAATTACAGATGGATTTAGGTTGGAATCATGCAAATGAAGAACAAAGGCAAGAGATTGTCAGAGTAATAAAAGAAATTTTCGAAAAATGGGATTATGCAGAGGTATTTTCGGATGATCTTATAGACTGGTCTGATAAATTAAGCAGTGAACTTGCATGGGACTATGATAGACGCGAGGCTTTTATGCTTAGATCTATTTTAGGTGAAAGTGCTTCTACAATTGCCTGTATTTGTCATACAGTGCATGTAGCTGGTATTTTGCTTCAGGCAGAAAAAAAAGGGCTTGAAATTACAGATTTTGAATGTAGACTTATAAGAAGGAGAGTTCCTATTCATGATGTTTTACGTACTGAAGTTGATAAGACAAGAGATTAAGGAGTTATTCTAAAAAAGTGGAGATAATTTTATGAGAAAGCTATAGAATCAATTTTCGTTGGGAAGGAAAAGTTAGTAGGCAAACTATAGGATAAGATATTGCTATCTGTGACATCTATATTTCACTTTTTTTATGCTGTCCCAAATGTCTCATTTCTTGTATAATATTCTTGGAACGTGGGGTTCCAGACCCGTATGTCCCGCTCTTTGCCTACTAAACAAAATCCCTTTACTTCCCCCACCCCAGCCAATATAATCCTATTGTTATGGAAAAAGTCTTGATCTTACTAATTATTTTAGTTCCTGTATTTTTTATCGTAGCCGCTCCTGTTATCAAGGGAGCTCCATACCTGCCAATCGACAAGAAAAGACTCAAAGCACTGCTCAAGTTATCTGAAGCAAAACAAGGTGACAAGGTCGTAGATCTGGGCTCCGGCGATGGAAGAATTGTCATCGAATTTGCAAAGAAAGGTATTGAGTCGCACGGATATGAAATCAATCCAATACTTGTTCTAATTTCAAAAATGAAAATACGCAAAGCAGGACTAAGAAACAAGGCATTTATACATTGGAGAAGCCTTTGGAACATTGATTTCCCAAAGTACAGCATCATCACCTCTTATCCCGTCAAGGGCATAATGAAATCACTGGAAAAGAAATTGCAAAATAGAACCACCCCTAGATCCAAGATCATTCTCCACATTTTCAAATTCCCAAGCTGGAAATATGAAAAGGTCTTGGATAATAATTATCTTTATATAAAGGAGTAGTTATTAGTTGTTTATCCTGAGAGAAGTCGAAGGATTGGATGTTCGTTGGTAATTGGTATTTGATCATTGGGCATTCTTTCAGTCCTTCGATTCTCCTACTAATAAATTCTTAAATATAATAAAATCTTAAGTCATGAAAAAATACTGGGCAGTTTTCAAAGTAAATCTCATGCGGCAATACGAACACAGATTTGACAATCTGTTTTGGTTCTTCTGCGGCTTGCTCCCGGCGTTTGTAAACTATGTGACTTGGGTAGCAGTATATGGAGACAAGAAGGAAATAAACGGCTTCCAGCAGACCGATCTTCTTACCTACTTTCTTGTTATGGCGATCCTTTGGTACATCATAGGCGGGACAGTGAGCAAGTATCTAGGCTCTTCCATCAAAGATGGCGGGATCAGCGCTTTCATAGTCAAACCTATCCATCCCATCTTGAGATACATCTTCATCGAGCAAGGATGGAAGCTCGGAAGTCTCATCCTTATCGCACCTATTTTTATAGTCCTTCTTATAGTTTTCAATTTAAAAATACCGATCACTTCGATTGAACAGCTTTTGTTCTTACTTGTCTCTATGATTCTGGGAGCAACCATCTTCTCTCTCTGGGATATGATCATAGGAATGTGTGCATTTTTCATCCAGAATGTTGATCCGATAAGCAGACTAAATAGAATACTATTTATGCTTCTCTCAGGACAGGTTTTCCCAGTAGTTCTCATGCCAGCCTGGATGGCAGGGATCAACAACTTACTTTTCTATAGATACACCTTTGCCTTTTCAGCAGATATCATATTTACCCCGGACGAAATCAATCTCCCCTTTATGTTCGGAATGCAGGCCTTGTGGGTGATATTGATAATCATTATTTTCAAATTACTTTATAAATTCGGTATCAAAAAATATGAAGCGTATGGTGCATAACATTCTAAAATATGGGAAAATATTAGCTAGACTCCTAAGTCTTTCTTATCAGAAAGCACTCACCTATCGGGCCAGCTTCTATCTCACGACAGTCTCCATAAGTCTCTGGCTGATAGCCAGTATAGTATGGATCTATATTCTTTACAGTTACTCAGACTCCTTCGCCGGATACAGTATCTGGCAATACATAGGGTTTATGGGATTTTTTCATATATTCCAGAACATTTTCTGGTTCCTTTTTGATATCAGCCTAAACTCTCTTTCTGATAATATTTTCTACGGCAAGATCGATGGACTGCTCACAAAACCTATCGGTTCAAAATTTCTTGCTTCGTTCAATGAATTTGATATCGCCAGTATACCCAATGCGTTATTCGGACTGGCTGTTTTCTTCATATCTATCATCAAGCTGAAAATTGTCATAACTTTTCTCCTCGTTTTGAAATTGTTAATTCTTGCAGCTTGCTCAGTGGTAGTATTCTACTCAATCTTCTTCATAGTATTATCGCTGGCTTTCTGGGCGGGAAGAATGGAGTCGGTAAGGGGATTTTTGCATACTGTATTAAATGATCCAGGGTCGATCCCGTCATCCGCTTACCAAGGGGCTATAAGATTTATCGCAAGTTTCATAATCCCAGTTGCTCTAGTCACAACAGTACCGACTTCAGTCATCTTCTTCAATAACATAGACTGGCCGCTAACTAGCTACTATGTCATTCTCGCTACTGTTTTTTATCTAGGAAGCAACCTCGTCTGGAAACTGGGACTCAAAAGCTATTCTTCCGTGAGCTCATGAGCCGATGAGCAGATACGCCGGTATATATACAAAACTATAAAATCAAGGACTAGGGACTTTCCTGCCCGCCTCTGACAGTAGCCCCTTGAATAAATCTATTAGCATTTCCTCGCAAGGGGTAAAACCCCTTGTCTTGTAAAACAAAGCTCCTGAAAGCAACAGCTTAGAGATTAAGGATTACTGAATACGGATTACGGTCCTACAACAATCACATAATCTTCTCCTCGATAAGCTTCTATCACCTCTGTGTTCTCAGTAGTGATCTCACCTACTTCAAAAACTTTCTTTAAGAATTCATCAGTTCCCGGTTTTTCTGTATCAGTAAATTTATAAATCTTGATGCCCGATAAATTCCCTTCTGGATCCTGGATAAGTTTGTTCGTTTCCACGATCTGTACAAAAGATGCCTTACTTAGGATTTCGCTTGTCCAGTCTTTCGCAAGTACCGGATTACCTGTTGCATTGTAAATTGAGATCTTGGGAGCTTCATTATAAAGGAGCGGATATTTCCTGACTTCCCCAAATAATGCTTGAATCGAAGCATATGTCAGGTCGTGAGCTTCAATGTTGTAGCCTCTGCCTGGGAAGTCATATGGTCTATAGATGTATTTATTGGGAACGTAACCAAGATTTGGATCAAGTACAAGTTGTCCTATATTATCGGGGTCAAATTCATCCTTGAGCTTGAGAGCAGCGCGTATGTCGTTGATGGTAAAATTTGACGTTTCGATGTTATCCTTGACGATATTATATATATCCCAGAGCTTGGCAGGATCAAGTAATGTATCACTGGAGAGTACCTCATCTTTCACAGAACTTATGACTCTCTGCTGTCTTCTTGCACGATCAAAATCTCCTAAGGGGCTAAGAAGTCTACTTCTGGCATAGATCAATGCTCTCTGGCCATCCATATGTTCAGTCCCCTCTTGAAATTCAAAAATACAGTACTCTCCTGCATGAAAGAATGAAGCACAGGTGTCTTGATACGATTGTGGAAGCTCTGACTTCGGGTATGCGTCTTTATAATATTCCGGGATATCGATATCCACACCTCCTATAGTATCAACTATCTCTACAAATCCAGACAAAGTCACTTTTACATAATAGTGTATCGGCTGCCCAATAATCATTTCAACAACCCCTGTTAATGTCTCTATTCCCTTCCCACTTTCGAAGTATTCTCCCATCGCATATGCACTATTCACTTTACTGGAAGTAGTATTTCCGTTTGGCAGGGTGTAAGAAACCCAGAGGTCTCTGGGAACCGAAGTCATGACAACAGACTGATTTACATGATCAACAGTCAGGATCATTATCGTATCAGTATTCATAAGACCGGGATTAGCCTCTCTCGTATCGATACCAACAACAAGCACATTCGTAAGACCTTTATCTTGTTTAAGTTTTGGATCAATCGTAGCTTCGATGGGACGCAGTATCGGATTGCAATTTGCCCCATCGCATTTAGAAGCTGCATTATATAAATAGTAACCGACACCTCCAAGAAGTCCAAACAGAATGAGTAAGGTTACAATAACCTTAACTTTTCCCTTTTGTGGTTTTTTATCCTTCTTCTTTTCTCGAAGAGTTTTGCGTCTTTTTTGTCTTTTATCTGTAATGTCTACAGAATATGTTTTCGACATGGAAATTTCTTAAATAATACTATCAATTACTTGATAGTTACTTGCTATTACATATTAACTATTAGCTACTCCCTTGCATCCAATATAACATTTACGAGTTTATCTGCAAACTTATTTTCCTCACGTCTGATATGAATGAACTCTATGTTCTCAAAAAACTCAGACAATGAGTCAATTCTTTTCTTTACTATAGCAATGTCAGAATTTTTGACTTTGTACTCCCCGTTTAATTGTTTAACGATAAGCTCGCTGTCCAAGTAACAAGTGATATCTCGAGAAATGTCCTTCTTTTGCAGAAGTTCGAGCGCAAGTTCTAGTGCTTGATATTCAGCTTGATTGTTTGTCGTCTCACCGAGATATTTCGCGTCAATGGCTAGTAGTCTACCCTCTTCATCAAATATCACAACTCCAGCTGCAGCAGGCCCTGGGTTTCCCCTTGCCCCGCCGTCAGTATATACTTTTACTTTTCTTTCCATAATACTTTTAATAATCTTTGTATTATACACAGTAAACAGGAAGCAGTAAATAACAATGACCAATTCCCAGTTATCAATTAAGATATCCTTCGTTTTGAAGTGCTATTTCGGGCATTTACTGTTTGCACTCTTCTCTGGTAAAATACCTGGGGTCAATGTTGCCGGGTCGTCCTCAAGGCAGAACTAGGATTTCTTGAGGCACGAAAGAAATGCGTAGTCTGACCTAGTCCCGATGAGTATAACGAATCGGGATAATGAATCGGAAAGTAACGTGTATTAAAATCTAACACTAAAAAATGCCGGGTCGTCTAATGGTAGGACAAGCGCCTCTGAAGCGCTGAATCTTAGTTCGAATCTAAGCCCGGCAATTGAAGTCACGGTTTTGAAGGAGGAACTTATAAAAATGAGTGTTGGTCGTCTAATGGCCCGACCGCCTCCGGAGGGTATAAGTCCCCTATTCATTATCATTTCATAAAGATATTAAAAACAATAATTCTATAGAAATATGAAAGTCGATAAAGTATAATTATTTAGCATTTTAGTATAATTGATTTAACTAAAAATCGTGGATAAAGTCATTAAAAAGTATCCTACACTTGGTGTTTGTGGGTTAGATTGTGGCTTATGTCCAAGATACTATATTAAAGGTCCTTCGAGGTGCCCAGGATGTTGTGGTCCTGATTTTTCCGATAAGCACCCATCCTGTTCGCTTGTGACTTGTTGTGTGAAAAAACAAAATTTTGAAGTCTGTGCAGAATGTAATAAATTTCCATGTTCGAAACTTAAAGGTTGGGATAAAGGTGATTCTTTTGTAACTCACAGAAAATCTATTTCAAATTTAAATTCTATTAAAAAACAGGGTTTGGAGAAATTTATTAAACAGCAGAAAAGACGGATTGAGTTACTAGAGATCTTCTTAAAGCATTTTGATGAAGGAAGATCAAAAAACTTTTATTGCATAGCTACTACTATACTTTCAGTATACGAATTAGAAACGTCATTAAGAATAGGTAAACAAAAAATAAAGACTGAAAAAGTTAGAGAAGATGATCTCAAGGCCAAATCCCTACTTCTTAAAGAACAACTTGAAAAATCTGCCAGCAGAAAAAGAGTTGAATTAAAATTAAGAAAGTAAACAAAAATGATTACTTATAAAATGTCCAGTTTTTTCCAAACTCTGACTTAAGTAAAATAATACTTATTTAAGAAGGAATATCTAGGAATAGAATTAGTATAATTGAAGAAGATTCTCAATATATTCTCATTAAACAGTTTTTTTAAGAAAGTAGATGTCTGAAAAACTTAAGCTTAATTATTCTTTGACAGCATCGTTTATCATGGTCTTGGGCTTGATCAGCATCGTTATGGCAAATAGAAAAAAACAAGAGAAATAATCCTTCCGAAGTTTTTGCTAGATAATTCCGTTAGTTGAGAAGAAATATTCCCTGAATATGATCCTTTTCCATCGGGCAGGATTTTTAATCCATTGTGAACGAGAAGATATTTATATCAAATCAAATAATATCAAACCGAAGTCTTTATAAAATTATTAGGTAACAAAAGGAATTGAATTTCTGACTAAATTCCGACTCAATACTCACTTGGTCATATCCTTTGACCTGGGTGCTGGCTAATGGTGTTTTCAGTGCAGTTCTCATCATACGCAGGAAGCAGGTTGGAAATATCCATAATTAACCAAGAAACTATTTGTCGAAGAACTGAAATTTCGTAAATTTGCAAAAGCCCCTAACCTGGGGTATAATTTATATGTATTAAATCATATTCTTAATCCGATGGCAGGCAAAATATCAAATATCTAGTCAGAAGCTTTGACACAGAGTTTGGTATTTTCGTGTCTTGCAATTTCCACCCAATTCCCCTCTCCAATAGTTTCTGACTAATCAGATTTCGTATATATTATCTGTGAATCAGAAACCATGAGTATCCAAAACAAAACGCTGCTACAATTTAATAAGATATCGCTTGCTTTTGACGGAAAGAACATTCTTGACAGCCTATCCGGATCTATCATCGATAGAGACAGAATCGGTCTAGTAGGCATAAACGGAAGTGGGAAAACTTCACTGCTTAAATGCCTTGCCGGACTGATAAAGTCAAACTCGGGCAGTGTGAATCGAAACTGCACAATTGAGTACATTCCGCAACTGGATTTAGAATTCTACCGAAAGAAAACACCTCTGCATCTGTACCTTCAAGGTATACATGAGGATTGGTGGCAAATCTTGATAGCATACGAAAGCATTTTCAAAACAAGACTAAGTGAAACACAGCTATTAAGTACACTAAGCGGCGGAGAGCTTGTAAAACTCAATCTTGCCGTTGCATTAGCAAAATCTCCAGAAGTCATCCTGCTTGATGAACCAACTAATCATCTGGACTTACATTCGTTGAATGAGTTGAAAACAGTACTGCAGAAAACAGATATCGCTTTTGTCGTAGTGAGTCATAATATAGATTTTTTAAATTCAGTAGTAAAAACAATTTGGGAAATCGAAAAGTGCAAATTGACCATTTATGGCGGAGATTACGACTTTTACAAAACCGAAAAGGATAATGAAATACAATCTCAGATTGACCAGTTCGAGGTCGAAAGAAAAAGATTAAAAAAGATTAAAACCGCTTTTCAGAGAGGGAACATACGATTTCAAAAAGAAAAAGCAAAATTTGATCGGATGGCTAAAACTAACGATAGAAGCATACCTAAAATCGCTCGTAATTCTATGAGGCGGAATATGCAGACTAGTTTTGGAGCAGATAAGGTTAAAAAGGAAAAGTCTATAGAAAAAACAAATGATATGCTAAATACACTGAAGCTAAAGCAAAGGAAAAATATCTGCCTAAAGTTAAACACTCGGCAGAAGTCAGGACTGGTTTTAAGTGTCAAAACCGGATCACTTCTGCTCCCAAGCAGGAAATTACTTATCGATAAAATTAACTTCGATATTTACCATGGTGATAGACTTGCAATTCTGGGTGATAACGGCAGTGGTAAAACTACGTTAGTTAAACAGTTCTCTTATAATAGAAAAGACTCGTTGCTGAAAAATGTCAGTTACGGCTCCGAGTACAAAACTTTGTACGTTGATCAGAAATATGACCTGATAAATCCAAAGGCAACTATAATCAAGAATGTTCAGGATAACAATGCTAATATTAGTTACGAAGATGTTAGAAAGGTTCTGGGAAACCTGTGTTTCCCGGGTAACCTGGATATTCAAAAAAATGCTAAAATTCTTAGCGGCGGAGAAACAGCAAGACTGGCTTTTGCTATTGCAACAAGCTCTGATATTGATATGCTGATACTTGACGAGCCGACAAACAACCTTGATATAGAAACTGTTGAAGCTATAACAGAAACACTGAAGGAATTCCAAGGTACAATTGCAGCGATATCGCACGATTTTCACTTCCTGGAACAGATCGGGATAAACGAGTATTATTTAATTGATAATAAACAATTGCTTAAGTAGAAAAAATTAATCTATCGATATGAAATTATGCAGGACTATAAAAAACTTTTACAGGAGATAAACAGCCCCGATCTGAAACTCGTTGGAAAAGGGTGGCAGTGTCTGGTTTTTGAATATACCAAAGAAACCATCATCAAGGTATATGGAACCGATATCGGCAAAAAGAACCTTCAGCGGCTCATGAAATTCTACAACTCTTTGGATACAACTAATGTAGAATTTTCAACTCCTGAAATATTAAGTATTCGGAAAATAGGAAGCAAGTTGGTAGTTACTGAAAAAAAACTACAAGGAACCTGTTTGACAACTACAGTACTGAAAAACATGACCGAGACCGAACTTAAAAAAACTCTAAACTCATATGTAGAGGTGTTATTTAACATACAGAAAATAAAAACTGATCTGTTAGATAAAGCAGAACCGCTCGACCTGAAAGGTAAATTCTTCGAAGTCAGAAAGTATTCAAATTGGAATAATCTACTAATTTATAATCTACTTAATAAATATAAAGAGTCAGAAAGAATTTTTGGGGGGAAAGTAGACAATGCAGGATTATTAGTGGAGGGAATTATCCAAACTCTTCGAGAGATTAGCTTGTCCAGTTACAGACTCATACACGGGGACTACTTTCCGGCCAATCTGCTGGTTGATGACGACTTGAAAGTTCAGGCTGTTCTCGATTTTGGGATATTGACAACAGTTGGTGATCCTTTGTTTGATATAGCCTTAGGCTGGACCTTTTCAGACATGTATGATGAGATAAAAATATTCAGTTTAAAAGACTATGTCGGTGATATTATCAAGAACAGGATTACCAAGTCCTCATTTAGGCTATTAAAACTGTATGTCCTTATATATAGCCTTATCTCAGCAAATATGTATGAGACAAATGATCCAAACGAGGGGCATTTCACTTGGGCGATCAGAAATTTAAATAGTCCATTTTACAGATCAAGTATAGATTAATAAAAATGTTCAAGTAAAGCAGTTTACTATATTGTAATTTTCGAATAAAATGTCAGTTAGTCGGATAAGCTTACATTCATCTCTATATGAATATTAAAAACAGAAACATACTTATAACAGGTGCATCGGGAGGCATCGGTTCGGCAATTCTAGAAAATCTTGCACATGCAGGAGCTGTAGTATTTGCTCATCACAACCGAAATGAGATAGTCAAACTTGCTGGAAGCAAGAACAGCCAGATAGTTCCAATAAAAGCAGACCTATCTAAATCAGAGAAAATCGATAAGCTCTTCAGGGAAATCTCTGTTCATACAAAGAGGCTTGATGTAATAATCAACACTATCGGCATAGAAGAAAGCGATACAAAAGACCCTTTTGACACGGAGAAATGGCAGACAACTTTTCGAGTGAACTTTTTCAGTATAGTTGAAATCTGCAGAAAAGCGCTGCCAAGGTTGTCAAAAGGGGGAGTAATAATAAATGTCTCATCGATCATGGGCCGGCAGGAAGTCGCAACATATCCGGAGTTAACCTGCTACTCGGCTGCAAAAGCCGCTCTGAATAAATTTACTCTAAATCTTGGTTATAACTATGCAGACAAGCTAAGAGCAGTTACCATCTCTCCCGGATACACACTCACAAAGTTATGGGATAGGTTCAGCCAAAAAGAAAAGAATGAGTGTGTAAATCAAACCCCGATTAAAAGATTTATAACACCGGAAGAAATAGCCTGTGCTGTGAGAAGTGTTATTGAGAATGATGCCGTTACCTGTCAGGATATAGTTATCGATGGCGGACTCGGCATAAAGCGGGTTTACTGAACAGTACTCATCAATGCTTCCCTCAACATATCTCCATAATATTGACTGCTCGGATACTGATTACTTTCTAATTCAAAAGGAATTTCAGTTCTGGGTATATCTCTTGTTATGGCAATATGATTATCAGAGTTATAACCAAGAAAGACCAGCCTGGCTGTCGGTAGTTTTCTTAATAAAATGTTAGTTAGGTGAACCAGATCAGGATCCGGAGGATGAATATCTAGTCCCCTGCTGGCAATATTTTCGATGAATATGATATAGGAAGTTGGATTCTGCGTCAGAGAGCTGTCCCGAATCATTCTTAACATATCTTTTCCTGTATAGATACATCCGTCTACTTTAGCTGTCTTCAGTATTTCTGCTTTCAGATTTGAAGCTTTTGCTGATAAATTTGGAACTATAAAAGGAATACTTAATTCTATACGTAAGAGAGCTCTTGCAATTAATTGTCTAACAAACGAAGCTTCTTCGTCAATTGCTGCTTTATATGGGGCGTTAATATCTGAAAACAGATATGGCATGTCTTCTCCAGACGGCATTCTTTTTGCAATTGCCGGGAGAACTGCTGTAATTGATGTATGATTAGCTATGAATATTTTTACACCTCCGGCTAGAACTGGTATATCTCTGCTACTCTCACTACTCATGGCTGCAAAGATATTCACCATTTCTTCGGACCAAAACATCGGATCAGAATAGTCTCCTGTAATAGTTGCCTTTGAAATTGCAAGAGCGAAGCGCGGAGAAGTTATAAGCCTTGGGTAACAAACACACCAGTCCTTCAAAAGGTAGCTCTTTCACACTTTCTTGGGACAAGCCATTTTCAAGCTCATTCATGTCAAAAGTCATAATATAGCTTTATTGATACATAAACTTTGTAATAATTGCAAGTAGGATTTGTTAGCTAAAATATTTCCCTTCAATTAACACTTTTGTTAATATTAGGTAGAAAAAATGAATAGTTATAAAACTTCAATATGCTCAACAAATATAAAATCTTCCTATTTTCAGAAACTCCAGACAAGCTGGTAAAATTCTATAATGAAACCCTTGGATTTAGAATTAAGAATACTCTTAAGCTTCCAAAAGATTACGGCTATAATGTTTTGGCAAACGATGAATACGAGATATGGATCGCTGAACATTCTGAAGTAAAGGGTTACAACAAAGATCCTTACCGCCATATAATCACATTTTATGTTGATAAGCTCGACTATTGGTGGGATAAAGTCAAGAATGCAAAAGAAATCAAGATCGAACAGGAACCGGTCAATATGTCAGAGTTCAACCCGAAGGAGACAAGAAGAGTCTTCACCGTCTTCGATCCAGAGGGCAATTGTTTGCAGTTTATAGGAAATTAAGTTACATTAGGTAAATTAAACGCCTAAAAAACATGGGTAAGAAAAAAGTGATAATCCTTTTCTCAATTTTTATCCTTGTATCTGTGCTTTCATTATTCCTAATGTTTACACCGTTCGGTCCCCTATCCTCCATTCTTCCTAAATGTGACGAATTTGATGGATGGGTCCCTGGCAACGATTACCCTATCAGATCGTGTGAATGTATAGGGAAGAGAATAACTTATGGAGAAGAAAACATTGATGGTCCGACATATTCTATATGTCTAGGTATAATGAAAAATAGAGAGTGCGTTATAATAGAAAAGGATGGTACACCTGGACCGTGTAAATAAGTTTTAATATTTCTGGAATACAACAAATGAAAATCAAAACCTCCTACTTCATAATCGGCGCCATAGTTCTCCTGGTAGTTTTAACAGGATCAGTAATAATACTATTGACAGTATTCAACAAACCTGACGATCAAAATCCAACAACCGAGAGCTTGTCACAAAACGATCCGCCGATAACTACGGAAATAACTTCCACACCGACGACAGCTAAATCAGGTAACAAGAAATTAATCTTCATTCACCATTCCACCGGTGAAAACTGGCTGGCAGATGACAATGGCGGACTGGGAAAGGCTCTGATGGATGAAGGTTACTTTGTAAGCGATACTAACTACGGCTGGGGTCCTTCGACAAGCTCAGGACTCGGTCCTATTGGAGACACAACCGATATAGGCCACTGGTGGCTTTGGTTCCGGGGATCTGATAGCAGCAAATATCTCAAAGCACTTTACTCCGAAAGCAGCCAGAATTCTTCATATACTAGAGTATCCAGTGATCCCAGTGGTGAGAATGAGATCATCATGTTCAAATCCTGCTTCCCAAATTCTGCACTTAAAGGAAATCCAAACGATCTTATTCCAAGTATCAACAATAACTCTCTGAAAGGAGAAAGCGCTGATTCACAGTATCACACAGTAGCGAATGCAAAAGGCATATACATCGACCTACTTGAATACTTTGAGACTAAACAGGACAAGTTATTTATCGTTGTCACTGCTCCACCATTATCAGATGCAACATATGCAGATAATGCACGAGCTTTCAACAACTGGCTGGTCAACGACTGGCTGAGTGATTATAAATACGAGAATGTCACTGTTTTTGATTTCTACGATGTCCTAACTGGCGGAAGTGGAAACACGCTTGCCTACCCCTCTGGCGATGATCATCCAAGTCAAGAAGGGAATTCTCTAGCTACAGATGAATTTATCATTTTCCTAAATGAAATTTACAAGAATTGGACTAAGTAGGAATTTGAATAACTATATTATTTAGTAAAGAATGGATCTGTGAAAAAAACCCTTCTACTCTTATACCCAAGGTACAAAATAGTAATAGCTATACTCAAAGAAAATAAT
>JAHIVN010000135.1 GCA_018816645.1 Patescibacteria group bacterium | reverse complement strand
TTCCTGTTTACTCCAGCTATTCTTGATGCACTAACTGCAGAAATATCTACCACAAACGATCTTAAAATCGTAACATGTTTTTGCTTTGTAATCCGTCGACGTTTATTTAGTATCATTCTGCCCTATATCATAACAGATTTTCACATTTTTTTATCTGTTATCTGGGCAAGAACCTATGTTAACATGTTAACCTGTTTTAATTACTAAAATATCTTACAATTTCAGAACATCCGTTTTTGATCTTTTTGCAACTGATAAAGCAGGACTTTTAACTAGTGCATGTACATAAGTACCCTTTTCAGATTCCTTTCCTTCTTGCTTTCCGAATTCGCCCCACTTTTTTAATGCTCCGGCAAGCTCTGGATGCTTTTGCGAATACTCAGAAAGAGTTTTTCCTTCCAATACGGCATCCAGAGCTTGCCTTGCCGCTTTTGCTCCAGCGCTGACTCCGTCTGGATGACCATGGATCCCTCCTCCTAGGTTTATTATGACATCTTTCCCTAGAATCTCAACTAGTCTTGGTAAATGTCCCGGATGCAACCCCCCTGATGCTATAGGCATAGTTGGTTTCATGCCAAACCAGTCTCCCCGAAGGAATGTGTCTATTTTGGTTACTTCTTCCTCGGTTCCCTCCATCTTACCAACGACAGTGCCAGTATGCAGCTGATCTATCCCGGCTAATCTCGCCAACTTCGCAAATACCAACATTGCGATTCCATGTTTGTCGGAATGCGTAAAAGCCCCATGCATTGCTCTATGGCCGTGTAAAATCAAGTTCATTTGCTGGTCTCTCATAAACTGTACTCCTGAATAACCTGTTGTCACAATGTCAATCATGGCTGCCCTGCCCCCCATCTCTCTAACAAACTTTGCTCTTGCATACATTTCGCTAATTCTTGCACTAATATTTGGACAATATAGTTTCTTTTGGCCAGTAACTCTTTCAGCCTTTCTTCTAGCTTCAAGTGTCTGATTAACCCTTTCATAAAAGGGGTTGAAATCTTGATCCGATAAATTCTCATCGTCTTTCACAATATCAACACCGCCTACCCACGCCTCATATGCTATACGAACATGTTCGCTAGTTGGCAAGCCAACCTTGGGTTTGATAATTGTACCAAGCAGTGGTCTGTCATAAATGCCCAAAGTTTCCCGAATCCCAGGAATACCAAATGCAGGACCTTTATTTGCCCTTACAAAGCTTTCGGGAAGTTCAACATCACGAACCCTGAGATTTGCAAGCTCTCTCATTCCGAAAACATTCCCTGCAACATCTGCCAAAAGCTGCGGAATGTTGTCTGTTTCAAACAATGCCAACGGATACGCTACTTTAATTATCCCGCTTTTCTGGTCAAATTTTTCGATGTCAAAAACTCGTGCTGCATATTTCATAAATAAAGCTTCATCGAGCCCTTCGGTATCTGTCCACGTTCCAACAGAGGACTCTGCAGCAACCGCTTCTGCACACCTATTAAAATCATCTTTTGCCTCCATGTAAAAAGTCACAATTACGTGAGTTGATGCATCAAAGTGCTGTCCTTCGGTTAAATATGAGAATTTTTTACTATATCCCATCTTAGTAAACCAAAAATTTAAAATTGAACTTACCCATTATTGTAGTGCATAAACGTTCTCTAAACAAGAGGGTGGGTACTTTGGGTACTTTGGGTACTTTGGGTACGTCTTGTACTGGAAATCTTCACATGTTACTAACCTGCTTATACTTTTTTAAACTCTTAATATATAAGGAAAGTCCCAAATGTTACTTTACAAGCCAAGGATAAATGTTTTTCGAAGCAGAAATCAGGTCTTCCGGTTTCAACACGCCAGCCTCTGTAATATACCCCTTTATGTATTCAGATCTTACAATCTCAAAAGCAGGATTGATTATTTCTAATCCTTGGGGAGCATCCTTCCAGACTTCTGCCGGATTACGTTGCTCGATATTTACAGAGTCAGCGCTTTTTCTTTGATCAAGCTTCAGAAGCGTAGTTGCAACATAAAAACTATCCACACCTTTCTGAGCAGCCAGTGCGATTGAAAAGGTACCTACTTTATTTATAATTGCCCCATCTCCAAGCAATTCGTCGCACCCCACAACGATTGCATCCACAGGAATATATCTATTATCTGTAATAAAAGAAGCGCATGCAGAGTCAACAATAAGATAGGTATCTACACCAAACTCCAACAGTTCCTGTGCTGATTTGCGCCCTTGGTATAGTGGCCTCGTCTCCGTTGCTACTACTTTGAAATTTTTGTTCAGGATCTTTCGATACTTAGCAATATTTTTCAAAATCGAAAGCGCTGTGCTAGAATGACAATGATTTAAGACAACATCGAAATCCTTCAAGACACCTGTTCCATAATCTACTATAGCAACCTTACCATCCTGAATTAAGCTTTCGTATTCATCGCAGATCTCGAGAATTCTTTTGTCAACGTCAGTGCCTTTTTTCTCAGAAAGCTGATCCAGCATATACTTTATCGCATTTCTTGCCAAAGGCTCATTCTCCCGAGCCTTGCTGAGACGATCTCCAATTTTAATTGCCTCTTTGTACAACTTATCTCCGGAAAGACCTTTTTTCGAGTGAACATATATTCTTATTCCCTCCAGGGCTGCTAGCGCTACGTTAGTGGCACCTTGAATTTTTACTGCTTTTATATCACTTTCTATCTTTTTTATCTTATCCATATCTTGGTTCTAAGAAATAGGTATCTAAATAAAATACCCTGCCTGCCAAAATTTGTAAAGTACAAAACAGATCGAACTACAATAATTCGATTATATGAACAGTTATTGCATTAATAATTGAAAAAATGCCACTTTGCACCACACTAGGCAAGGAAATTCAAGTTTAGACTAATTAGCCGGGATTATAAATCGCTCACTTTAAATCCATTCATAGCTCATATTCTTCCTGCCAATTGGGAACAGCAACAGAGTATCCCATTTGCTCAAGTGTTTTTTGGAATCCCAAGCTTGTTGATTCTTCTGCATGTGTCAGAAAGACTTTCTTTATACTTTTCTGCTTCAAAGCTTGAAGCCATTTCAAAAGATCGTTATGATCCCCATGAGCAGAAAAGCCGTATAGAGCATTTATTTCTGCTAACACTTTTACCATTCTGTCATTAATCATTACCTGTTTCGTCCCTTCAACTATCTCTCTTCCTGTCGTCCCAGGCGCCTGAAACCCTACAAAAACAATTGAAGCTTTCCTATCCTGCAGATTATGCAAAAGATGAAATAGAATTCTACCTCCAGCACACATACCATGCCCTGCAATCACAATTTTCCCTCTTTTTTTTCTTATCCCCTTGGAGCTGTTTTTATCATTCAATAGCTCAATATTTGGTGAATAGAAAAGGTCTTCTCCGCTCTTAAATTCTTTTACCAACTCAGCGTTTAAGTACCTGAAGTATTTCTTATATACATTTGTAACCTTTATAGCCAGAGGGCTATCAAGATACACCTTCACTTCATTTGAAATCTTCCCTGCATTTATAAGTCTTTTGAAAAGTATTAGCAGTTCTTGGGATCTCTGATAGGTAAATGATGGGATGATCACATTACCACCTCGAGATAGAGTTTTGTTTACAATTTCCGTAAGCTTATCGTCTGTTTCGGTTCTTGATTCATGATATTTGTTCCCATAAAGAGACTCCATCACTACATAGTCTGCCTCCCCAACAT
>JAHIVN010000134.1 GCA_018816645.1 Patescibacteria group bacterium | reverse complement strand
TTAGCCCATTGTTAAGTGGTAATCCATGTTTTTCTCTATTCCTCTCTACATAATCAATCGCATTTGAAAGTGAATCATTACCATCGAGAAGAACTCTGTTGAACTTTTGGGCCCAAAGCTTTGCCTGTGTTTTACCTCGTGACCGAACTTGTGACAAGGGAGCCTGCTTTCTTGTTCTTGAGACTATTTTCTTGTTATCCCTATACAAGGGGTTGAAACCACTTGTCTCAGATTTATTAAATAAATAAGAAGTTTTTCCCTTAAACCTTCTTACAATTTCACCAAGCTCAGATTCTTCGCATACTAAAATCAAATGGATATGATCTCTACAGATGTTATATGCCAGAATCTTAATTTGCTGATCAATCACCATGTTCTTAACTAACTTTGTAATCTCAATCTCATCCTGACTCGTTAAAATTATAGGTTTCCCTCGTCTTACTCCAAACCTAATCATTCTCTCAAAGACCCTCGAATTATAAGTTACCCAAGTAACCAGAAAAGCTTCAAGATTTTTCATCTTGCTTCCAGTGGTCAATAAAGTTATTAAGACAAGGGGCTTAAGCCCCTTGCCCTATGTTTTTTCTTATAACAAAAAATACATCCCCTCGTCTCACCTTCCGAGGAACTTTGAAAGTTATCACATCACCTTGTCCAGCATTTCTAGCCGGTTTTCCGTCAGCCCGTAATCCGGTAATCTTTCCTTGAACTAACCCTGTTGTCTGCCCTGTAATGTTAAACTCATCTCCCTCTTCAAGCCCGGCATCTGCATGCAAAGCCACTTCAGCTACGCTTAAATCATTAAAATAATTGGTTACTACTCCTAGCTGAAATCGTTTCTTTACCGCCTTATTTCCTGGGCCACGTGACCACTCATCGGCTTTTCTGCCCATATAAAATCCTTCAGTAAATCCTCTGTTGAAAACTGTTTTGAGCCTTTCATTCCATTCTTTTACCTTTTCTTTCGTATAAGTTCCTGCATAAACCGCTTCAAGTGCATCCCTGTAAGTATGAACAACTGTATCTACATAATCAGGCGTCCGTGCACGTCCCTCTATTTTCAAGACGTTTACACCAGAATCAATTAGCCTATCCAGCATACCGATCGTACAAAGATCCGCGGCACTCATCACATAGTTGTTATCTATCTTCAGCTCCTGACTAGTCTCGATATCCGTAACTTTATACGCTCTCCTGCAGATCTGAGTGCAAAGTCCGCGGTTTGCAGATTTGTTATAACAATAAAGGCTCATCGCACATCTGCCGCTTACAGCAACACACAGTGCTCCATGCCCAAACACTTCTATTTGAACCAATTGACCTTTAGGACCAGTTATCTTCTGTTTTTTGATCTGATCTGCAATATACTTGACCTGTTTCAATGATAATTCCCTTGCCAAGACAAAACGATCTGCATATTGAGCATAAAATTTAAGGGATTCTATATTTGAAACAGAAAGCTGTGTTGAGATGTGAACTTCAGGTCCTTTCCCTTGAGCATATATCACTATTGACATATCGGCAGCAATAACAGCATCTAACTCGTGCTTAGCTACTTCATCTACCAATGCCTTTACTCTGTCCAATTCTTCGTCGAAGTATTGGTTGTTTATGGTGATGTAAGCACGAACACCTTTTTCATGACAAAGTTTAGCGACCTCAGCCAGGTCGCTTACCTGGAAGTTTTTCGCGGCTCCTGCTCGCATATTCATATCCCCAACTCCAAGGTATACAGAGTCGCACCCAGCATCTATAGCTGTCCGGAGCGTTTCAAACGATCCTGCTGGAGCTAAAATTTCGATCTTATTGTTTTTCTTTTGAGTCATAGAAAAAGGATTGAAAACTATAAATGAAAGATCACTCTATCATTTATAGTTGCATAGAGAACAAAAGTTGCTAAATAGCTTTCGTCCGTTAACACCCGATACTTCAGGATGGAACTGAACTCCATAAATAAGTTCGCTTCTGTGCTTCATTGCCTCATTTTCGCAAGAAAGAGACTTTGCCAACCGCACAAAGTTCTTGGGCAATGTTATATATTCAGAATGTTCCTCTCGAAATAAAGAATGATTGCCTATCTCATTAAACAAGAAGTCTTCATTAACCAGTTCGATTTTCTCCTTCCTATTGACCAAGGTACCTTTGTATAGGTTTGCACCATAAAACAGTCCTATTATCTGATGACCAAGACAAATCCCTAAGATTGGAACTTTAAAATTCCTAATGAACTTAAATTCAATTAGCCAATCACTCAATTTCTCATTGCTTAATAATACCGGAGCACCAGAAATAATAACTCCCGCAATAGTATCAAAGTTCAACACCTTGACCTTCTTAAGAGTTACCACCTTATAAGGGTAGTCAACTTCTTCAATACTCTTTATAATTTCTTTAAGCCAACTTGTCCCACAGTCAATGATACAGAGTCTTCTATTCGACCTTAATCTTTTGAGAGAATTTATCATAACTAGACTGAAATAAATCCATATAATTTCACTATAAGAAAATGTATAAATTCATAACTACATCGCTTTTCTGAACACGACCATCTTCTTCCCCAACTCTCCTCCCTCTATCCGGCCCGCACTTTCATATCCCATTCTTTCATAAAAACCATAAGCTGTATCCCTATACCTTTCTGCACTTCTTATCAAAAGTTCGTCGTATCCGAACTTTTTAGCTTTTTCTTCAAGATGTTCTAGAAGAATTCTCCCCAACCCCTGCCCTCTGAATCGATTATCCATATAAAGAATTTTAATGTCACCAGGATTTTTGAATCTACTAAATTTGTGAGACTTTGGGGGTGGATCAGCTATTCCTCCCACCCCAACTACAATATTATCTTTCTTCAGTACAAAAAAGTGCATATTGTATTCAGTCTTTCCATTGATCTCATTCTCTATTCTTTCGATGTATTTTTCTACCTCCTCAGGATCTGTCCACTGTTTGAGTATTAAGCGAATAGCTTTAAGGTCACTTTTATACGGTTTTAGAAATGATAAGTTTTCCATGATTAATTATGCTTTTTTTGACTTAATAAATAACAAAATAATATAAATCGGCCACCTTGACATGGTTTCTATTGACGCCACCTCGGAATCCGACATAGCTCGCGGCTCACACTCGTCAATATCCTTCAACACTAAACCCGCCTCTCTTCCAGCTCTTAAGTAATCGCTCAACATCCAGTGATAATCCTCGAAAACAAACTTTTTTGCCCTCTTTTTCTCTACGTACTACGTACTTTGATGGAGAGTTATAATAACCTTTAAATTTTGACTCTATATCCTCTCGATCGAACAACATTTTCTGCATATAGCCGTCAAAACAAGGATTCATGGTTGCTGCTACAAAGAATCCTTGACATTTCAACACTCGGCTCACATTTTTAAAGATAGTAGCAAAATTAGTTCTTGATGCAATCGAAGGAAAAAGCATGTTAGCAACAACAAGGCTAAATTTTCCATCTAATAGGGAAGGCAAAGCGGACGCATTTGCAGTAATAAAAGTTCATTTCGGATTCTTATCACGTGCCTGTTTTACCATATCATCTGAAACGTCAACTCCCTGATACTCAAAGCCTCTTGATTCAAGCATTGGATAAAGAATTCCATCCCCACAACCTAAATCCAGAACAGTCTTAGAATCGATATCTAAAACATCTATTGTACGCTCAAGAGCCGGGAACAAACATGCCGCCTTGTCCGAAGATTGTTTATAATTTTTTACACTTTTACAAAAGTATTCTTTCATAACTATAAGTATCTTGTATTAAAAGCAACTAGACTTTTGTAGTTAACTTCAAGTCTTCGATTAATTTCAGAGCCTGAGATTGGAGAATTTTATGTTTTGCGATCAGGTCAGTTGACATCTTGTTTAAAAAAAGCAAAAAACGAACTTAACCCACACAATCTTACTGATCAGGAAATTATTATCTAGCTATAGATTCTACGACAACTTATTAGTCACAGACTAAAGCCCTTGTAGCACCACTTCATAGTTCAATATTCATAAATGTACTAAATCTGCTTGATCAAGGATTCCTCCCAACCAAAACATGTCTCTCTGTTTCTTAGCTTCTTAAACGACTCTTTGCATTCTGGCACATTCTTTGCATATTGTTGCAGAACACCAACTACCCCTACGATAAAATCTCCAACAGTTCCATCAGAATCATCCACTCCTCCCGTGGAAAGTTTTCTATCAAGACGAAGAAGCAGGTTTACAAGAATATCTGCACTCTGCATGCAAATCGGAAGTTTGCTCACTAATGCTGATAACCTGTTGCAGCCCTCAGATAAACTATCCTGATACTGAAACCATATACGTGAAGGACCATTGTAAGGTTTTATGTATTTTAGCAGCTTGGTTATTTCCTGTTTGACGGCTGATGCTTTATGTGTCAACAAACTCCCTACTTTACCTGAACTTTTGGACTCTGTAATTTGTTCTTTCTCAGCTTCTGTCAAAGGCTTTCCGCGGAATAGAGAATAAATAGCCAAAGCTATCATGTGTTTACACAAAGTATCATTCTGTCCAAGATAGCAGTTACAACTACCCATATCAAAGCCCTGTTTTGAAACGACTACTTCATAAGGAGAAGTGCCTATAACATTAGCACTATAAGCACCAGCAAGTTCCTTAAACTTTGTTATCTTTTTATCCTCGAATATCTTTACTGCTCTTTGAAAAGTTCCCCTATCTACTGAGAATTTTATTTTATCTAGACTATATTCAGACTTCATATTTTAAGGTAAACCCAAAAATAAATAATTGACTATTACCCAATTCTACCAAATTTTCTCAAAGTAACTAAATTCTTTACCGTTATCATTCCTGCAACCTCGGGTTTCACCTTCTGCCACTCTTTTTCAAACATCATCCAGTCCCAGTTTGGATACCAGCCGCCACACGGCTCAAAATTTTCAATGAGATAATCGAGTTCTTGATCGACCTCATCTCCAAGCACCTCATAAACCGGTGACTTCGGACTATCAACAAAATTTAGTGGTCGAGCCACATAGCCGCCCCACTTGGTTGAGTCCTTCTCGACCTGCTTGACCGCTAACTTGCAAATTTTGTCGTAAACCTGATCTGTTTCCTTTTTGTCCAGTGATTTCACAAAGCGCTGATAGCACATCAGTTCATGCACTTCTACTTCCTTTGCATCGGATAATCGCTTTAGAGCTTTCTGCTTAAGTGTTTCTAATTCATTCTCGTCAAAATTGTTCTCATATTTTAGAAGATAGCCAATTATTTCTACTGTTGGATTGCCCCATTCAGAATCCTGCAGATACTTTTCCTTGTCGTAGGTCCACCAGACAGCATGAGGAGAATCGTTCGTTTCCTCAGGTATTGGAATCCATCTTTGGTGTTCTTTCGAATAATTCTCCTCAAAAAACTCTATCGCCTTATATAGAAATTCGGGTAATGTACTGGAATTTAACTTTTGGAAATACTGAAAGGCATAGGTCATTGCTATATTTGATGATACATCCGTTCTGAGATCTGGCTCAAGACCATATGCAAATCCTCCATCCGGGTTTTGGAACTTACGAAGCTCAGCCAAGACATTCGAAGAATTATCACCATTGAAATAATGATTCATTAGCTCGATATCAAGAATTCTGCCATTTTTGAAAGCAAAGTCTTTTGCTTTCGTTAGTTGATTGTTTGATAATTTCTTCATTCGTAGGGAAGATCAAAATATTACTCTCTGTTCAATAGACATTAATTATAGCTTTTGACAAGTCTCACAAACATAAACACTACCTCCCATATAAGCCATTTTCTTTATAGTACCATGGCAAACCGGACAAGGCGAACCGATTGTTTTTACACTCATTTTCGTCTTATACCCCCCATCATTTCCCAAAAGATCTTTCTCTGTATCTCTCGCACCTCTATTTACCATTTCTTTCAGAGTTGAAATAACGACCTTGTAGAGATTATTTCTTTCTTGCTGAGAAAGCGTCTCTATCTTTCTTTTTGGATGGATTTTAGCATTGAAAAGAATGTCTTGAAGAACACCGTTCCCAAGGCCAGGAATTCTTTGCTCTGTAGCAAGAAAGGCCTTGGCCGAAAGTTTTTCAACATCCGGAGCGAATAGCAATTTCCAATAAGAAACACTAAACTCTTTGGACATAACAGCAGGTTTTTCTTTTGCTATCAAGTAATATTTATTACCATACTCATTTTTTTCGAAGCAGGCCAGCCCTCCATACATCTGGACCCAGGCAACAAAAAAATCTCCATCTTCAAATTCTAACGAAAGCTGATGTTTCTCAGGCAGCTTTGAACCGGCTTTAAAGTATCTTAGGTAAAATCCCTCTGAAAATGCCATTCTCACTTTACCGCAAGAGATCTCTACTGTACTGCCAAACGGGTAAGACTCAATAATACTTCTCCCAACTAGCATCTTTCGATAATTCTTTGGATCTTTAAAAGTCCAAACCAATTTATGGGGAGAATGCATTGCGGCAGCATTTTTGATCTTCTTACCCTTAAGGTGTTTTGTAATCTGTTGGGACAGAATAACTGCTTCTGGAATTTCAATCATGTAAATATTATAAAATCATTAAGTAGATTTGAAAAATATTATACGGAGATACAGCAGTAATTCAAATCAGTTTGTAACCTACCTCTGCCAGCATTTCCACAATTTTTTCCAGAGGAATGCCTTTAGTCAGATTGTTATAACTGCCAGAAATAGATTCTATAAACGTACAGCTATACAAACCGCCTGGTGCAAAGGAAATCGCATATGATACCACTTCTTTGTCCTGCGAGAGATACTTTTTCACTTCACTAACAGAGTAATTTCTCATTTTGCAATTGGTTTGCACAATCTTCTGACAACTTTGCTTTGTTTGGAGATTAACCATATAGATTCCAGTAATGAGAGAGAATTCTTTGCCGGACATCGATATCAACCTTTCTCTAGCCTCATTCGTTTCTACCTTCTCCAGAATTTGATTTTCAAAAACCCCGACAGTATCGCAGCCAATCACTATTTCTTTTGACAAGTTTCTCGCTAAAGATTCGGCTTTTAGCTTAGAAAGAAACAGCACCAGTTCTTTTGGGTCCTTTGGCCGTTCGATACTTTTCTCATCAATCTCACTCGGCAGTGCAGTGAAATCAAGCCCCAGTAGTTCAAAGGCTTTAATCCTGAATTTTGAAGTTGTCGCTAAAACGATTTTTTGCATATTGGTTGTAATTGTGGTCGGGGCAATCGTACTATATACGAACGACTCCTTCCTTACAATGATAAGATTATCTCATATGTTAAAGAGTTTCCGCCACCATTCCAAAGACAGGCAAGTAGGCGGACAGGTGAGTATAAGTGAAAGTTTTTATTTGAACTTCCCAAATTAGATTTAAAATTGTTAGTACGACTATTATGATTTATAAAAGAGGAAGGGGTGCGAGGATTTATTATAACTCTGGATTTAGAAATTATGGGTGTCTCGCGAATTTGTTCCCGGTTCCATTTCAGATTTTGTTTATTGCTTTGGGTAGAGTTATAAAGCCAATTAGAAGACGGGAGCTGTTTTGATTTACTGATAAATTCATATAGTAACTTAGCACCACATGCACAACATGTATGCAACCTATACAAGATAGACAACCCCACCTAGTATTAACCAACCAAATAAACACACAGGGAGGACAAAGAGCTCTTGGCAAAAGTAGTAACTCTCATTATTAATGAGCAGAAATGGAGACATTACTGGTCGTAGATGATTGATGATTAAAAAGATGCCGGTGATCACATACAGAAGGCCATATAAAAGAACGAAGCTGAGACCAAACCAGACGCTTTCTTCCTGCAATTGCTCAAATGTTTTTCGAGGCGAAACAATAGTACCCGCCCAGAAGGAGAAGAATTTCCCCGAATTAGCAGTGCCTTTGCTCATTTCTATTGGCATATATTCAATAAAGTGTTTTCTTCTTTGGTCAAATCTTTTGAAAGTAAGCCCATCATTAAACCTATCTTTCATCTATTCTTTCTTGGAGTGTGCTCTACTTTGATTTTGCTTATCATTTCCGATCGCACAGCAAATATGTTCTTGATCAATATTGTTTTTATCAATGGTAATAATGTTCATAGTATTGACTCCTTAAGATCGTATTATTCTTTCCAGTTTCTTGGCACTTTTTCAATTGCACATTAGTTAAGGGTCTTGCCCAGTTAAACTAAAAATTACGTAACAATTTTTCAATGTCGTGCATTACTGTTTTTCGATGATTGAATCTCCATTCGCTTTCTAATAAATGCCTTTGAAAGAATACTTTTCTAATCCCAT
>JAHIVN010000133.1 GCA_018816645.1 Patescibacteria group bacterium | reverse complement strand
CTAAGGTCGCCTTGCCAATATTCTTTTTTAAATAATTGAAGCTCAGCAAGAACAGAGCGATAAGTGTGAATACCGCCTTCAGCCTGATTCCATCCTCAAAAAACAGAAATGTTGATGATTTGCTATATCCAACGTATCGGAACATGTCGAGGAAAACGGTATTAAAGAAATTGTCGAAGTTATGGTTTAGAATCTCAATAGTGCTAGCTATAGTGATTGGGATAATGAATCCGATTAGGTAAAAAACAATTTTTGATAAATCTTTCAATGTAGGCTTTTTTGATATCAGCTTGGTTTGCGTAAGGAGAATAAAGATGATAAAGCCAGCGAAGTCAGTAATTGCATTTATCTTCAGCCAGGTTGCGCAAGCAAAAAGAACACCTGTTATCAATGCAAGGTATTTATTCTTAGCGTATTTATATCCCAGATAAAATCCCCAGATATTAAAAGCGATAAAGAAATTTTCGGCATTTGCTATGTTTCCCTCAAAAAGAGGTGAGCCGATAAGGAAGACAGAGATAAAAGATGCTAATAAGCCAGCCTTTTTTCCCAACAGCTTTTTACCAAGAAAATAGACTCCAATTATCGCTGCTAATCCTGCCATTAGACTTGCTGCTCTTATCCAAAACTGATTATTCTGAAAAAATATATAAATAATGTAGATACCATGCGGTTTGTTGTCCCAGATATCTCGGTATAGTACTTCGCCTTGGCTCATCTCTTGCGCTGCAGAAGCATATATTCCTTCATCTCCATACCAAATTGGTTCGTATAATGAGGGAATTCTCAGAAGAATAAAGACTACTACTCCAATTAAGATGAAGATCCCGCTTTTAGATATTTTCATTATTCTTGGTTTGAAGTTAGACTGGATCCTAGTTTAGCAAAAAGTTGAGAATACATAAAATGGAAGCGATTAAGGATTACCTGTCTTCGCTCCCCTTATATTCGGAGCTACGACAGGCAGGCGGATTACGGATATGCTCCTTTATTGGTTCCGAGAAATAAATGGTGTTATACTAGAGTAGCTTATTTCATAGTAAATATGTCAAAATCCAAATTTCCAAAACTCCATAAAGTGCAGTGGCAGATATTAAAAAAAATGGCAACCCAGGAACATTTTCGATTCAATGAGCTAAAACCCAAGGAGATGGATCCAAGAAGATTTGTCTATCATCTGGATAGGTTGAAGGCATTTGGCTTGATTTTGCATGATAAAGATAGCGGTAAATACTGGTTGGCTGATGGCGGGAAAATGGTTATTGCTCATTATGAAGATTTGCCAAGTATTGAAGACTATGTGGTTCAAACCTACTTGTTACTTTACATAAAAAGAAAAGGTGAATTACTTGCAGTAAAAAGAAAGCATGCTCCTTACTTAGGATTTGTCGGTAATCCTTTTGTAAATATGGTTAGCGATGAGTATATCAGACACTCAGCAGGGAGTGCGTTATCTGAACTGGGACTAGAAGGGCAGTTATCATTAAATCTAATACTCGAGATGATATATAAGAGAAAAGATAAATCGGTGAGGACACATGCCTTTATCTATATTTTTTATACCGAGAACCCCAAAGGTGAACCCAAGAAAAATAATGAAGAGGGAACGCTTTCTTGGCTGACTCCTGAAGAATTATTAAAAAGCGAGGAGTATTATGACAACACAAAGGATATTATCGAATTCTTCGAGAGCAAGGGCTTTGATAAGAATTCTTTTAAAATGATTTCAAAAAGCTACAGTACCCCATGGTAATACGATTTTCCAATAACCGTTTCGTGTTTGATAGTATATACGCATTAGAATGTTCTTTTTATAAAGAACCAAAACATATACTTTTTGAAGTCAACCTGTCTGCCGACAGGCAGGAAAGTATACAAAAACCTTTGGGGTGAGACAAATTCCAACAGTATACTTATCAACCACAGATATCTTCAGGTGAACAATTGTTCAGTGAACAGTTGTTCACTTGAATATCATTGCTCATCTTTAATAAAATTCTTCAAGATATAAAATACTGTTGGATTAAATCATAATTATGAAGGAAAGGGATTATCTAAAACTAGCAATTCAAAAGGCAGAAGATTCCTCAAGAAAGGGATTGTTTCCAGCAGGTGCTTTAGTCGTAAAGGCTGATAGGGTTGTTTCTTCTACAGTGAGTGCAGTGTTTCCGGACTATAAGCATTCAGAGTCAAAGGCTGTTGATGAAGCATTCGAAAAATTGGGGAAATCACTAAAGGGATGTACGTTATACTGCTCGCTTGAGCCGTGCCTTATGTGTCTGACTCGGGCTTATTGGGCTGGTATTCGAAGAGTAGTATATGCTTGCAGGAGAAATGCTGTTTCGCAGTATTATTTTGAAGGAATAAATCATATTGGTAGCATAATCCAAAGTTTTAATGAAAAATTAGAGCTGGTCTATTATCAAAACTTGGAAAAGTCGTCATTAAGTGTTGTGCGAACCTGGGAGCAAGGGAGAGTTGTTGGTATGTGAAATAGGTTCAGTCTGTGCTTAAACTCTTGATATCTGTCAACCCCAAATAGAAATGTCCGGTTTTCTGCAAAATAGAAATGTCCCCCCTAGTAAATTAAATTGTAAAACTTTACCTTGCCTTCTCTTTATTTCCTCCACTTTTCGATTCACTATCTTAGAATTGAACACCTCACTTTGTGGTCTAACCTCTATTACTGAGAATTCCAATTCCTTATTGCGGTACTTGACAATGACTTCGCCCTCTATCTTCTCTATTACTTCTGCTTTTACCCTTCTAAGTGTGTATTCATATCCAGGTTTTACTCTTATCTGATACGTTTTATTCTTGTATTGCATCGTTAAGTTCTTTGATAACACTCTTGTCTGTTTCAAGCAGAATATGTTGTCTAATTTATCTCCTTTTAGCAAGGGTCTATGTGCATCTATTTCACTTTTAGGTTTAACAGAGAAACGCTCGTTAAATTCTCGTATAAACTCCGATAGATATCTGTTCCCGTCTTCCATAGAGCTTATTCCTCTCAGTCTCAGCTCTTTCACTAGTCTATCCTGTAATGTTTGATTTGCACGCTCTACTCTTCCTTTAGCTTGTGGTGTATTTGCTGGTATTAGTTCTACTCCCAACTCCCTCATCGCTCTTCCAAATTGTGTCTCTCCGTTACTGTCCTCTGTTGATGCACTATCCGCTCTTTTTGTATTCACTCTAAAGACTGAATGTTTATCTGTATACAATGCTAATGGCTTTCCATGTAGTAGAAGATACTTCCTTGTTGCTTCAAAGTACGCTTCTGTTGTTTCCGATTCTACAAATTCTAACCACTGAAGTTTGCCTGTTGCATCATCTATGTATACTAGTAAGCTGCATTCTTCTGCTCTATCTTCAAACCATGCATGTGGTGATCCGTCAACTTGTATTAATTCTCCCTCCTGTTCCCTCCCTTCTCTAAGTTGATATATCTGTGCCTCTTTCCTCTTCTTTGGCTTCCATATCCCAGCCCTTATCATTTCTGTTCTTAATGTCTCTCTTGAAAAACTGATCTCTTTACTTTCTACCAACTTCTCATGTGCCAATGTAGGTCCAAAATCCAAATATCTTCCTTCTATTATACGTATTGCTGCTCTCTTGGCCTCCTGATTTATTGTGTGATTACCTGGCCGTCCACGTGATTTGTGTCTCAACCCTTTTGCTCCATACTCCTTGTACTTATTCTTCAATCTCCTAAAGTGTCTTTTCGATACCCCTATCTGTTCCGCTCCTTCCTGATTTGTGAGTTCTCCTTGTAGTACTTTTTCTATTGTTGGAACTCTTTCTAGTTCTTTTGTGCTCATTACTACTTGTTCCTTCATATTGAAGTGTATCTGATAATTTAGTTTTCTGATCTTATCAAATACTCCCTCTACCGGACATTTCTATTTTGCACTACTAGGACATTATCACTTTGCACTAACAT
>JAHIVN010000132.1 GCA_018816645.1 Patescibacteria group bacterium | reverse complement strand
TTCTTGACGGCTATTTAAATTATGACATTTCAAGAAGTACAAAAGTTCTTGATGAGAAAAATGCTAATTGCCTCCAGGTAAAGGGAAGTGAAGAAATCGGCAAGATTGGATTTGGAGTCAGCGCGAGTCACAAACTTTTCCAGCTTGCAAAGAAATTTGGATGTCAATGTCTTGTTGTTCACCATGGAATAAAGATGCCGGATAGTCCTCATTATGATTCGATATTCCAAAATAGAGTAAAATTTCTACTTGAGAATGACATTTCTCTATTCGGTTACCACTACTTACTCGACTCACACCCCGAAGTAGGAAACAACGCACAGATTCTAAAGAACCTTGGAATTACAAGCAAGGAGAAATTAGTTGAATGGGGCTGGTACGGAAAACTGAAAACTGCGACTAAGCTCACAAATGTAGTCAAGAAATGTGAAAAGATGTTTGAACAAAAAGCCATTCTTTATAAATATGGAAAAAATACGGTAAAGAAGATCGGAGCTGTCTCTGGAAGCGGATCTCTTTCCGGAAGCGAGCTGCAATCAGTCATAGACCTCGATCTAGACTTGTATATCACAGGAACTCCAAACGAAAGCACACGAGAAATATATAGAGAATTAGGCTTAAATCTCATAGCTGGCGGACACTATGCAACCGAGACATTTGGAGTAAAGGCACTGATGAAAAAAGTGAAACAAAAGTTCAAAAGCAGGGTAGACGTTGAGTATATAGAATTATGGAACGAGGTCTGATATCATTGGTAAGTAAATAATCCCCCACCCGTTTGTAGTAGCTCGTTGCTGCGTTAATAAATTGTAGTTGTAGCAGTATAAGTAGCTGGTTTGAACCTCTGTGTTCAAACTACAGGTCTCAGTAACTTAATAGCAAATTACACAACTATGCCTACTCTATATATCGACAAAGAACTCAAAGACCGATGCTATTTCTTGACACTAACTGTAGTTGATTGGATAGATATCTTTACTTCAGAAAAGTACTTTACCTTCTTAGTAGAATCTCTTAAATACTGTCAGAGAAATCATAAGCTGAGAATCTTTGGATATGTATTTATGACTAATCACATACATTTACTAGTTCAATGCAGAGATATGATTAAATTTATAAAGAATTTCAAGAGCTATTCAACAAAACTTATCAAACAGATGCTTCGAAGTGACAACAGATATTACCTAACTTATTTAGTGAGACAGGCTGAATTGAACCGGAAAAGAGAGAAGTTCAGCATTTGGAACTACAAAAACTGGCCGGTTCTTGTTGAAAGTGATTGCTTTTTTGAGCAGAAATTAAATTACATTCATTACAACCCCGTTGCAAAAGGATACGTAGAAGAACCCTCTGATTGGAAGTACTCATCTGCTAGGAATTATGAGAAGGATGATCACTCGATTATTGAAATAGATACTGACGGAGAACTAGACTGAGATATAGTTTAAACCCAGTAGCTGGTTTGAACCTCCGTGTTCAAACCACAAGGCCAAAGAAGCTCCTAGTACTTATACACCCCCTTCTTCAGCGCATTCCACAGCACACTGAAACTTATCTTTTCGTTCTCAGCTATGTATTTATCTTTGATAACTATCACGTAATCCTTCTCAAAGTTTAAGATGATCAATGTATCACCAAATACTATTTTATCTATATGAGCAGTATCCTTTCTGCTAAGCTGAGGGCTTAAGAGAATTTGATAATCCTTTGCTTCGTACTGTTTCTTATATTCTCTTGCCGACTTCACATCTTCCATAATTGCTCGCTCTTTGATCTTCATCTTATTGCGAAGCCGTATGTATTCTTTCAGATAATCTGGATCACGCGACAACCCGGAAAATTTGTCTGCCTCGCCTTGACACACATTTACCATTTCAAGGCCTTTCTCATTACACTCCTTCAAAACATCGAGTAAAACTTTTTTCATACTTTCAAAACCTTCATACAATCTAACATCTGGCTTGTCGCTCTCGGACCGACTCCCTAATATATTTAAGTGATTCGAGATCTCTTTCAAGTTTTCTAGAGCCTCCTGCTTTTTAGCTTTTAAGTTTTTAAGCTTGTCAGTTATCATGTCAGGCTGCTCGGCAACCACATAGGTAGTTCCCTCTTCACTAATCGTTGAAATAAATCCCTCTCTTTTTAATCTATCTAGAATATCATAGCAGGAAGACCTTGGCAGCAAAGAAGCTCTGGCGATCTCTTGAACCGTAGCTTTGCCCAGCTTTAGTGCTTCATAATAGAAGACTCCGCTTTCTTCAGAAAACCCAAGCTCTTTGAAGATGTTTTTGAGATAATTGGTCGTTTTACGCATTAACCACAATTCTACAATCTAAACTCTGCACCCTACGCTCTGTATTCTACATTATACTACACTGTTGTCGAGTTTGTCGACACGCTTACACGTTATAAAATTCATTTGTTAAAATCTTTATAGTAACCAATGGAAGCAGGATCGCCATTCACAACTAGAGTTATGATCGAACCTGGAACTCACCGAACAGTCGCCTCTATCTATAGACAAGCTAGAACTGAAGTTGTTGTACATAAATTCAGAGACGGAACAGCCATAGAGGTTCCGTCTATTAATAAAGCCGAAGTGATGAGACACATTATTCAGGCATTAGAAGAAACAGGCATTTGGAAGAATAGAATCCCTGCTATATTAAGCGAAGTTCAGAGAGAACAAGTCGTTGAGCTTGCAGGACACATAGTTATTGATCAATCAAGAGTTTACTGTGGAAAAGAAGCAAAAGAGGTTAGTAATGCAGAAGATCCGATATTAGCAAAAACTGAACTTGCTTTTCTTATCGACTATATAATAAAGCCAATAAATCGCCCAGCTTCCCCTAGAGTTCCAGAACTTTTCACTACGGCTATTATGGAACTGGGACAGGTTCCTGTTAGTCTTTCAAAAGTTGCTAGAGCCATCTATAGAGGACTTGAGGCAGCTAGAAATTGTACTGTTTGCGAGCAAGTAAATGCTGTTGTGGGAGCACAAATACATGTTGCGGCCTCTATACTGACATTATACATGGATATCAAAAAAGCTCCTTCGCTTGATAAGACAGGGGCAGATCTATACCTCAATAGTAGTGTTATTGAAGCTTCGAACCCCCAAATGGTAATTGCTGTCGATGCGTTTATAGTTACCGTATTACTAAGTGCAAAACATTTTGAGACATTATTTAGATTTTTTGATTCTCAAGTCGAAATTGACGGAGAGTGGATGACTTACTTTGATATGGAACTTGATACATATCCAGGTTTTTTACTTCTCGAGTATTCTAGAATACCAGAGCCTTACGCAACTAAACTTAGAAACATCACCACAATCAAATGAATATAAAAATAGACACGCAAGGTATCGAATACAAAACAATTGCAAACAACATTAATTTCAAAAATAAGGCGGTTCTCGAAATCGGCTGTGGAGATGGATCGTTTAGCATCAAGTTTGAAAAGATCTGTAAAAGCTGGCTTGGAATCGATATAGATTCAAAGGGAATAATGAAGGCTCGCAAACAAAACACTCCAAAAATGAGATTTGAACAACAAAACTTTCTAGCATCGAGATTGAAAGCAAATTTCAACATCATCTTTATGAGGCTGTCATTTCATGAGATTGGTGAATCCAACATGGAGAAAATCTTGCTGAAGTCAAAGTTGCTTCTGAAAAGAAATGGGAAAATTGTCATAGTTGACCCTCAATTTGGATCTGAGCTGCAAGAATTATTCAATTACTTCTATAAAGAGGAAGAAATTGAGCATGATAAGCGACTCATAAAATCCAGAGAAGTTTTAGATGAACTAATAGCTGAAAACACATTAAAATCAACTCGGTTTTTTCAATACAATGTTTCTTATACTTTTACTGACTTTCGTTCTCTAATAGAATTTATAAGTCAGTATTGGAACTTCCCCAAAGAGTCTGTCAAACAAGCAAAAGAAAACATTAGAAAAGCTCTCGGGACTAAAGCACAAAACAAGCCTTTAACAGTTTACGATCAGATGAACTTATTTGTTTTATCAACCTAATGCCTATCATCATAAACCATAACCTATGCGATGAAGCTCCTGAGTGTGGAGGGATCGAAGTCTGTCCCAAAAAAGCCTTCTATTTTGATAAGAAAAAACAGCGTGTGTGCGTAGATCACTCGAAATGTACTGAATGCCTCAAGTGCACCCTGCCCGACTGCTGTCCTGTAGGGTGTATTCTCTATGCAAGAAACAAGTCAGAAGAGAAAAGAATCAGAAATAGAATCAAAGAAGATCCAAGGACTGCCAAATGGCTTTGGAAAGAGAGATACGGTTGCCAGCCGGGTAAAACTCCACCAAAAGCAAAGATCATTACAGATAAGAATTTCGATAAAGTTAAGATCACAAAAGGGTTTAAACTTATCGATATCTGGCACTATGACTTTCTTGATTGTAGAGCCTATTCAGTCCTATTTGAAGAACTATGTGAAGAAATAACAAAAGCTCCTGACATATACAAGCTGGATGCTCGGAAATTTCCTGACATATCGAAGAAACTTAGAGTGAAAATGCTCCCTGCTCTGTTGTTACTCAAAGATGAAAAAGAAGTTTACAGATTTGAGGGACTTTTAAAGGATAGCATGTGTCGGAAGGTGAATAAGGTAATAGGTTCTGTTCTCAATAACAGAAAATAGCTATATGATCTTATGATTACGAATTCGGTGATGCCAGGTTATATATTTCCTTAACTTGAATCACAACCGCTGCCTTATGAGCAAGTCCCTTATTCTCTTTCATTCTATCTACTACTTTCTTCCACTTCCCCCTTGTGCAGTACCTCGCTGTTCCCTTGAACTGCCAGCCCTTAGTTCCTTTTGGACTCCAGACGGCCATTGAAACCATGCTGTTGTCCAAGAGATTCTTCCTTGTCTTACCAAAAAAGTTATCAGTAATAAGTATCTTGTCTTCTGCTACAACTTTCACACATGATACTGCTACCAGATTTGGCCTGCATCTTATACTGCTAGTCGAGAATGATACAATGCTGTTCTCCAGCAGTCTCTTCTGTTCGGTTGTAATAAGTGTTTTCATAATAGCCACAATATGTTATTATTTCTGACAAGATTATCTCAATTAAGTGGGCAAATCAGCAACATGTTGTCACAAATGTCGACACAGTTAATAAAAAGGTGCATGAAGAATCTCGAGTATACGGAGGAACATGCACTGACTTACTTAGCAAGCTTACGTCTAGGATCAGCCCCTGCATCATCTATTGCGAAAGAGGCAGAAATTGCTAGAAGCACAACCTATAATCTTCTAAGCGACCTCTCAAAGATTGGACTTGTATCTATCGTTGAAGGTGAGCGGAAAAAGATATTCACTCCGAATCCTCCTGAAATAATACATGAACTCCTTAAACAGAAGAAACTTGAGCTAAGGGATAATATCACTAAGTTTGAAGACGAGCTCGATGAGCTCAATACCTTATACAAATCCCACTCACCGAACTTTCCCAAAGTATCTTATTATGAGGGGGAAAAAGGTCTTAAGACTGCTCTATATGATACACTCGTGACTGATTCCGAGTCGTTGGCAATCTGCCAGGGACACGAGTCGGGCAAGAAATCTGTTATGGATGAACCCCAGTTCCTGGCAGATTATATGGAGCAGGAAAGAATACGAAAGATCCGCTTAAGACAACTTTTACAAGATAATTCCGTAAACAGAGATTACAAAAAAAGTACCGAATCAAAAGACAATCAGATAATATTGATACCGCCAGAGCCGATTATCAAGATTGATCATGTCGATAAATGCATTTATGCAAATAAAGTCTCGTATATTTCTCATGATAATATGATCGCAGTAATAATCGAGGATAAATCTATAGCAAATGCCGAAAGAGCACTATTTGAAAGACTTTGGAGATTCTACTCAAAACGTAAAAGTAAATAATACTGCTACATGTTACCAGATACCTGTTCCCTGCTACAGTCACTTCCCCCTAACCACAATCGCTATATCATCTTCGTTGATTCTCACATAAGCCGCCTCGTCACCTGGTGTAATAGGCACTCCCAGATCCTTAGACAAGATTGCCAGTGTTTTCGCCTTCTCTCCATTCGTAAAATCATAGATAACAATATCCGCATCAGCCTGAATATTCGCCAGATACTGGCTTTCATTTAGAACTATCGGAAGTTCATTATTCTTTATAGCTTGGTACTTGTCATTATTTAGATTTGGCTGCCAGGAGGAATCATAATTTCTTGCATACACAAAAACGCTTGCACCTTCAATATAAATCTCGGGGTACTTTATTATCTTATGAATATAATCTTTGACACGGCAGAATTCATTGCCTTCACCGCACTCGGCCCAGTGAGTCGGAACCATGTAATAAGGTCCGCCAAATCTATCATGCGGGATCTTATTTAGGAATACCTCTTTTCCTCCAAAGCTCGGATCCAGAACAATATGAGTAATATCGCTTTCATCAAAATCCCGTGCTAGGTTTAGTGCCGCCCGAATATCTTCCACACTTAGTTCGCTAAAAAGGGAATTCTTCCGAAAAGCTTTGTACAACGAAAATAGTTTTTGGGGATTTGATAAAGTATCAGAAGAAAGAATCCGATCCTTTACTGCTGAAATCACCTGCTGCTGTCTTTCCGCACGTGCAAAGTCAGAGCTGTACTTTCTGCTTCGTGCATACTTCAAAGCCGTTTCTGAAGTGAGAAACTGATGGCCTTCAGGAAAGTAAACATTTTCCCAGCCGTGATCATTTACCGGGTATAATTCGTACACCGGCGCATCTATGTCTATCCAGATCCCCCTCTCTCCAGCTTCATTTGTATCACCGACTGCGTCTATGATATCTACAAAAGCGTCAAGCGATATAAAGGCATAATAGTGCACCTGAATGCCTGTTATCCCTTCTACAACTTCTGACAGAGTCTGCACTCCCCCGCCTGGGCAATTAGCCGACTGTCCTTTGTCATAAACCCAGTGCAGACTTCCATGAAAGTCCAGACAATCTTCGCGGATATCAACCCCCAAATCTCTTGGTATGGAAATCATAGAGACTTCTCCGCTAGTGTGGTCATACACCATTTGCATTATCGTGTCAGCATTTCTCGTTCCAGCCTGTCCCTCAGGGCTAGTGGTGATAAATTCATCACCGGTAAATTCTACACTCCTTGTATCTATACCTACCACCAATATTGACGTCAGATTTTCATCCTGCGCGAGCTGAGGCTCCCATATCGAGGTAACAAGATCAGATCCCGATTCAAACACCTGATTCACCTTTTCCATAAGCTTGTAGCCGATAGCGTCTGCCCCTCTTGCCTTATATTCGGCAACAAGAAATACATCAACCACAATAAGCAAAATAAACGATATAAGCAGTGCAAACCTGCCCTTTCTAAGCTTTACAGTTTTTTTTACTTTTTTACCTGATAATTCAGAGTATTTTACTCTTTTCATGAAAACCTCCTGAGTAAATATAGAGGAGTTTAGGCAAAATGTCTAGAATAAGTTTAAAAGTCTAAATAACCCCCGACCCTACTCAAAATAAGTGTTCGACAACTGTAGTCTAATATATTATCCCTAGTCAAGTATTATAACGGAAGATTCTTGTCTATGTAACTTCTTAGCAAATCTGTTTGTCTCAAATTATCATTACATTGATCGTACATTTATCGTTCATAATAAATCCTTTATTATCATACCCAAAGGCTTCTCAGTTCGTAAGTTCTCAGCCCTTTTCTCCAGTTCAAAACTCCATTATAATATCTATATGCCGAAAGCAACCGGATCTATAAAATTCCTCGAAGATATTGCTATTGCCGATACTGCATTTTTAGTTCAAGGAAAGAATCCTGCAAAACTCTTCGAGAACGCCTCAACTGCTCTTGTGAAAACAATGGCTGATATATCAAGAATTGGTCAGACAGTATCACGTAAAATTACACTTGAAAGCGAAGAACTTGATATTCTTCTGTTTGACTACCTAAATGAACTGCTTCTGCTAAAGGATAGTGAAAATTTGTTATTCTCAAGATTCATACTAGATATCAAAAAACATACAAATAGTTGGAAGCTGACAGCTGAATTGATTGGCGAAAAAGCTGATCCAGAGAAGCACAAGATAACAATCGATATCAAAGCGATAACGATGCATATGTTTAAGCTAAAGAAAACACAAGAAGGTTATGAGGCAAGAGTTGTAGTGGATATCTAAAAAAGTAACTGGTAGCAGGTATCCGGTAGCTGATACCAGATCCCAGTTACCAGATACCAGATTTAACATCTTAACTACCAAGCAATGCAGCAGCAAAATATCCCAACACCAGATTTCATCAAAATCGATGATACTACCTGGGAGATTCCAATCACTTATAAAAAAGGAATGCGAGTACCAGCAAGAATTATTGCGACGAAAAAAATACTAGATATGATGGATAAGGGAGTTTTCGAACAGGTAACAAATGTTGCTACCTTACCAGGTATCCAAAAATTCTCGTTCTGCATGCCTGACGGGCACTGGGGATACGGATTCCCTGTCGGAGGCGTTGCAGCTTTTGATATAAATGAAGGAGTAATCTCTCCAGGTGGTATTGGCTTCGATATAAACTGTGGTATGCGTGTCATAAAAACCAATCTCTCAGTAAAGGAAGTCGCACCGAGAATAAAAGACCTCATCGACAGAATGTTTAGAGATATCCCAACTGGTGTCGGTAAAAAGGGCGTTCGAATCACGAGAGAGGAACTCGCGAAAGTGGCAAAAGACGGCGCTTCCTGGTGCTTGAAGAACGGATATGGCTGGGATGAAGACCTCGAAAGAATAGAAAGTCAGGGCTGCATCGAAGACGCTGATCCGCAATTCTTAAGCGATAGAGTGGTAAAAAGAGGTATGCCACAGCTGGGAACACTTGGAAGCGGCAACCATTACCTTGAGATACAGTATATTCCAGAGAACGGAATATTTGATGCAGAGCTTGCTGATCTTTTGAATCTACACGTAGAGCAGGTTTTAATCATGGTG
>JAHIVN010000012.1 GCA_018816645.1 Patescibacteria group bacterium | reverse complement strand
TCAAAATTTAACGGACTAACAGATGATATGTTTAAACTTCACTTAAAAGAATCTGAATTCAGATGGAATCACAGAGGAGAAATTTATGATATACTATTAAAAGAAGTACGAAAAAATCCGCTCTAAAGTTGTCTAGACCCTATTTTATTCATGCTTTATATGCACCACTTCTAAATCATTGAAAAATCTGTATAATTTATATATTAAATCTTTAATTATGAAATTCTCAGTCACACAAAAAGTCTTCGAAAGATTCCCCGATGCAAAATTCGGTGTACTACTAATCCAGGGTATAAACAACACTGGGTCAAATTCTAAAATCGCTGACTTGCTCAAACAGCAGATAAAAACAACCAGCAAACAATATAACCATACAGCAATTAAAGACATTCCTCAAATCAAGTCTTGGCGTGAAGTATTCGAGAGCCTGGGTCTGAATCGCGATTTTCTTCCTTCGCATGAAGCACTATCGTCACGAGTAATATCCAAAGGCGACCTACCGAATATTAATCCGCTTGTTGATATTTACAACATCGTTTCTCTGAAATATTTGATTCCAATAGGAGGTCACGACACAGACAAAGCACCCGAGATAAGGATAGATGAAACTACGGGGAAGGAAACATTCCAGGTAATGAATTCTAAAGAGATATTAAATGTAGAGAAGGGCGAACTTGCCTACTTGACAGAGGATAAAATTCTCACTAGACACTTCGTCTGGCGCCAGAGCGAAACCAGCAAGACAGACAGAGATACGAAGAATGTATTCATCCCTATCGATAACGCTGCAGGTGACATGACAGAGAAACAGATCAAACAGATCGCAGATGAATTGATCGAGCTGATCACAAAACACCTCGGGGGGAAAGCAAGCCTTGGAATAGTCAATAAGGTTAATCCATTAATAGACTTAAAGCATTTACCCCGTAGGGATTTGATTAATCCCGCATACGGGACAGGTCAAATTCCTATCAAGAAACATGATTTTAATTCAGTCACCGCCATCCTTGCCTCAAAAGGTATTGATTTTGAAGAAATTACATTCACCGATGATAAAATCTCAGCCAGGGACAAAGACACATCAAAGGATGAAAACTATGATCCCCAGAACGCTATCAAGACTCTGATCCTGAAGACAAAGAATGAATTCATAGGAGTAATCCTTCGAGGCAGCGACAAGATTGACGAGGAGAAGCTCAAAGAGCTCATCGGTAAATGGACTGTTGTAGATAAGGGAACCCTTCTGAAGAAGTTCGGATTTGAGCCCGGATGCGTGAATCCATTTTGTCTGGACATCTCAATAATAATTGACAAAAAGGCTTCAAAAATAGATACTTGGAGTATGGGCGCTGGAGAAGCCACAAGGGGTATGAATGTAAAGACAAATAAAGCATTAACAAAACTCAAAAACTCCAGAATCAATTTAATATCATTACAAACAAATGAAATGGAACCAAAACAAAACAGTGGGATACAAGTCAACACCGACCCAAAAGAAATAGAGGAATTTGTTACTAGAAATATCGTCGAGATTTTTACTAAAGAAGAACTAACAAAGAGAATGTCTACTGGCAAACAGCTGAGAGCTTACATCGGCTACGATGTTACCGGGCCAGATCTTCATCTTGGACACGGCTCAACGCTGATGAAGCTCCAGCACTGGCAGGATCTAGGTCATCATGTCATTGCCCTGATCGGAGACGACACGTCAAGAATAGGTGACCACAGCGACAAACTCGAAAAGAGAAAGAGGCTTACAGATAAAGAGATCGATCATAATAAAGCGCAGTTTAAAAAGCAGTTTCTGAAAATTCTCGATCCAGAAAAAACTGAGGTTAGATACAACAGCGAATGGCTAGACAAACTCAAGTTCCGTGATGTGATAAGCCTGGCCTCCATATTTTCTGTCCAGCAAATGATAGATAGGGAGAATTTTGCCAAGAGGCTTAAGAATAAAACCACCATAGGACTTGAAGAAATTCTCTATCCCCTGATGCAAGGATACGATAGTGTAGCTTTAGAAGTTGATCTTGAAATGGGAGCTACCGATCAAACTTTCAATCTTTTAGCCGGCAGAAAAATCATGGAGGCGTTTGGCATGAAACCTCAATCTGTCATCACTATGCCATTTGTCACTGGAACTGATGGTCGGAAAATGGGTAAAAGTCTGAATAACTATATCCCAATGTTAGCTCCAGCAAATGACATATTTGGAGGTATTATGTCAACCGTTGATGAAGTCATCATTGAGTACTTCGAAAGACTTACCCGGCTTCCGCTTGAAGAAATAAACAAAATGAAGAAAGAACTCAAAGCCGGAAAGGTTCATCCAATGGAGCTCAAGAAAAAACTTGCATTTGAGGTGACTAAAATCTACTTTGACGAAAAGTCAGCCAATAAAGCCCAAGAAAACTTTGAAAAAACAGTTCAAAAAGGAGAAACACCAGAGGAAATGGAAGAGTTAGAAATCAATAGTCAGCATTCGGCTTTAGAGCTTGCAAAAGAGCTGGTAGAGAAGGGGATCATCGCAAGCAACGCAGATGCAAAAAGGCTCATACAGCAGGGAGGCCTCCAGATCAATGACGAAAAGGTAACTAACTTCGATCAGAAGTTAGATTTAAAACCAGGTACAGTAATCAAGGTTGGGAAAAGGAAGTTTGTGAGAATTAAAGCCTAGTCAATTGTTGAACCAGATTATAAACCTGCTCCAACAAAAGCAACAATGTCCAAGTCATAGGAAATCATGTACAAGATTTTTTTGTCTGCGCTCCTCGCTTTACGTCTAAGTAAGGTAATAATAACAGAAAGTATAAGCCATGTCTTCAAGAATGGTGATGCTATCTCAGCATAGTATCAATTAATTGTCCAAGATCTTGTCCAAATAATATCCAGAAAGTCTTCTGCTTGAATAGTATAATTCTTGCCAACTCCCCACTGATTTAACTATTTTTTCTCATGGAGACAGACAATATTCATCCAGGAATTATTGCTCCGTTCAAAGAATTTGGTCTTGAACTGTTGGATCGCAGAACTTTGGGGCAAAGAGGTTTATCATTGCAAGTTTTGCAGAAAGACCCTTTCCAAGGACAGTTCAGAGAAGTAATGCAAAGGACTAAACTTGTGAATGATCCAATTCCTGGATATCGACCATATCGTGGAAGAGAGATAAGTCTGAGATCAGTTCCTCTTTATTCACTTTCTATTGCAGCATACTATGTAATCAAAGAAAATCTTGAGTTTAGTTGGGCACTTCATGAAGCTCTGCTACGAGAGGGCATAGACACGTTAGCACTTACTGCAGATTGTGCAAGAATACACTTCCAGCTCACAAGACTTAAGACAGAAGAAACCTCAAAGTGCATGATTGCTTCTCCTCTTGTAGAAGTTTCCTTATACGATCCTGGGAATCCAGAGATTCTAGTCGATGGGCTTCACAGAGCTGCTCTTGCAAGGCTGCTAGGATATGAGCACATAACAGTTTTACACATAGATGGCGCTTATGCACCACTTCAGCCATTACCTATCCAGTGGAAAGACTTGAATGTCTGGGATAGAGTTCCACCTCGCGAAATGAAGAAACTTTATCGTTTTACAAGCGCTAAGCAAGCTATAAGACACCAGAATGAGACTTGGACACAATTTAGACAAGGTTTTGATGACATTCCCTCAGAACGAGAATATTTATTTGCATTGATAGCTAATAATGGAGAACATGCAGCTCCGCTTGCCGGATGGTTGTCAAGAAATTGGGAACTTTACTTTTCAGATCTTTCCATTGCAGAAGAAAGAGCTTGGGCACTACCCTTGATTCAACGCTATTATCAAAATACGAAAGAAGTAGCTCACCTGATAGCTTCGAATTGGGACAAATATCGCGAAGGACTCTCTATCGAACAGGAACTACACTTCCTTTTTCAATTTCTGCTGAGACACCCTGAAGAGACATTAGTCAGATGGGTACTGTGTAACTTTTCACGGCTCAAAGCAGGCTTCGAAGATCATATCGATGCCTATGATTTTCTCCAAAACGCAATAATCTCACAACTCAAATTACCTCTTGAATTGCGATGGAGTGCATTAGGACTTCTTCCCAGAAGAGGCGTTCAACAAACCTGATTTCCAAAACCCGTCCAACACGCTTACTAATTTTTTCAAGCACACAAAACGTATTTCTTGTATATTTCCCCTACCTGCCCGGATTTGATTAGCTGATTATTGGATTATGGAATTTAACATTGATCTGTATCTCGGTCCAGAACAATGCAATCACGAGTTAATGACTGCTGTTTACGAAAGGGCAGTACAGGAAAGTAAAAGTCCAAGTCATGACATTTATCACATAAATGACGTGCTTCGCAATGCTTGGGCTCTTTATAAAAGTATTCCGACAAATCCGGAAATATCATGGGAACGAATTTTTATGGCAGGTTGCCTGCATGATTTAGGCAGAAATGATCCAATACTTCACCAAACTGATAGCCTAGCTGAATCGATTAGACTAGCAAACCCCATTCTCATAGAATTGGGAGTGCCCGGACAAGAGATAGCTGTTATTCTAGAAATAATTGCACAGCATGATCAGCCGGATTTAATCCCAGCAAGCTTGGAGGCTTTAATACTAAAAGAAGCAGATTTTCTAGCTGGCATGGGAACAACAGGAGTAATGAGAACTATACTCTGGGCCGGAGAGAGCGGAAGAACTATTCCACAAATAGTCCAAACCATATCAGAAAGGATGCCGAGAAGAATTGCTTCGCTTCAACTTGAACAAAGTCGTAATGTAGCAACAAAACTCTGGCCAAGAGCTCAACTCTTCCTTGCTCAGTATCAAGAAGAACTAAGCGGTATCGAATTTGAAAGTTTTACAGGGAAACTAATAGTCTTTGAAGGTATAAGCGGAGCAGGAAAAGGAACTCAAATACAGCTGCTAAAAGAACATATTAAAGAACAAGGACGTGATGTAGCAGTCATCTCAGAGCCTTCAAGCCTTTTCCTATCCACCTTGACTCAGTGGAAATCTGAAAGAGGGCATGTCGATGCATTGGAGCGACGATTTCTGCTTATGGCAGATAGAGCTGGAACTGCCAACAGAGTAAAAGAACTGCTTAGAGCTGGGGTATTTGTTATTCTGGATAGAAGTCTCATCAGTACCATGGTTTATCAAGGGGTTGACTATCTGGGAATGGCAGAAGTCCTACAGTGGCATGAATTCTTCCCCTCTCCCGATATAGTTTTTCTGCTTGATATCACCGCAGAAACAGCATTGGTCCGAATTGATCAAAGCCTAACCCAAGGACAAAGAGCTGTTCGAGATGATTATGAAGAAGCGACCCTACTGGAAACGCACAGAGTACTCTATCATGAAGCTCTAGGATTATTACCAGCAAGCATTCCTCAACATATCATTGATACATCAAGGGAAATTGGAGAAGTCCAAGAGCGAATTAGAGAATTAATAACAGAACAGGGTTTTCTCACATGAACTTTTACCATCTTGGACATTTGACAAAAATTATTAAGTGAATATAATCTTGGGAAGAACAAATCTAAATAGCTCAAATGATTCCCTTGGACATATGAAAAACTTTATCAACGCTTCAATTATCGAAAAACTACCGGAAAAGCATTTCAGGAAAATTACCGAAGAAGTGCTGCATAATCTTCTGAATGGTCAATGTACAGGAATATATGGAATTCCCGGATACGGTATGGATTATTTCGCAAAGCAGATTGCCCTGTTATTAGAAAAAAAATTCCCACAGATAAGAACAATTTTATTAAATCCCGAATTGGACAATAATAAAATAAAGGTGTTATACAAAGAACTTTCATTATTTCTCAAAACAACTAAAATCGATGAGATTAGTGTATCTCATTACCTGGAAAATAATAAAATTATTGTCATCTTGAGCGAAGTATATCACTGGAAACATAAGGACTTATTTAAATTTCTGAGTGCAGTACGGGAACTAAATCAGCAAAATTTTACAGTTCTAACAGTTGCTGACTACACATTATACAAATACACAAATAAGTATCTGGAAACTGCAAATAATCTATTTACACCTCTGAGAAAAATACACAACTTTGATCTTTCAGGAGTAAAGCGAATTATCAAGATCAATAATGAGGAGTACAAATGGAACACACCGCTTAATCTGGCTAGAAAAATCCTCTTTCTGAGCGGCGGGAATCCAGCTTTAGTATACTGTGTCTGTATGGCTATGTATTACGAGGGAGAGAAGATACTTGACCATCCAGAAAAACTTGTCAAGTATCAGCCATTGAATTTCAGGCTATCAGAAATTGCCAAGCTTATCACTATACTAACTGTAGAAGAACAGATACATCTGGGAATCTTAAACAACAATGGCACTGTTTTTTCAGAATTGCTATCAACCTACATAAAAGAAATAGAATTCGAAGGGATGGATAAGCTTTTTCCAGATCTCACTAAAACCGAAAGGAAAATTCTCACAATATTTGTTCAGAATAAAGGAAAAGTCATCGACAAAGATCAGCTATCCATCATTCTTGGACAAAGGGCAGATACTTACTCAGAGTGGGCTATTTACAAAGCAGTAGCCCGCGTAAGAGATAAGATAGAGAATAGATATGTCATCAAGACACTAAAAGGCAGAGGATGGAGGATGGAATAGTAAAATCTCTACTTTAAATAAGTACTCCTTTGAATGAAATTAGCAATCCCAGCTTATATTCTTGGACTATTCCAACACAAAATGCTATAATCTTAAAGATCAACTAAACCAAAAACAAATTTCCTTGGACATTTATTCAACACAAAAATATGTATACTAAAAAGTTTCCAGATGATCATTTTGGAACGATAACAAAAGATATCATTAGAAATTTGGAAAAGGGACAGTCTATCGGAGTATTCGGTATTCCAGGATACGGTCAGGCATTCTTTGCGGAACAAATTTCACATCTACTAACAAATAAATATCCTGATATTCATATATTAAAGCTGAACTTGGAGCTTGAAAGCAACAAAATTGCTGCAGTTGAAAAGAAAATTCTGGAGATTACAAAGGCCAAAAATTTTGACGAGATAGAACTTATAAAGTTTCTAGAACAGAAAAAGCTTATCGTAATTCTAAGCGAGGTAAATTCACCTAAACATAGAAAATTATTCAAATTCTTAAATTCTATCAGATGGAGCAATAAGGAGAATTTTGCAGTACTGACGGTTGCAAACTATACTTTATACACTCAGCAAAATGACTACATCGATTCTGGTAAAGATATATTTTTCAAGATTAGAAGAATCGGAAATTTCGACCTTAGGGGTGTCAAGAGAATAATAAGAATAAACAACAAGGAGTATAACTGGGAAATACCTGAAAGCAACGCGAGAAAAATACTTTTTCTAAGCGGCGGTAATCCGGCACTGGTTAAAGCTATATGCTTTGCTATGGATGAAGAAGGAAAGGCAATTCTTGATCATCCTGAGAAACTTATAAATACCCAGCCTCTCAATTTTAGACTGACAAATATTGCTCGATTGATAACTCAGCTTAGCATTGACCAGCAAATCCACTTAGGAATAATCAATAATAATGGGACAATATTCTCTGAACTGCTGGCTTTATACACAAAAGTTAATGAAATCGAATACCTAGACAAGATACTTCCGGATCTTACTAAAACCGACCGACAGATCCTCAGTGTCTTCATCCAAAACCAGGGAAAAGTCATCGACAAGGACCAGCTTTCACTCATCCTCGATCAAACAGCCGACACTTACTCAGAATGGGCTATTTATAAAGCTGTAGCACGTGTCAGAGACAAGGTAAAGGACAGATATACTATCAAGACCTTGAAGGGGAGAGGGTGGAGAATGGAATCCTAAAATCAATCTTTAATTTACAATTATCAATATATTTATTCGAACTCTGAAACTGATGTAATGTTACCTGCCTGTCGTTGTTCTGAAAGATCGTAGATAGGGTGGTCATTAGTTATTGGACATTAGTAATTGTTTATCATTGCCTGCCTGCCGCAGGCAGGGGATTTGTTAATTGTGTATTCATTGGACATTGCATGTGGATTGGGATTTGGGTATTGTTCATTCTTTGGTCATTGCCCGCCATCACCTAGCGGGGATTTGTCAATTGTGCATTCATTGTCCAAGATAATAGCAAATTGATCCTTGATACTCTGTCTATTGTCCTCACACCTGCTTTCCACTATACTAATTACAATATGGCCAAAAAATCAAAACCCGACAAAGGAATATTTTTCCTGCTTGCATTTCTGGCTTTTGGAACGATTGCAACGGTATTTATCGTCTCCAGAGGCGATGATACTGATATCCGGGATAAGGCTCAGACCCCTTCAGAATTGCTAAATGAAACCTTTGATCAAGCACCATCATCCGCTTGGCAGCCATTTTTGAATTATTGGAGACTGAATCCAGAACAGTGGTACCAGGAAGATGGGTAAGTTAAAATTTGATCCCGCAAGAGGAGTACAGGACCCCGCAGACGGAGCACATGATGCCTTGTATATGTATAATCAGGGAAACCTTTGGGGAAATTATACCGTTGAAGTAGAAGTTCAAGGCAAATATTCAGGTATCTGGATGAGAGGGTCGTATGAAGAAGTTGATACGCCAGGACAATGGGTCACAGGATATTATGTCACTCTCAAGAAAGATAAAGTAGAACTTTGGAAAATTCAAACCCCCGAAAATTGTGTGACCGACTGTAATCGCCCAGAGTACCTTCATCATTTTTCCAATCCTACATCAATTGCAACTAACACTAATTTCAAAAATAACGAGGACTGGTATAACTTAAAAGTCGAATTAATAAATTCGACCATAAAAGTTTTCATAGATAATGTTGAGTATATTTCTCATACAGATTCAGATTTCACTTATGGAACGATAGGACTGTTTTCTTACAAGTCTACCGCTCAGTTTGACGATCTTATCGTTACAGGAAATCAAGTTTCAGATTCGACACCTCCAAGTTGTAATATATTAAATAGTGATCCAATAAAAGCCTTTGAAGGGGTGAGAATATATCTAGCGGGAGATAAAAGTGAAGATCCAGAAAGCGGAATAGAAAGCGGATCTTGGACAATATATGATGAAAGTAATAACGAGCTTAAAAGAATTGACAACATAAACGGCTATTTTTCTAATGCTGCGCCAGGGTATTATAGTGCTAAATTGGAAGTAACTAATGGAACGGGATTAAGCTCTTCTTGTCAAACTGAAATTAAGATTTATTGTCCCCAGGGTTTTAATGGTACCGTTAAAGTGGAGGAGAAAGATGATTATTCTATAGGAGGTTACAATGAACCACTATTCGCTGATAACAATCCCAAAAGAGCGCTGGTTATAAGCTGGCCCAATAAAGAATACCAATTTGTATTTTGGCATGAAGCTTCATACGTTCCATACTGGGAATTTCCTGATGGTAGTGGAGCAAATTATCAATTCTTCGAAGGAGCAAATGGTAGCGGAGAGTTATTTAATGAATTCGGAAGAAAAGATGAAAATTCCAATGTAGAGATTGTAAGCTCGAATTCTAAATTGGTAATATTAAAATGGTTTTACTACGATGTAAATAAGGATAGTGGAGAAAGAGTTGGTTATGCGGAGGAATTCTATTATTTTTTCCCAAACGGGCTGGTATTGAGAGAAATGGAGCTGAAATGGGGCTATTCTTTTGAACCTATGGAACTAATGGTCATTAATCCGCCTGGAACCTACTGGTGGAATGAAATGGTCAAGGAAGGAGATAACTATCATATGAGTGTGAGTATGGATATCACGGGTTATAAAGTGAGAGATTATTGGGCTAAAAGGACAGATAATATAAACGACTCAGATTTTTGGGCCACAGGTGCCACAGAACAAGAAATTGAAAATGCAGACGGGGTTATGTTCAGGACTTTGCTTGCAAATCACAAAGATCCTTATGTAATGTACGGGAACAAATCTTTTGTTGAGAAAGGAGATATACAAGAAATTGGAGGTTGGGGATACCCACACTTTGTCCACTGGCCAATAGGCTGGTTAAATAGTGAATGGAAGAAGGGCACACCTGAAGAAATTGCTACTTACCCAAATCACGTCAGTATGCTCGGTACAAATGTACAAGGAAATGGTCCATATTATTGGCTAATTGGGGTTTCAGACGAAGCTAATGAAAACATAGCAGAAATTGGTAGGAATTGGTTAGAAAGCCCCTTCAAAGTTCCTTGTAGCCACACCGAGTGCCATATACAAGAACCACCTCAAACAACAAGCTCCTCTTCAACATCAGCAAGCACTACCAGCAGCACTTCATCTACCACAAGTAGCTCAACAACGACTACCACACTGCCTGCTAGTAAGTGTACTATTGCAGATATCTGGAGTAAAACCGAGATACCAGATGGTAAAATCGATAGCTACGATCTCTCGTTTCTTTTGTCAAACTGGAAGTTCAAAAATGGAGAAACTGAAACAAGCCGCAAAGCTGATATCTGGGGAGCGGAAGATGTCAGTGACGGAAAGGTCAACTCTTATGATCTGTCCAAGCTGCTTGCCTGCTTCAAGCAAGAAATCTAGAGATTTTTTTTAGATACGCATCTCATTATTCATTTCAAATATACAGCTACTAGATACATAATACTGCTACCGGCTACCTGATTACAGCACTAATACATTATTAATCAGCTGTGAATCGACATCACTAATTATTCATTCTTCATTCTAAATATGTTATCATTCCAACCAGTTGTGATTTATAAATATCAGGTAACCGTTATCTGGTAACTGGTACATAATATTTACATAAATCAAAAACTCTTGAATAAATGAAGAAAATTACGTTTGACGATATACTAAAAAGGGCAAAAAATATAAACAAGAACGACATAGAGTTTATCAAGAAAGCTTATGAATACGCAAAGAAAGCGCACAAAGGACAAAAAAGAAAGACGGGAGAAGCTTACATAAACCACCCATTACAGGTTGCATACTATGTTTCAGGACTTGGACTTGGCAGAGATACTTTAGCCGCCTCGTTCCTGCATGACGTCATCGAAAACTGTGGTGTCACCGAGAAACAGCTTGCAAAAGAATTTAACGAGACCGTAGCAAAACTTGTCACAGGTGTTTCAAAACTTCGTCATACCACAAACAGGAAAATCACTTGGAGTTCGGTTGAGAACCTGCGCAGGTTCTTTCTTGTCGCAGCAGAAGATATCCGCGCAGTCATCATTAAACTTGCAGATCGACTTCATAACGCAAAAACAATCCGAGGGCTTCCACCTGAAAGACAGAAAGAATACGCTCGTGAGATTCAATACGTATTCTCAACTCTGGCCGATTATCTGGGAATCCGGTTTTTCAAAAGACAGTTTGACGACGTAGCCTTTGAAATCCTAGAACCTGAAGAATATCGAAAAATCCGCCGTTATATGAAGGAGCATCATAAACAGCGAAGCCGGTATGTAGCAAAAATAATCAAAAAGACCGAGGAGATATTGAAGACAAACAAGATAAAGGCAGATGTGTTCGGACGTGAAAAAAGCTTGTACTCAGTTTTCAAGAAGATTCAGAAGTATCTGAGAGAAGGCAAGATCCATTCTCAGTCTGAAATAGGCAAGATCTACGATAATTATGGCTTCAGGATCATCGTTGGAACAAATGAGGACTGCTATAAAATTCTTGGCCTGATTCACTCTAAATGGCATCCGCTGACAGGCGAATTTGAGGATTTCATCGCAAATGCAAAGCCAAATGGTTATAAATCTCTTCACACTACTGTATTCTGCGAAAACGAAAAGATTGCCGAGTTTCAGATCAGAACGCAGAAAATGCACGATTACAACGAGTTCGGGCCCGCCTCTCATATCGCTTATAAATTATCCGGACAGAAAACAAACCTTCCTTCGATAGCATTCAACTGGCTTCGGAGGATAAACCTGTTCCGTAGAGGACTACCGCCATCAGAAGACTCACCAAAATACAAGATAAAGATATTTCGAGACAATATTTTTGTCCTGACGCCTCAAAATGAGGTAAAGAAGCTTCCAAAAGGCACTACGCCTGTCGATTTTGCATATACTGTTCACACCGAGATAGGAAACAAATGCAGGGGAGCAAAAGTAAACGGGAAAATGGTTCCGCTGGACTACCAACTCAGCACCGGGGACCAGATCGAAATCATTATTGATAAAAATACTAAGTATCCGATTTCAAAATGGCTTGAGTTTGTCGGATCCTCTGGGGCTCGAGCAAAAATTAAGCATGCTTTGAGAGAAAAAGAGTCAAGAGAGGCTATACAGAAAGGATTCGAGAAACTCAATGCAGAACTCAAAAAACACAATACCTCGTTCAAAGAACTTTATAAATCGAGACGAAATGACGTTGACATATTGATCTACAAGAATAACGCAATCGATAAAGACGGACTGCTTGCCAATATAGGGTTTAACCTCATAAGTACAGAGAAGATATTATCTGAATTATTTCCTCAAACACAGAAAAGAAAACTTTCTCACAAGTCAGGAGGAAAAGTCGCCATTGAAGGCTCAACACAGACCGAGTACTCAATCGCTCAATGCTGTAAGCCGACAACTCGTGATGATATTTTTGCCTTGACTACTATCACCAGAGGGATAAGAATTCATAAGAAAAACTGCAGTTATATCAAGGGATTTGATAAGGATAGATTACTGAATGCGAACTGGGTATAATCAAGTACTAGAAGTAAATTACATTATATAAATTTCACATGATCAAGTTTACAAAAAAAACCAAAAAGCTCGTTTGGTGGGTAGTTCTTGTTTCTATTCTTGTTGGTATCATCATTGTTCCGTTGCTGTCAGTCTTCATCTCCTAGTTTACTGATCAAAAATATGCAAACCGAAAAAGGGAAAATTACATCGATACGAATGCTTTTTACTGTTTCTTACGTATTCTTCTTTCTCATAACTATAAATATCATTGAAGTTCAAGCCTCAAAACTCCGCCTGGATTGGATGGTTTATATTCTTGCCTGGTACTTCATAGCAGAATTCACTCTTTTCCTTAGAAACCGGCTTGGATCTGATGTAAAAGTTACTGGAGTATTTTTACTGACATTCCTCCTTGCAACAATAGAAAATTTACTCTCTACCGTAAATATCTACAGATTCGGTCCGCTTGTAAATAGAGTAGAGCATTTCCTTGGAACTCTTATTATTGCCTACGTAACTACCAAACTGTATCTCATTCTAAAAATAAACAAAAAAATCACTGTGAACCATGTCTTTGAACTATTAGTTCTCTCAACGACAATCGCCTTTGGGGTTTTAAATGAAATTATTGAGTATTTCTCAGACACCCTGCTCGGGTCACACCACATCGGCTCCGGATATGATACCCAGCTCGATCTCATTATGAACCTGCTTGGAGCAGGCGTTTTTACCATATATCTGCTAATTAAAAAGCGAAGATTTCCTGATCGTGACAGATAAAATACACATTGCTGATTGTGAATCACAGATTTATAATTATTGATTAAAATGATCAAAATGCTGAAGCTCTCTGATTCGGTTGAGAAAGTGCCGTTAATCGGCCCGAAATACAGCAAATTACTCGCCAAATTAGGCATAAACTCTATTCAAGAGCTGCTTTACTACTTTCCGACCAGCTATTCTGACACATCCGAGATTTCAACCATAGCCGATCTCAGTCCCTTGGAGAAGAAAACTGTTCTTGTAACCATAGATAATGTAAAAAATATCAGGACCAGATACAGAAAAGTTATCACCGAAGCTCTGGTCTCTGACAATAGCGGAAAAATATCTGTTATTTGGTTTAATCAGCCATTTCTAGGGAAAATCCTGAGAATCGGTTCAAGTTTTTTACTCAATGGTAAGCTCAACCCAAATCATAACAAAGCACAGCTGTATTCACCTGTCTACGAACCATATAAAGGCAAAGACACAACCCATCTAGGCAAGATAATACCCCAATATCCCGTAACTGAAGGTGTAACAGGCAAATGGCTGCGCAGCAGAATAAAGTTTTTACTAGATAAACACCAATATCTTGTCGAGGAACTCTCTAAATTGATTCCACAAAACATACAGGAATGTTACGAGTTGACAGACAAAAAAAGTGCGATTTTGAATGTTCACTATCCAAAGGATAAAATGACCCTTAAGACAGCCCGTGCTTACGTCGCCTTTGAAGAACTTCTAAAGATTCAGATAAAACTTTTGAAAAAACAGCATCTTTTAAGGAAGAGAAGGGGACCACAAATTAAAGTTCAAAAACACATGATTCAAGATTTCCTGAAGAGACTCACATTTAACCCTACAAATGCTCAAAAGCGTGTTATAAGGGATATAATTTCTGACTTTTCCCAGCCATGTCCGGCAAATCGCCTTCTGCAGGGAGACGTTGGCTGCGGCAAAACATTAGTCGCAGCTGCAGTTTCCATCCCGGTTGTCAAGTCTGGTTTTCAAGTTGCTATCTTGGCTCCAACGGCCATACTTGCAAAACAACATTATGAAACTATGAAAGAGCTTTTCAAAGGTAAGTACAAACTTCGATTAATAACCGGTGAAACAAAGAAATCTGGTAACGAGATCAAGCAGAAATTTGATATCATCATAGGCACCCATGCACTTCTCCACCGCAAAAAAGACCTTTTCGAAAAGCTTGGATTGGTAATCGTCGATGAACAGCACCGCTTCGGTGTAAAGCAGCGTGAAATCCTTGTTTCACAGAAAATTAGTGCTACTGCACCGCATAAAATCACTATGACAGCAACACCTATTCCCAGAAGCATCGCTCTGACTTTTTTTGGGAATCTCGATATCTCGATCATTGATGAAATGCCAAAAGGAAGAACACCGACGAGAACTCATCTTGTTCCACACAACAAACGAACTGACGGTTATCGATGGATAGAGGAAAGAATCCAAAAAAACAATTCTCAAGTATTCTGGCTGTGTCCGCTCATCGAAGAATCAGAGAAGCTTCAGACAAAAGCAGTCATTACTGAATACGGCAAATTGGAAAACCAAATTTTCCCAAAGTTAAGGATAGATCTGCTGCATGGAAGACTCTCTGATGAAGAAAAGAATGATAAAATCACTCGGATGAAACAAGGCAAAACCAACATACTAGTATCGACTTCTGTTATTGAGGTTGGGATGGACATTCCGGGTGCAGATATAATAGTAATCGAAGGAGCAGAACGCTTCGGGCTAGCCCAATTGCACCAGCTAAGAGGCAGAGTCGGCAGAAGGGCTAGGCAGGAGTCCTGGTGCTTTCTGTTCACATCAGAAAATGCTTCTTTAGGCGCCGCAGAACGTTTGAAATACTTCTCAAAGACAAATGACGGCTTGAAAGTGGCACAGTTCGATCTGAAGCGCAGGGGACCCGGAGAGGTATATGGAACAAAGCAGGCCGGGATACCTGATTTAAAGGTGGCTAGTTTGACTGATATTAAACTTATCAAAAAGACAAGAGAAGCGGCTGAAAAGATGCTTGAGCTTGCATGAAAACATACCCGGTCGAGACATCCAGATTTCAATCCAATAATCAATATTCTAACGTAAACAGGATCTGATAGCTAAATAACTTTACCAACTTTACTAACAGAAAATTGCATTGTAACTAAACCCTGTACAAGGTCCTGTCCTCGAAATGCTGCTTGGAAAATCTCATCAATTGATGGAATTTTCTGGGGAGTATTAGCAGTTAATTTTCCTTCCCAAAACATGCCTCTCCTTCCAGGATGAACTACATCGAAAGGAACATCTCCTTCTGTTTCCTCAAGAGTCCTGTCGACACTTCCATAGCGCGATTGAATAATGTGGGTTTTATACTCAGCATCTTCCAAAAAACCTGCAGCTATTTTAGCTATTAGTATCAAAGATCCATCAGGTGCTAGAATAAGTTCTGAATCTACACTAACAGTAAGTTGCCCAAGCAAACTCTCATGATGATTTGCCAAACTGAATAGGTCATGCCTTCCAGCGGCACAAAAGCGTATATCTCCATCTTCATCTAAAAAAATATTCAGATAATCTTTCGCATCAGTGGGTTTAATACTAATACTTAAATATAAAATTCCCTGGTCTATCTGATAAGGAGCAACCTTTAGACTCACTGGGACTGCTAGCCTTGGATCAACTGGCACAAGACGAGCCCATATACCAAGAGATTCTGCCACTACTCTGTATTCTTGGAACAATGAGACAAGACAGTTATAGCGTTCTACCTGAGACCCTTCGCCTGCTACTAGCAGCTGTTCGGATGTCACTATTTGACCTTTACTTAAACTCTCCATAAAAAATATATCAAATTTTTATTAACTGTCAAAACTCAGTATCTTATGTTAGTCATTCATTTTTGGGGTCTTATAGTATATAATTACAACATAATAATCTTGACTCGAAATGGACATGGGGAGAAAAACAGTAAACTTCTCAATAGAGAAAATTGGTACAGCATATTCGGTATACAAAAGCTGTGGGTGGCTGGTACAAGGACTGTATCATAAAAATGGTTTCATACCTTCTTCAAAACACTTCCTAAAATGTCCTAGAGCAATCGGCTTCCCCAAGATCGAATACTCTAATTGTAAAAATTTCTGGAAGAGGGTGGAAAAGTATCAAATTGATACACTCCCAAATGATAAAGGGATCTTGAACTTTCTAATTAAGAACATCAACCTAGCACAATATGAAAGGAGAATAGCCAGGCATAAAGATAGATTGGAACTTTATTGGAGAGGAATAGATAAAAAATTCTACAAGTTTCTTTTCGAATTATACCCAGAATTCAAAACCAAAACTATAATCCTAAACGTATTTTCAGTTCCCTATGGATCTCTTTGCGGTTTCTCTTCTGTACAATATCCCGCAAAAGAAAAGCTCGAAGGCAATGTATTCCTAAGAATTGATATGCCGGAAGAGCAGCTGATTGAAGGAATATTTTCAGCGCTTCTGTCGAATTCCCTCTTGAGGCACTACAGCTGGAGCCAAAAAGAAGCGATCATCGATTTTCTTGTTGAGAGATTTCTGAAAGGTTATAAAAAGTCCCAACCATATTTTAAAACTACAAGGATACTTGAGAAGCAGGAAATAAATAAAAACTTGCTGAGAAACTCAAAAAGATTTATCGAAAAACTCAGCATTCCTCTAGATAAACCATTCAAAATTCAAAAACAAAATATTTCCTACTTCGGAAAGAAGCTGAATCAAATTTATATGCCAATCGAAAAAGAGATTCTGCAGCAGTTTATAGATAAAGACGATAATATTCTTAGTTACGATGAGATAGCAGACATCATATGGAAAGATAAGAGTAATGAACAGTTTTCACTTTGGGCTATCAACAAGAGAATACACCGTCTAAGGAGTAAACTTATGAAAGAAGGTATGCCCAAAGCCGGACTTATGACAGTTCGAGGCGTCGGGTATTATTTAGGGTAATGTCAAAATTTAGCCACCAAATTTAACAGTTTATTTACTTTAGTATTGATATCCAATTTTCGATTATTAAATCTCCAAATATATTCTATAAGATAAACTGGAAGCCTATC
>JAHIVN010000131.1 GCA_018816645.1 Patescibacteria group bacterium | reverse complement strand
TCAGGTGCTTTTCCGGGCCGAAATCCTTCAATCGTAACCTCTTTTGCGAGCTTATCATACACCTTCTGCTTCACGACTTGAAACCTTTCATTCTCTATTTCAATATTTATCTTCAGCCTGCCATCTTCAAGGTTTTCCTTGCTGTAGCTAATGTTATTAAATGTCTGTAATACACTGCCCATAATAAGTTACTTCCAGAAATTAAGTCGAATCTGATTCTAACACGTTTAGCACCAATTAACCAGTATCTTTATCATTGAGATAGACACAAATGGGACTTTTAATTCTACGCTTAAAGCGAATAGTTCCAGCTTAACGCAAGCGGAATACGTATTAAGAATTAGGCCTACGACTTACGACTACGTTTTACGGATTACGGATTAACGCCTCTTATTCTTCTCTACAGTTACGTTTAATCTGCGTTGTCCACCTACAACTTTGGATTTATGCTTGATCAAGTCCAGGAATGCTGCTGAAGAAAGCACAGTTATTGGAGTAATCAATAGAATCGCAATCCCGCTTGAAATTGTATAAACAACCTGAAGAGCAACCCAGCCATTATCCCAGAATGCTATCTCTGGATACTGCTCTTTTACTAGAAAAATTCCTGCTAGTGATAGTCCCAAGATGGCTATAATAATGTTGTTTAACTCCCCAGAAGATATCTTCTGACTGACCTTAAGCCCTTGTTTCAGCATCTCACCAATAGGAGTCCTTGCTTTATCAGAGAATTCCTCCCAGATGTGCTTTGCTACTTGAATGCTTGCATTTATAACACCTCCTGCAGGTATGAACAGAATACTCAAGATAATCACGATGATAATATCATCGTACAAAGACTCATCAAGTGTAGTTATCGATCCTATAAAAGGAACTATATATGATGCCTGAGAAAAGCCCAAAAAAACAAAGAGTCCAACAACCAGACTTAGAATTACCGAAAAAGAAACCGCAAAGACTAATAATTTATTCCCCGCTCGTACCCAGGCTGTCACTGAAGATACGGCGGCAATAATGATTAGACAAAGAACCACAGATTGTACAAGGTGGCCGGAAAATGGAATCATACCAACTATCAACCCTAATACCAACAGTATCGACGGCAGCAACGTTTTCATCCCCTTTAGACCAAGAAATGCAACTGTAAGAACAAGAAACAAAACAAACAACCAGATATAGTTCCGAGTCCTTACAAAATCAAAAAACTGATAATACTCTTCTCCATCAATAGAAGATGCTGTTATCTTCACTTTATCTCCAACCCTCAGTTGTCGAATAAAGAGTTCATCATAAGGAATAACTAGTTTTGTGGTATTGCCCTTGTTATCTCCCTCCAGTATTTCTACTTGTACTTCTTGGGTTTTGAGGCCTTCTTGTTCGATAACGTCCTCAACTTTGATAACTCTTGCAGCATAGATATCCCTCTCTACAGCTCTTGCCCTGCTTGCGCCCAATCCCCCGAGAACAATCATTACACCAAGCACCAACAAAGTCTTCCTCATACTTCTTCTTTAATATAGTTTATAATACTAATTTCTTGAGCGTAACACAAAATTTCAAAACTTGTTCAGACAACGGGAAAAAGTAAGAACTGTTACTCCTGCTCTTCATCATCATCATCGTCTTTCAAATCTCTATCTAGGTCTTGAAAATCATCTAGACCGTCATAGTTGTCTCCCCCGAAATTTGAGTCGGAGAAGTCATCGCTATCACTATCATCGATCACATTATTTAGATCATCGTTATATGCCATTTCAGTATGTATAAAAAGCCTTATGAATATAGAATTAAAGCAAATTTTCACATTTTGTCAAGAGGGATAAAATGATTAATATGTTTGACATGATTGAGGTAATTGTATATGTTGGATCGACATTAAGCCGAATGTCAACTCAAAAGCTAGTTCCATAATCCACCATGCTATCTCAATTTAGTCTCTATAACCTCTTGGCCCAATAACTGGTCCTAACAAGAACCAGCGTCGCATAGGAACCATCGCTGGTTCAACAATTCTTCCGCATCGTTTCCAAAACTTAATCCCAACTTTGCATCATGCTAGCCGGCTCTGTCCTTAAACCACATCTCAATTCGCTAAACGAAAGAGTAGCACTCAGAACACTTTAACTAATATTCGTTTCTCACCTATTTCTTTCTAAGTAACTTCTCATAAACATTCTCTACATCTTTATCGCCTCGTCCCGAAAGATTGATCACAACCACATCGCTCTTCTTGTACTTGCTTCTATTCTTCAATAAATATGCTACCGCATGAGCCGATTCGAGAGCAGGTATGATCCCTTCCAATTGGGAGAGTTTCACAAAAGCATTGACTGCTTCCTTATCTGTTGCCTCACCCAGCGTTAATCTCCCATTCCCCTTCAGCATACTTAATTCTGGACTGACTCCAGGATAATCAAGACCGGAAGCAGCACTATACGATCCCTTTATCATGCCATCTTTGTTTTTCATAACTAGGGTTCTAGATCCATGAATCTCACCGGTCTTTCCTGTACCTAGTACTAAACCATGTCTTCCTGATAAACGTCCTTTTCCTGCTGGTTCAACAGCCACTAATTCTACACTCTCTTTGCTAATGAACTTGTAGAATGCTCCTGTAGCGTTGCTTCCTCCACCTACACAGGCAATGATAGCTGTAGGCAATCTTCCCTCCGCTTTCATAAGGTGAGCATATATCTCCTCACCTATGACTTTTTGAAAGTCACGAACCATAGTAGGATAGGGGTGAGGACCCACAGTAGAGCCTAGTAAATAGTATGCAATTTCCACCTCCTTTATGTACCCTTGTATTGCAACATCAATCGTATCCTTAAGAGTTCCCTGCCCTTGTGACACAGGAACAACTTTTGCACCAAGCACTTTCATCCTGTACACATTCGGTTTCTGAGCCTCAATATCTCTTGCACCCATGTAAACATCACAGTTCATCCCGAAATAAGCAGCAATTGTAGCTGTAGCAACGCCATGCTGACCTGCACCGGTTTCAGCTATTACTTTCTTTTTGCCTAAATGTTTTGCCAATAGTCCTTGTCCTACAACATTGTTAATCTTATGTGCACCGGTATGATTTAAATCCTCACGCTTCAAATAGACCTTACATCCGACCTCTTTTGACAAACGTTCAGCCAAATAAAGCAGGCTAGGCCTGTTTGCGTAGTTTTTATACAATTCTTTCAATTCGTGCTGAAACTTCCTTTGTTTCTTCAACTTCTCATATTCCTTTGCAAGATCAAGTAAAACATTCTTGAGTTCAGGAGGTAAATAGATACCGCCAAATTCACCAAAGTAACCGTTATTAGTTTTCATGTAAAGATTATAATAAGTAAAAAATCCCGCTTTTTATGAGCCTCTGGCTCTAAGCGGGATTATGTTTGATAATTAAGCGTTCTAATCTAACCCCGCCAACGAGATCTTGTCCACCAGACTATTTTTTGAATGTAAGAATTGTCGTTCATAATAAAATTCCTAACTTAATGCTATATGCTGTTAGCTGTTTTTTATCTCTTCCTAAAACTCAACTCATTCTCAATACCAATCAGATCATATACCTCGTCTAATGCTTTGTTCGCATACTCGTTTGCCCGCTCAGCACCTTTCTCAAGAATATCTTTTGCCAGTTTAATATTACCCTCAATTTCTTTTCTCTTCTTTCGTGCCTCCTCAAAACACCTTTTATGGGCTTTAACCAGTTTCTCCTTCACCTCGACATCTCCGACCTTACCTTCTCTATATCGCTTCTTCAAGTCGTTAACTTCATCTTTATTATCATTCAGCAGATCGTGATATATGAAAACCGGATTACCTTCGACCGTCCCCGGATCAGAGGCGCGTTTCCGATTTGGATCAGTAAAACACTTCGTTATTTGTTCTTTGATAAGTTTCTCATCATCGAAGATTCCGATCACATTGCCCAGGCTTTTGCTCATTTTTCTTTCTCCGTCAGTTCCTACTACTTTTCCCGAATGGCCGCTACTGATTAGTGGTTCGGGAAGCGGGAAAAAATTGTCGGGATAGACTTTATTAAATGACTGAGCAACATCTCTTGCCAGCTCCACGTGCTGCCGCTGGTCTTCACCAACTGGTACACCGTCCGGCTTATAAAGAAGAATGTCCGCAGCCATCAGAATCGGATAGTTGAAAAGCCCCATGTTAATAGTCTCCGCAGAAACCCCCTTTGCCAGCTTATCCTTAAAGGCATGCATCCTTTTTAAGTAGCCAAAAGGAATATAATTTGCCAGGACAACTGCAAGCTGACTGTGAGCTGGAACATCTGACTGACGGAAATACGCACTTTTGTTTGGATCAAGACCTAGCGCTATGAAATCGAGAATGTTACTTGTAATGTTTTCTTCCAATTTCTTCTTATCCTGAACAGTTGTCAGAGCGTGCAGATCTGCCACGAAGTAGAAGGAATTCTTTACTGATACTTGTAGATCCATTTGCGGCTTCACTGCTCCAAAGTAGTTTCCAATGTGAAGGGCATTCCCGCTTGGAGTAATGCCTGACAATACAGTTTCTACTTTGATATTATCTGCATCCTGCCTGTGGGGGTTTGGAAATGTCACATCAATTACTTTATACTTCCGACTCCCAAGGAACTTCATGATATTCTCCTTATCAGTTTCAATGGCCCCACTCCTAGTAGCAGAACCAGTGATGACTCGGTCCATATACATGACTGCATCATCTGCATAGAGTTCGACTTTATCGTCAAGCAGAAATGGGGTTAAGAGTCCTTCTTTAAACCCAAGCTTCTTAACTTCATCAGGACTGCACATTTCAACATTTTCCAACTTTAATACTTGCTTCAGACGAACATTGTCAACACTTCTGTCATCCCTTCGAAGCAAAGCTATGTATCTCTTACCGTCCCCTTTAAACAACAGTGTTCCTAGCCCTTCACGATACTTCATACCGAGAGCTCGAACTTGTTCATCTAGGTTTAGGCTGTCAGTACCACTATTTAGTACCTTATACTTGATTTTGTACGAATCAAGTTTTTTTGTTATTTTTTCTAGCATCTTTCTGTCAGAATTTCTTATTGTTGTATTTGAAACGCTAGGTTGGTTATTTACTACCTCTGATTCAATAAAATGACCTATTCCTCCACCGTATAGACCTTTAAGGTTATTTCCGACTTCCTCAACAGCTCGCCTCACTTCTATGGTATCTACTCCTTTTACTTTACAACCTAATATGAAAACTGAAGTTGTAGCTTCATCGATCTTCTGATAAACACTATCTCTATAGAAAAATCTCGATAATATTTTCTCATTATCTGCCATGACAACTAACCCTGCAGGTAGGTACTCTACACCCCCACCCAGAGGTTTGAATTCCTCACCTTCTTCGCTAAATCTTAATACTATATCCCCAGTAATTGAGTTTGCATCGAATACACCAAGTGGGATGAATGTTTGCAGGGCCACTAGATTTGTTACATCAACAACATTGTTTATCCGTGGGAACTTTCCCGATTCTAGATATCGTCGATAAAGCCTTTCTACAGATGGAATATTAGTTTCTGGGTCAAATCCCAACTCTTTATAGAAGTCTCTATACAAAGTAAACATCCTACTATTAAAGAACTCTTCCGTCCTTACTTCTTCTATCTTAAATTCCAACTTATCCTCAATAAGCACATTTTTCCCCTTCTGAACTATGATCTCCTTAACAGGCAAAAGAACAACATCAACATCTGGGAACTTATTCCTTACTTTTTTTGATATTAAAAATTTCATTTCAACAAGATAAAAAATAAAGTAAAAATAACAGATTTCTCAATTGGCAGGTCTGCCTAGATTCGAACTAGGAACGACGGTTTTGGAGACCGTAATGATACCCTTTCACCACAGACCTAAAAAAACGCCCTCAACTAAACACAGTTTCCTGTATCTAGATGAGGACGCTTTTGCATGGTGCCACCTCAATTTATAAATAGATTGCTCTATTTAACTTGTTAACCGACTCCACAGATATCGGTCTGAAGTAAGATTACGGACTTCTTCCGGAAAAGGCTACTTGTTTGAACTTTCACCTCCCAGCGTATTCTCTTTCAAGAATTCACCAGGCCCATTCTCCTGATTCCGACGCTTTTACTTATTAAATCCCGCTTAGCGGGATAAAGTATTCAATTGCAGAAGAATCATATCACAGACAATCTAGCTTTTGCAAATTGAGCAATGGTTAATGCAGGAGTAAAGGCTTATTATGATCCTTTAATTAATATCTTCTATTCACTAGATAACCATTTCACTACTTAACTACTGCACCTCTCCGCTTCTCTACTTGCTGTTAGCTGTCCGTTATTTACTATCCGCTTTCTTGACATACTTCGTCCTATACCCAGTATTCTCATCTGACCTTAGCTTCTATTTAATAATAGTTTCAACATCAAGAGAAACATCTTTAGTATTTACTTTAAATCTTGTTAATATTATCATAACCGGATATAAAGGTAGACTTATA
>JAHIVN010000011.1 GCA_018816645.1 Patescibacteria group bacterium | reverse complement strand
TCAAAATTTAACGGACTAACAGATGATATGTTTAAACTTCACTTAAAAGAATCTGAATTCAGATGGAATCACAGAGGAGAAATTTATGATATACTATTAAAAGAAGTACGAAAAAATCCGCTCTAAAGTTGTCTAGACCCTTATTTAATATATTATCCTCATAGATTAATTATTAAATTGTTAGAAATGAAAAAAGGTGGAATAGCGATAGTGGTAATCATAGGTGTCGTTTTACTAGCATTGCTGGGTTGCGGAATCGGGGGTTACTTCGTGTACAATAGATTTGTCAAGAAAGAGGTGACTGAGAATTTGGCAGAGAAAATAGTCGAAGAGGCAATCGAGAATGAAACCGGAGATGATGTAAACGTTAACATAGAAGGCACTAATGGAGAAGAAAGTGTTCACATAAGTGATGGAGATAATTCTGTAGATGTTTCTTCCGGTGAAGACTGGCCGGATGATATGCCAAGCTATGTCCCGGAATTTAAATATGGGACGCTTACAGTGAAAACAAAAATATCCGGAGACACAAGCGGTGAGTATGGCTGGTCAATGGTATACGAATCGGTAGATAGTGATGCATTAGAAAAGTATAAAAATGATCTTGAAAAAAGCGGCTGGAGTATTGAAACCACGATAGATACAGGAGAAGGTAAAGTTGTAGGTGCTTCGAAAGGGGAAGATATCATGACATTAAGCATTAATTCTACAACAAAAATAGCTTCGATTTCAGTAAGTTTAAAGAAATAGGTTAAAGTAACATCCTGCTTAAAAACGATTCTTTTTGGTATAATTGGGAATCTAGTTAAAGAGTGATTGTACAAGTTATGTCTGCAGTATTGCTACCAAACAACTCAAACCTCTAGACGTTTGGTAGATCGTACGCCTGTTTAAGTTTTCCGAAATATGTTAGCTTTCTGATATACTATTCGTTTGGAGGTATTTCTCCATATACATTACATTTGACGAATGGCATCATGCGACGCATAAAACATTCTCAAAACTTCATAAAAGAAAATGGGCTTGTTGAATTCCTTATCAAAGAAGCAGGGATAAACAGGACAGATACAGTTCTGGAAATTGGAGCAGGCAAGGGAACTATTACCGAACAGCTGTGCAAAAAAGCTGGGAAAGTGATTGCAATCGAAAAAGATAGAAAGCTGTATGATCGAATTGATCGAAGATTGAAGAATTACAAAAATCTAAAACTAGTAGCTGGTGATTTTATCGACTATCCCCTGCCCGATCAGCCATATAAATGCTTTTCGAATATACCGTTTAACTATACGGCGGATATTGTGAGAAAGCTTTTAATGGGGAACAATTCTCCGACGGATGCTTACCTGTTTATGCAGAAGGAAAGTGCACAGCGGTTTATGGGAAGAATGAAGTCAACCCAGATATCTTTACTGCTTGCTCCGTTTTGGAAAACTCGAGTTTTGTATAATTTCAAAAGATCAGATTTCAAACCAAATCCGTCTGTTGATGTTGTTTTAGTGCAGTTCAAGAGAAAATTGTTGCCGGATATTAATAAGATAGAATACTTGATATATAGAGATTTCATTACTTATGTATTCAATCAGTGGAAAAGTAATGTCGGCAAGTCTCTTGAAATTGTATTCACCTACAAACAGTTGAAGCGTTTGAGTAAATCTATTGGCTTAGACCTAAGAAGTAAGCCTACAACAGTAAATTATAAGAAATGGTTGTGTTTGTTCAGATTTATTTGTGAAAAGCAAAATGAAGTTCGGGTTAAAGCCTTTAGCGGCTATTACGAGAAGTATGAAGAGTTACATTCAAAAAGGGTAAGCAGGTATAGAATTTAATGTTTCGGACCGGGTTGCAAACCCGCTCCGGCAAAAGTAAGAATTTAATAAAGTAAATCAGGGTTCTGGCTGTTTTCTATATGGAGCCCTGTGTTCGTTCCTGCGAATTCCATTATCATCTACCGACGAAATATCACTTAGTTTTTGCGACAGTGCCTTCCCTATAGATGCTGCACTATCTCCAAAATCAGATAGATCAATTTCTCCTAATACTGGATTGTGATAATGAGCGACAAGAGTTCTTCTTGCTCCATTGGCAAAGCAACTTCCAACTATTGTACAGGGAAGCCAGGTGGGTAACCCACCAGGATAGTTACAGTACATAGCGAATTCCCATCGATCAATGGGAAAAATTGTAACATTATGGAAGTCAACTGCTGCTTCCTTTACATTTGTTTGTAACCTAGCTGCATTATAATCGAGCTGTGCACTTAGAATTTCTACAGGGGTTTGTCGTGTCTCCATAGTATATATATCAAATAAATAACCTTATCAATTTTACCATTTGTGACCCATAGTGGTCAATGTTCTAAGTTCGCAATAGAATCCGAACACCTAAGCTTAAATTAGGCATAATTCGGATAATGAAAAAACATAAAAAACTACAGTCCTGGGAGCGGGATAAGATAGCAATAATGAGAGCAAAGAAGAAGTCTATTCGCCAAATTGCAAGGAGGTTGAAAAGATCACCCTCAACAATTAGTGACGAAGTAGACAGAGGAAAGGATAAAACAGAAGAAGAGTACGTAGCGATTCATGCCCAGTATCTTTCCGAGCAAAGGATGATAGCGGATCAGATACGACGAGTTCATCTTCGGCAACCTCAAGTCTGGCAAGTTCTACTTCAACTACTCCTGTGCCTTCTGAGCTCAAAGGTAAAATTATCTACGTATTGAATGGGAATATTTACATTGCCGATAAAAATGGAAAGAATAGTAAAAAACTGACAGCTTATCCTGAGGTGGAATCAATGATGAGTGTTCAGTTGATATCAGAAAATCTGCTGGGATATTTCACTTGCAGGTATGAAGAGGATTTATTTAACTGTGAGATAAGCACTTTAGACATAAACAGTACAAAGACTACAAATCTGAAAAAGACAAATGATGTCAATTGCATAGATCAGGTATCTTTTATAGACGGAAATGAGTATGCCTATACGAGATCCGAAGGACCGTCTAAGTATGTTATTTATTATGTCAAGGACGATCAGGAAGAGATATTGAAAGAATGGAACGAAGAATCTTATGGCAGGGGGATAATGCTATACGATAATTCACGGTTGAGGTTTTCCCCGGATGGTGAAAACCTTCTTCATATGAGTACTATTTCTAGATCCGGTATGGATTTCAATGTTTATGTTCTTGATCTGGAAGGAAAACTACTTGACACGATCCACAATGCAACTTTTCCAGTCTGGAAAACAAATGGTGAAATTCTTTATGTGGCTTACGATCAAGCAGGTATGGTCGATGATGACAAGCGTGGGGTGTTTGTGAGAGATATTGAAACTCAAAAATCAACGAAGCTGCAAAATGCTTTTCCTAGTGCTTATGTTGAAAACTCAACAGTTAGCTATCCTTTTACTGGAGGTTATGATCTAGTTTACAGCGAGAATAAACTATATTGCTGGGGGGTTTTTGTTGAAGGTCTCGGCTTTGGGCATAGTTATATTTATGATTTTGAAAAGGATGAGAAAGAGCTTTTTGATGGGGGAGAAGTTTATCCTATTCCTTTATCTGATAATGAAGTAATTTTTGCAAAAACAGAATCTTTCGGTGGGGGAACTGATTGTTCAATTCCGCACAGCTTTTCGGATCTTACCAGTCTGAAACTTGTGAGTTATGTATACAAATATCTAGAGACAGGAAAAGAGACAAAGATAAACCTGCCAGAGGAAGCTTTCAGCAGGGGTGTGATAACGGAGTTAAATCATTATATAGACTAGAGACTTCTGGTTATATAGTACCAATGAAATCAATAGATAAATTCGAGCTATTTGATATAGAATAGCAAATTCTTGCCCCTGCATAGTGGATATCCTCATCGTTTTAAATAATCACTTGACATTGGTGTTTTGAATCAGTATGATCCCTAAGTCTCTTAATAGTTAAGTGGCTTAAGTAATATGAAGAGTGTAAATCTGATCGGTGAGAAAATCATATTTTCTACGTTCAATCTGATACGGAAATTACAGGCAATACAAAAGTGTGAAGGTGGGCCGGAGGAACTATCTATTCTTCAGGCTAGAATACTGATGATTATAGCAGAACATAAGCATCTAAGGATGTCAGATCTTGCAAAGTTCTTCGTTGTACGAACATCCGCTATGTCTCAGCAGGTAGATATTCTTGTTCGCGAGGGATATGTCGAACGAGTTCCTAGTAAGGAGGACAGGAGAATAGTTCATGTGAAGTTGTCTGCAAAGGGACGCAGAATGAAAAGAAAAGCATTTCGGAAAATGAAAGAAAAATTCGGATTTATCCTTAGCTGCATAGATGATGATAAGAAAACTGATCTGCTGTCGATTTTGGAGGCTCTCGAAAAGTCACTGGATAAAAAGGTGAAACAAACGGATTATAAATAAACTTTAAATTATTAGCTTCTTTTGATGAGTAAATCAATAATTTCTGTTAAAAATCTTACCAAAAAGTTCGGTGATCTTGCAGCGGTAGATAACATTTCCTTTGAGGTACAAAAGGGTGAAATCTTTGGCTTTCTTGGTCCAAACGGTGCCGGAAAGTCAACAACACTTCGAATGCTGACAACACTTACTGCTCCAACGTCAGGATCCTTCACTATTAACGGTTTGAATCCGAAGAAAGACGTTGATCAGCTAAAGAAAATGGTTGGTCTGGTTGCTGAGAAGCTGATCATGTATGATTATCTTTCAGCCCGCGAAAATCTCTTGTTTTTTGGGAAGCTGTACAAAGTTCCTCAGGACATTCTTGAAGAGCGTACAGATAAATTACTGAAAATGATCGGGATGTGGGAATGGAGAGACCACAAAATAGGGACCTACTCCACAGGGATGAAGCAAAGAATAAATGTCATCCGTGCTCTCGTAACCGATCCGGACATCATATTTATGGACGAACCGACTTTAGGACTTGATCCTCAGAGTACCAGACAAGTCAGAGAATTTATTTTGGAATTAAATAAGAAAGGGAAAACTATCATTCTCACAACGCATATCATGCAGGAAGCCGAACGGTTGAGTGATCGTGTCGGTATTATAGATCACGGAAAGATCATTGCCCTGGATACTCCTGAAAACCTGAAGAATTCTCTTGCAGACAAAAGAGGCACAGGGGTTGAGTTCAAAGTGTCTGAAGTCCCTGCTTGTATGCTTGATAAGCTTGCGAAACTTCCAAAGGTCAGTGTGAAGCAACTCGGCGACAATCGCATATCAATCAGCTATGGTAACGGAACAGAAGTTAACAAATTGATAGATGCTATACAAGATTGTAATGTAGGAATTCTTCGTATGCACACTTCTGAGCCTACTTTGGAGGATGTATTTATCGATTTGACAGGCCGTGAGTTCCGAGATAAAGCAACTGAGAAGGAGCAGAAAATGCCGGCAGCAGGCCCAGGTCATGGATTTAGGAAGATATCATCAAGAATAAGATAACTTTAATTAACTATCAAAATTACTTATTAATTGAACTTAATGATGCAGGTAATAAAAAATGCCATTTATATCGGTTACAAGGATATGCTGGAATTTACCAGATCGAAGATACGGCTTGTGATGACCATCATCATGCCGTTTTTTATGATGATCATGACAGGATCTATTTATCCTAGCGAAAGCGGTGTGAAAAATATTCCGATAGGTTTAGTTGTTGAGGAACCCTCTCCATCGTCTGATCTGATAGTGAATTCGATAAACACTCTAAACGATGAGAAGAGCTTTTTTGAGATTAAGAAGTTCGACTCTGAAGCTGAAATTGAAAGTCAGGTGAAGGAAGGAAAGATCGATGGAGGACTTATCATCTCTAAAGAATTTAACGAAGATTTGATGAGTGGAAAGCAAGGGGAAGTAATCATATTTCAAGACGATACAAACCCACAGATATCGTCAGTTCTTACTGGCGTTTTCAATCAGATTGTTGATCAGGTATCGTTTTCTGTTGCTGTAAAAAATGTTTCCGAAATCTCTCAAGCGAGCGGTCAGGAGAATTCAGCCAACCCTCTTTCAATAGTAAAACCTTATATCACAAAAACAAAAAGTTTGCTTGGCGGCGAGACAAACTATTTCCAGTTTGTGGCTCCGGGAACGATGATGATGGTGGTACTTATGGGTATCATGACCGGTCTGCCCCGGGCTATTTCATTTGAAAGAGAAAGCGGTACTCTTGACGGACTTCTTGCTGCTCCGATTTCAACCATGTCCATCATTATCGGTAAAACTTTGGCTCAGATCATTCGTGGCATCATACAGGCAACTGTGATTCTTCTACTTTCGATATTTCTATTTGGAGTGACTATAAACGGAAGTATTCTGCTTGTATTCTTTTTGCTGTTTATTGGAGTCTACAGCATTACCGGACTAGGCATAGCTCTCACTTCACTAGCTCCGGATCAGGAAGCCGCAACTATGCTTATCTCGACAATCATGTTTCCTATGATGTTTCTATCCGGAATCTTTTTCCCTGTAGAACAAATGCCGCCTTTTGCACAGGCGATTTCAAAGATTCTTCCGCTTACCTACTCGATCGATTCTCTGAGAAAGGTTATTACTCTAGGTGCGGGGATAGGTGATCTGACATCCGATATCATCATTCTACTTGTTTTCGGGACAGTGATGCTTTTTGTCGCGGTTCCTTTATTTAAAAAGATGATGACGAAGTAAAGAGAGACAAATAAGTATCTGGGTGATTAGTAATCGACAATTAGGAGTTTTCAAATCAAGATGCGGAATTTCTGACTTTTAAATTTCTAATGATGCTTTTTATTTATAGCTGATTGATTCTGTTATTAAATCAAACATTTTTTCCTGTTCTTCTGAATATTCTCGCTCTGAAAAGAATCCTTCGATTTTCATGTTCAGTCCATTTGGATCTTTCAGGTTTTCAAATTTATTGTAGCACTTCTGACAGTCATCCTGATTCAATTCCTTCAGTTGATAATAATAGATAACATAAGATATTCTAGTCGAGGCTGTATTTTCTTTGCCTTTTAGGCAAAAATCATTCTGATTGTTTTCATCATCATTTTGAGTCCAATCACAATAAATCAGAGCTTTATTACCTTCTTTCCCAAATAGTGTTATCGCCTCTTCATCATAGCTGTTGTCATTAAATAGCCAAAAGTCATACATAATTCCCCAGTCCTCTGTGCCATAGTCAATTACGAAACTGCTTCCGCTATCTGGAATATCAAAGGTAACTAAAGATCCCTTTTGACGTTCATAGCATCCATCTACTTCCTCATCACAGGTGACTTCTTTTGATTCAGTTAATTTCCAATCGGAAGGATATTTTAAGCTGTATTTGTAGATTTCGTTGTTATATGTTTTCCACCCGTCATAGTTGTCGGCTGTTCCAGTTGAAGTCGTTGTCAATGTACTGGAACTTGTAGTGGAAGAAATGGTAGTGGGAGGTCTGGCTATATTTTTCTCTCTATCTCGTAAGTATGCAATTATTAGTATTACGCAAAGCAAAAGTAGTGAAAATAGAATAAATATTAGCATATATGGTGCTTTTTTTTTCTCAACTGTAGGGGTGGGTTCATTGATAGATTCGTGCTCAGGCGGTGATTGAATTGTTTGAGGTTGAACTTGTGACTGATTGTCCATATCGCTTTAGAATTGATAGATTAACATCATTAATATACAGAAAAAAACATAATAGAACAAGAACAACATTTAGCCTAGCTAAAAGAGATTTGGGAACTTGTATATTTGAGTTCTGTGATTGCAAATCACTCTTAAGATGCTATAATTTAACAGAAGGACTTTTCCATTTAGAGGTAAATAGGTATTAGTCTTTCTAGGGCCTCTTCGGAGGCCCGATTATTAATACCAAAATGGAACCTGAGCCCATAGTGTGATATAATAATTATAGGGTCTAGACAACTTTAGAGCGGATTTTTTCGTACTTCTTTTAATAGTATATCATAAATTTCTCCTCTGTGATTCCATCTGAATTCAGATTCTTTTAAGTGAAGTTTAAACATATC
>JAHIVN010000130.1 GCA_018816645.1 Patescibacteria group bacterium | reverse complement strand
TTACTTTCCAGATTATTGATTTCAGACCTATATCGAATCTTCTAGTGGCCAACTACATGTTCAGCCCCTACTCTGACAGAAGATTATCTGAGTTCGCATTAGAACCCGAACACCTAATTAATGTGAATGGAGATGGAATAATAGTGACGATCAATTGTCACAAAAAGTTATTGATTCGTTAAAGAACTTTTACTTAACTTGCTAGTCTAGAGCTTAGGAGATTCCCTCAGACCGGAATTCCCTGCTCAAACTGATTAATTTTCTTTACTTGTATGATACTACTTGATCATAATATTCAATACTCCCCGTTCTTATAAACTCAACAAGCATTTTATAAATTGTATCACCAATTGAAGGAAGCCTTTTAATGTTGCCGCTCAGCACCTCTCCTTCAAATGCTTTCTCGATAACTTTATAGTTAAAGTCTTTTCTTCTAGTCTTTCCTTTCTTTGCTTCGTAAACCCATTTCTGCAAAGAATACCCTGCATATACATATGCTTTCCTATTCAAGCCGCTTTGTTTCAGATACTCTCCTAAGTGTGCAAGCATCAGCGCTACTTCGTAGTAATTCGGGATCACATTCTTCAATAAATCCTGAGGTATACGAACTCTCAGTTTGCATTCGTGTGTTAGTCTATTGAATAGAGCATTGAGTTTATTTGCATAATTCCAGACGGGCGAGCCGTAGTGATCTGCATTTGAGTAAAGTTTAACAGTCAGCTCATAAAGATCTGGGAATTTCTGCTTAATGAAATTTAGATAGAATTCTTTCTGGCGTCCAATCTTAAGTGTCATACCTCCTGAGAGTACAAAATCCACTTTATACTCTAAGCATTTTTCGTAAATTCCTCTCAACTCTTCTTCGCTGTCAGAAATAAACGGAATAGACGGAATGAGATAAACTCCCGTATTTATACCCATCTTTCGTGCTTCAGCCAGAATTTCCCAGCGTTCTTCAATTGGTGCAGTTCTAGGTTCAAATTTTTTGCGATTGGTATCATTATCAAAGGCAATGCTGAAAGAAATGATGGCTTTTTTATTCTTTGAAGACGCTATAGAAGCTATCAGATCCAGATCTTCATCTACAAGAGCTGATTTTGTGAGAATATGCAAAGAGAGAAGGGGATGATCTGCGATAATTTGAATCGACTTTCTGGTTAGATGATATTTCTTTTCAATTGGCTGATAAGCATCTGTTATTCCGCTGCCAATAAACACATAACCGGGTTCCTTTACAAGCCGTATTTCTTTTTTTAGCAATTCTATAGTGTTTTTCTTAACACTAACGTCTTTACCGAATTCACCTTCAAAACCATACTTCTCATAACGGCCGTCACAATATACGCAGGCATGCTGACACCCGTAGTAGGGAGCTAAGCCATAAGACCCGCAGAACCAGTCGTCTATATGTTTACGATTTCTTCTGAAAATCGACTTAGCTTCGATTTCTCTGATCACAAATCGTGATAATGTTTAATTAAAGTATCGCCTAGGGAATAATATCATTTATTGACAGCAAACACACATTGAAAGCTCTGATATCTAGAAGGGGTAGTGCTTTTTGACTCAACTTCTTCAAAGGAACGAACATCGTTAAGAACAAGCCTGAAATCATACAAAGATTAATAATTGAACCCGTTTCTGACAACTCTTCTATTTCAAGTGAAAATGAATAGCTGTTATCATCTTGCTCCTGATCAAGTGCATCAGAAGTTACTGATAATGTTATTTCATAATTGCCCACCTCAATCGGAGGCGTAGTATGAAGCACAAGTGAGGAGGATTCTGTATTATCTAGCACATCAAGAGTACAAACTATATTCTCATCGACTTCTGAGCAGTTCCAATCACTTTGAGTATAAAATAGCAAATCAATGTCATATCCCCCGGAAAGGGTAACAATTATATCTCCTGCAAAGTCGGGTCCGTTATTTGTAACTGTGAAGTCATATACTATACGGTCCTCTTCCAAACTGTGCGTAGCTTCTAGTTGCAAATCAGCCTCATAATAAGATGACCAAACTCCGGCTCCAAGACCTCCAAAACCAGTATTTTCGGCACCAACGATAACATTGCCTTGATATGTTGTCATACTTACTGCAAAATTGTTGCCGCCAAATCCATCAGAAACAATTTCTGTCCAGTCACTACCATCAAATGCCCAAATTTCGCCCCAACATAAAATATTATCTGCAGCTACATATATTTTCCCGTTTAACTCTACAATACCATAAACAAACCATCCAAATGGATCGCCAAATCCATCATCATTAATCTGAGTCCAAGCCCCCAGATCATACACCCAGATTTCTGCTCCGGTATTCATATTTGTAATACCTGCATACAACTTTTCATCATTTACTAGAAACGAACTTACAATCTCACCTCCCGAAGCAGGACCAGACAATTGCCAATAAGATCCATCGTATTTCCATACATCAGCACCAGAAAAATTTGTAGTTCCTGCATATAGATTTCCATCAAATTCTGTCAAGCCTACAGTTTCCATATTAGAGACATCACCAAATCCGTCGATATTTATCTGGCTCCAGACAGAACCGTCATAGCTCCAAAGCTGAGTACCACTCGAAGTATTTACTGTTCCGACAATTAGTTCTCCATCATATACAGTCATTCCATTTATCTGAGTGTTATTCGGATCTCCAAATCCTCCATCGCTATTCCTAGTCCAAGTAGAACCATCATATGACCAGACCTCAGCACCAGATGCAGAATTCCTCGTTCCAGCGAATAGTTTCCCAGCATAGACCTCCATGGCAAAAACCCCCTCATTTGGATCGGCTTCGCTGTCAAAACCATCTTGATTTACTTGAGACCAGGTACTTCCGTCATAAGACCATATTTCTGCATATGTAGCACCATTATTGGATGAAGCGTAAAGCTTACCCTGATACTCTACCAGATCATATGTTCCGCTATTTATGTCTCCATCAAAACCATATTCATTAATCTGTTCCCACGAAAGAGCAGAAACAGAGAATCGGATAACAAAAAGAGAAACAGCAAACAGAGAGATTGAAATAATTATTGTCAGCAGTAAAGTCCTCATTCTATTATTTTATAGAATGCGACTCACGAATGCAAAATCACTAAAAACCCCTTTAATAACAAACGAATAAGCAAACTCGACAATAAACCGGATTCATAAATTGAATATTCAAGTTTGAGTTATCAGTTGTGAGCTAACAGTTGGTTCTAGTCCCACTTATAAAGCTTGAGTGCCACGAGGAAAATCACAACACCCCAGATGACAAGCCCTATCAGTTCGGGTCCTGTTTCAAACATAGTCTTGCCCTGGTTCATGATAAGCCGAAGGCCGTCAGCGAGAAATGTAAGAGGGAAATAATCAGCTACTTTCTGTACAAGATTTGGCAGGGCTTCCTTAGGAAAGAATACCCCAGACAAGAACATCATGGGGAACTGAATCAGCATAATAATCGGCTGAACCTGATCAAACGTTTTTGCGAAGCTGGATACAGCAAAACCAAAGCAGATAAATACAACATTCCCGATAAAGGCAAAGGCCAGAAGTTCCCCGAAGTTCCCAACAATTGTAAAGTAAAACTGGGAATTCTCCATAGGAATATCCCTCAAGGTAGATATAGCCCAGTTGGCAAACTTGGGGTACGCAAAAAGTACAAGAACCTGCAGAAGACCGACTAGTATCCTTGTTATAACATTTGAAAAAAGAAAATCAAACTTATTCAATGGAGTAGCAAAAAGTCTTTTCAGGATGCCTTTTTCTTTGTAGGAAACTATAGTTCCAGCAACACCAAATAGTCCAGCCTGCATAATAGTCAACCCAATCATTCCCGGAAGAATGAAATCCAACTGTGTCAGCCTATTTACATTTACTTCTTCCTTTGTTACTTCGAAGAGGGGAGACACTTTCGCTTTCTGCAGGGAAATTTGGGTAAATTGCTGCTGGATAGCGAGAAGTGCAAATTCCGCGGTCTGGCTTGATGAGGTATTTATAAGCGCCTTGACTTCAACTTTAGTGCTGCTCTGAATATATTCTGAAACAATACAATCCAGATTTTTCTTTACTGAGATATCTTTGTTGCATTTAGTATTGAGAATGTCTAGATTTGCAGGCAAAAATTTCACATATTCTGTAACATCTTCTTCAGAAGGAAACTTTAGTTCAAAAGCCAGTATCATATCACGCTCGTCTTCCTCCAAAGCTTTCATTTCTTCATCGTAAGTTCCCTCGAATGTTTCGAAATTTCCACTTTTCTTGAGCTCATCAACGGTGGATTTCAATTCTTCATTGCTGTTTCCTGTCATTACTATACCAAGTTTCAGGTTTCCACTACTGGAGAAATCTAGAATCCCAAAGATCGACATCGTGATGATGGGAATAAGCAGTGTAAACATAAGAGCTCTCTTATCCCTCATATACATTTTTATCGTTGCTATTGTCAGTTTTAGGCTAGTTCTCGAAATCATGGTACAGTTTTGTTTTCAAATTATTACTCAATTACCTAATTCCGCCAAAGGCGGATCGCTTATGGCGATACATTATCAAGTCACCTTACTACTTATCTCTCAACCTCTTTCCCGTCAAATCCAAAAAGACATCTTCCAGATTTGCAGCCTTTTGAACTACTTCTTTTTTAAAACCTTTTTTCAACAAATCATCAATTAGATCATTTGGGGCACCAAGCTTTAATATCTCTCCATTGTCCATGATAGCTATTCTATCGCATAACAATTCCGCTTCCTCCATATAGTGTGTAGTCAGAATGATCGTTTTCCCTTCATCGCGAAGTTCTCTTATAAAATCCCACATCAACCTTCTAGCTTGAGGATCAAGACCAGTTGTAGGTTCATCGAGAAAGAGAATCTTTGGATTGCTTACAAGAGTCAGTAGTATCGATAATCTCTGTTTCTGACCACCAGAGAGCTGTTTTATCATCGATTTCCATTTGGATTCAAGTTCAACCCTTTTCAGAAGCGTCGTTGCATCTGATTTGTTTCCATAAAATTCGCCGAATAGCTCAATAAGTTCCTTTAGATTAAGATGATCGAAATAATCAGCTTCCTGGAGCTGAATTCCTAGTATGTGCTTTGCTCTTGCGGGATATTTGTCTATATCTATGTTATCAATCTCTATATCACCAGAATCAATTCTTCGAATACCTTCCATCATTTCGACAGTAGTAGTTTTACCTGCTCCGTTTGGGCCAAGAATACCAAAAATCTCATTTTCGAATACTTCAAAGGTGACTCCCTTAACAGCCTGAAAACCGTTATAAGATTTTTTGAGATTATTTACTTTTATTATGACATTCTTTTTGCTCATTTCTTAGCATTTTGCCTTGAAACAATATCATAGAAAAATTACTGCGTCAATCAAATATCATATCCTTAAGCAGTATATTACTGCAAATACATTTCGGTGGATCAACCTTCTGTGCTAAGTGGATACATCAGAGCAAATCTATTTACATTTGCAAAAAAAGTATCTCTATCAAGTGAGATCCTCATTGAATCTAAAATTGCAGTAAACATTCTTGGAAACCAGATCTCGCCAAGTCGAGCCCAATCGTAAATTGACTTATCAGTTAATCGTCTTATCGCTCTGTCATCAAACTCACCTAACCCAATACTAGAAATGCAACGAATAGGACGAATTGCAAGTAATACCGTGTCGTAGGTATTCTGTATACTTAAGGATAACTCCAAGCTTTCCGGGAAACTGGCGTGTTAAATTATGCTCGAATAATAATTTTCTATGGTCACTTATTGTCAAATCACAACAGATAAAACCAGCTAATGGACCATCTAATATAAGTATAGTCTTTTCTCCAGGATACATTTTCGCAATACCTCTAGCAAATAAGACCTGTCTTGAATCAGGACTCATAACAGAATAATCTTGAACTGGCAAAACTTGAGTAGACAATAAAAAAGAGGCCCAATTTCTATCAGCCTCACCACAAGCAGGACTTAGAAGAAGTTGTTCAACCGTAACCAATGCTATTTCTCTAGGATTTTCCATTTATTAATGTCCTATAATAATTATTATAACATATTATGTTGATAATTACTCCTAAATAATGTATCATTCCCGTAACAGGTTGAATTCCTTTGTGTGGTGCGGAATTAGTTTAGTGGTAAAACTTCACCTTCCCAAGGTGGCGTCACGGGTTCAATTCCCGTATTCCGCTTTTATTAAAAATTAAGTTCTTGTGAAAATAATATTCGATTCTCGCCGTGCCTACCGGCAGGCAGGTACCTCGCTCATACATGCTCATTTACAATCTAGAAATTATTCGAGCTTATCAAGCAGTATCTTGATTTTAGCAAAATGCTCGTCTATGACTTCTTTGTTCCTGAAGGCTTTAGAAAAGTCGGCAAGAGCAACCATCGCTTTTCTTTTGGAAGACCTTCGTTTGTAGGGTTTTCGAAATCAGCTTCTGTTTCCTTGAAAGCCTTTCAAACAACCCTTACACAGTAAGCTCTCGTCGCCTTCTCACTTTCGAGAAGATCGGTATCCTTGAAATGTGCTTGGTAGAAACACTCCAGGATAGCTTGCAAAACGATCTTTAGAGTTATCTCGCTATCGGGTATTTTATCTGCCATAAATGACACAAAATAATTATTATTCCTTTTATAACGGAATCTACATCTTTTTACAAAACTAAAGCACTCTATCAGAAGAATTCATATACTTTTTATATTAACTACTACGCCGAGATAGCTTAACGATAGAGCAACAGTATCGCCGTACCTGCCAAAGTGCCGACTTAGCTCAGTGGCAGAGCAATCCCTTCGTAAGGGATAGGTCGTGAGTTCAAGTCTCACAGTCGGCTCTTTGCCTTTGGCACGCAGGCAGGTAAACCGTAGGTTATGGGTTTCCGCCGAAGATTCATAATGAATAGGTCAGCGGACAGGTGAGTCCCGTGCTCGGCTCACTTATATCTTAATTTTTAAATATTTATCATGGCAGATCCTACTTTTAGAATTACCAACAACATATTGAATTCAATTGTAAAATTTGAGATTGAGAAAAAGGGTATTGAGAACAAAAATCTTCCAGAGGCTATTATTCAAAAGGCAAGACTAGGAGCAAATTCAGAGGATATCTTCCACCTTGGAAATATGCTGGAATTAAATTTGAGCCTGAAAACAGCTGGAAAGATAGCTTCTGGAAAAACTCTTGGCATAGAAGATTACAAAGGACTGTACTTAACTAATTTTCGTAACGCCATTGAGTACATTCTAGCTACACAGTCCGCTTATTATCCTATTCAAGCTAATATACTTCTACACTTGAACAAAATCTTGATCACCGGCATCGCAGAAGAATGGGATTCAAAGTTCAGAAGCGGTGGTGAACAAATCAACGAACAGGACGATAACTGGCTGCAATTTACTGATAAGGATATTCCGTCTGTTGAAGTGCAGTCGCAAGCTTTAAAAATTATTGAGTGGTTTGCAAGCAAGCAGAATCAAGTTCATCCCCTCATTACAATCCCAGTTGTTTTATTTAGACTTATTCGAATTGCTCCTTTTGTCTTCGGCAATAAGATAACTATTCTAGCTACCTGCAAGTATTTGTTCTTCAAAGGCGGGATTTATATAGATGGTTTGATTCCGTTAACCAAAAACTTTGCACTATTTGAAAAAGAGTATTTTGAAGCTTGGAAGGAAGCCATCTCAACTAACGACGATGTCACATCCTGGATTGAAGTTTTCACCAGATCATTCTCAGGTGAAGCGAAAACGGTAGGGGAGAATGTAGGGAAACTTCTAACTGAAATACGTGAAAATAATAAACAACCGTTTCTTGAGCTAAACAAAAGGCAATTAAAAATACTTCGGTATTTACAAAACATACCTCTAGTAAAAAGAGAAGAGTACGTTGAAATACTAGATGTTTCTACAATGACTGCATATAGGGATCTAACACAGCTTGTGAAAAAAGGATTGCTTAGAGTCGAAGGACACGGAAGAGGCACTAAATATATGCTTGCAACAAGATAAAACTAAATGAAATCTATACTTAAATGGATTTGAGATATAAGACAAAGGCAAGTATCAAAATAAGCACAATAAGAAAAATTCTAGCAACTTTAGCTCCGTACTGTTTCGAGCCTGTCGAGAATGCAATAAAGCTTTTAGTCAGCTGATTAGAGGCTAAGGCAAGAAGAATTGCACATATTGCGTCAGTAGAACTTATGTCACCCATGACAGACAAACTGCTTACAGTCAGAATAACAGGGTCAATGTCAAAAAACCCTGTAATAATTGATGTTATAATTATGCCGGACTTACCAAGTTTTAATGCAAATGAAAGTTTTGAAACAAAGGTAAGAAGCAGGTAAAGAAATCCCAGGATGAGCGCAGGTTTAAGCTTCAGAGGACTCTCGAGCTTGATCTTCGCGCCGGATCCAGTCTCATCACGGGAATAGATAAGGAAAAAGACTAGGCCTATCGTAACCAGCACAGCAATAGGGATAAGAATTATGTATAAGTCTTGATTTATGGTAACACTGATTACTCCAATCCGGATGAACGATACAATCGTCGCAAGAATTGTAGCAGTTATAAGCGGCCGCTGGTTTGCTAATCTATTACCTACACTAGACTTACTATGAGCAGCCATGCTTTGGGTCACTGCAGTGCTCGACACAATTCCTCCGAGTGCCCCAATCATATTTGTTCCTTTTCTCGAACCCATGAATTTAACAAGGAAATAACCAACAAAACTTATAGCACCTACAAAAACTACCAAAAGCCAGGCTTCCCTGGGATAAATCAAGTTAAGTTCCTCAAAAGGTTCATGAAATACAGAAAGTGTTAGTTTCTCGGGAAGCAGTGGAAGAATGACAAAAGCGATTAAGGCAAATTTTAAAGTATCGTTCCATTCAACGACCTTTGCTCCTTCTATAAACTTATGGAGAACATTTTTGAATGATAGTAAAATCGTTATCAAAACAGCAAAGACAAGTGCATAATTTTTGTACTGGTCAAACATGACCAGAAACCCAAGGAAAAAAGTAACGAATGATGAAACCTCGGCTGTGATCCCCATATATCCTTTCATAGCAGAAACTATATATGACGATACAACTAAAACAACGACTGCTCCGAAAACTAAAGGTAAGATCAGAGTATATTGGAAATCCTTGAAAATGAAAGCACTTAGCGCACCAAGGAATGAAATCAACGTAAAAGTTCGAACCCCTGCAAAACCTCCAGTTTTCTGATCTCTTTGCCTTTCAATGCCTACCAAAGCTCCCAGAGCCAGCGCAGTGACAAAATTCAGTAATACAGTAAACTCCATGGGCAGTTAATTTTAAATCAGTAAATTTTAACTATATTTTAAATATTATCTGCAAAATTATCAAAGCTGTCAAATATGATCGGCTCCATGATTACTGTTAGGTTGATTTCTAACTTGATACAACACTTGCATTTGCCATACGAGAAACCTAACCTAACGCACCCAAAAGCGCTTTTCAGCTAGCTCGTGAACTCTATGCGAGTTTCCTTATTTTCCGGCATCTCGTTTAATTGTCACTATTTTTTATCTTTTCCCTTATCTCCCTCATCAACTATCTCTCCTTCCTCAGCACCTTTCTCTTCAGCCTTTTCGTCTTCCTTCTTTTCATCCTTGCTATC
>JAHIVN010000129.1 GCA_018816645.1 Patescibacteria group bacterium | reverse complement strand
GAACTCATATCTACATTTCTTGCACCTTTTCTTCCCTCTACGGACGTTCCAAAATTCTGTACCACTACATTTTATACATTTTTGCCTTATCATAGGCATTATCTTATCACAATCGGTGGCTCTTTTTATACATTACCCTTATCTTAAGTTCTTAAAGTATAATTTTAGCAGATATTTTAGTATTATACGATCATAGTATGAAAAATTCTCAAACAGTCGGTGCTATTATCTTTTGGCAGATTACTATCACACCGCTTGAATCCTTTAGTCTTTCTACAAAACCCTCCAGCTGCCACTTCGGTTTTCTGATTTCTTCTACTAGTTTTGCAAATGGCAGTAAAAATCTCTCTTCAAGATTTACAGCCAGTTTCGGGAAAAGCGAAAGGAACCTGCTTGCAAAATTCTTATAAAGAGCCGATTTCGAAGGGTTATTTACAAGAAAACACTTGACCTTGAATCCATTTTTACTGATGAGGTTATAAACTTCCTCTGGCTCATACCTTCTTACGTGGTTTACTTTTTCATCAAATCTTGTCCAATACTTCATGTTCATCGGAACTGAAATGCAGAAAAATCCACCGGGTTTCAAGACTCTAGCGACTTCTTCTGCCGCTTTTTTATCGTCCTCAATATGTTCAAAAACCTCAGCTGCGTTTATGAGATCAAAGTAATTATCTTTGTAGGGCAGAGAGGTGATGTCTCCGTGTTCACAGATTCCTCCTAGTTTCTCCAGCACTTCCAGTGCCGGCTTGCTTAGGTCCAAAAAGTAGGAACCTTTTATTGGGATACGGGGACGAATCCCGCATCCTATGTCGAGCAGTTTAGGATCGTTTCCAGGAATCAGTCTTTTGAATTTTTCCCAAGTAATCCAGAATTTGTGGCTTCGTATTTTCTTTGCACTCCAAATGCTTGTATATAGCTTCTCGTTTTCTTCTTGCATGAAAAACTTATCAAATATTATTTAGTATATGATTATATAAATAAATAGAAAGTGCTGTATTCTAAAGATAGTTCGAATGCATTTCGCCGCTCGCGGCGGCAAGGAAAGCTCCCAGCGAAAATCCGAAAACGCGGCGGAGCCGCACAGATGACAATTTCAAGTTTTTCTTTGGCGGCAAATTTCAATTAGAAATATCAATAATGATCTGCATCACTAACAACTTGCTTAAGATAAACCCCAACACTTTCGCCCGGCAAGTCACCCAACGATTCGCCACGATTTGGTTCTGGCATAGGGTGGTTCTTGAGCACTACGTAAAATTGGTTTTTCTCGCTTTGCTCAAGTTCAGAATAAACTTCGTCGGCTGGTATAAATCCTTTTGCTCGGGCAAAATCCCGCATTGCTGGCCTATAGTCTTTTGCAGACGAAACAGACCCCGCAAGGTACATAACAGCAACATCTATGGGGTACAATGTTATTTCCAAAGTTACCGGCGTTTCAGAGGGATTGTATCCTGGTCGATTGGTGATAACGTTGGTTGCCTGAATCTCGCTCAAAGTTATTTGATATTTACTATATGAAATTTTATATCTATTATTCTTTTCGCCTAATTTAAATATGATTTCTTTATCACCATTTTGTTTTAGCCAATCGGGATCTACGCTAACTTTGGCTCTTGATTCCAAAATAACTGCGGGGCAAGCTTCGCTAGTGCCTTTGGTAAATTTATATCCCTTTATATCAATGACCAAGGTATCACCATTCATTGACTTATTTGTTTCTAAATCCGAGGCAGAATCACAACCCCCGCCAGCAACAGCAGATAAAACCAAAACAGGCACTCTCTCATTATTTTCGGCTGATGAAGCGAGAAATATACTCACATATTCTGGCACAGTTAGTTCACCAGTCAGATGCGATAGCGGCGATTTGATATTGTCACGATTCGCAAAAATTATTGCACCGATAACAACCAGAGCGAGTACTGCGATTATGATAAATATTTTTTTGGTCATAGGTCTTATTATTAAAAATTTCCTTTCCCCCAAAATTGAATACAAATTAGTTGCCGAGCGAAGCGAGGCGAACCAAAACTGCTTGCAATTTCCTACGTGGTGCGCCTGGTGAGATTCGAACTCACAACCACTACTTCCGCAAAGTAGTGCTCTATCCATTGAGCTACAGGCGCACGTCGGAAATTCCTTTCAGCTTACGTAAAGTGTCAGCTTTGCTGTCCTTTACTTCAGCTTCCAGGATTTCCTCCTTCTAAGCTCAAATTCCCTTCGGTCATTTGAGCTTCTTACGGATTTCTGGAGCAGAAAGTAGTATCTCTGCTTATGTGATCCCCTCCTTTTAAGGTCAAATTCCTCTGGGTCGTTTGAGCTTTGTTTTTTTACTTAAATTCGAAAGAGCTTAAGAGTTCATAAGAACTAACGAAAATTGACTGGGAAAGATTATATCAGAATTTAGACCTAAAGTAAGAATCTACTTTTCTACTTTTTTCTCGGACTTCTTCTTGGAACTGCTTTTTACAAATAACTTGTAATATTTCTTTGGCTGAATAACTTCTCCGTCGGTCATTTTTGATAACCATCCTTGTTTTGCGTCTACCTCTTCGTATTCTAGCCGATTTCCAACTAGCCTGACTACTTTTTCTTCGTCTTTTGGATCGATGAGAATTTCGAGTCTAGGAGGAAATTTCAGTGAGGTTTTAATATTAACGATTAAATATTTCTCTTTTTTATTTATCCTGAAGTGTTTTAATTCCGCCCATTTATATAGTCGATCTATAGTGTTTATTCCTTTGCTGGTTATCGAGTGGCTGACTTGTTCTGGAGGAATCGAAGCCAGTAGAAAAGCTATCAACACGATGATGCAAATCACAAGGATAACTATGAAATCCTGTAAGAAAGCAAAAAACAATATGAGCAAGAGCGCTATAGTTGCTACTTTTAGGTACCAAAGCTTATCCCTTTGGATAAATACTCTTGAAGGAGATTTCCATTTCAGAAAGGTCTTTGTCGGGGCAAAACTTTCTGACGGTTTTACTTTATTTTTAGGGATAATCTCGTTCCCATCGAGTTTTTTCTCAAGTTCTGAGATCTTTCTTTTTAGTTCTTCTATTTTCGGGTCCATGTTTTTTTGTACTTGATTTAACTTTTTTATTTTTTTCTTTTCCAAATATTAAAATGAGAGGGAGAGGCATGATAAGCAAAAGTCCTACGAATGCTTTGAGATAAATCAGTGCTTCTCCGGTGTTTACAAGGCTTGCTCCGAGAACCTTTACGTCATCTATCAAACTTTCTATTATGTTACTGCTTTCTTCTTCTGGGGAAATTACTATCTCATCCTGCGAATCAATTATTGCAATTATACAATCATCATTTGCTGGGTCAAATATGGTTCCAGAATCGTTTCTCCAAGTTACACTTGCCTCAGAGACATAGTTTTCGGGAACGCAGGTGCTGTTTGTTCTGACTTTATATTTTAAGATGTAAGTTTCGCCAAGTGGAAGTTCTGGAAACTCCCAGAGTAAGGTATGTGTTCCCACAGGGTTATCGAATAGCTCTCCGTCGAGTAGTACTGTCCCAGGGATATAATCGAACTCCTGAGAGAGAGTGTCTTCCAGCACTAGTTTGTAAGCGTTTGCGCTGCTGTTGTTTTTTATCGTTATAGTATATTCAATTTCCTCATCGAGCGCATAAGTGGTTTTGTTTGAGGTTTTATCGATGCTGAGTATAGGATCTATCGTGGCAATCACCTCATGCAGGTCTGTGTTGTTTGATGGATCGATGTCAGGGTCATCAGAACTTACAGTAGCAATATTCTCAATTATCTGTGAGCTGGTTGAAAGAGGGTCAACTACCCGAGCTTTATATGTAAAGCTTTTAGATTCCCCTATATCCAGATTCTCGATTTCAAAAATAATTTTCCCATCATAGATAGCTCCTTGCCCAGTGGCTATTACCAAAAAATGCTCATCAAAGTCATCAGTTATCAAAACGTTTTTTGCTGACAGATTCCCATTATTTCTGACAGTAAGTGTGTATACAACTTCACCTCCCGGATAAGTATATGTCTCCGGGGAGCTGGATTTCACAACCTCAAGATCAGGAGCATAGGGGACTTCTGTTTCGTCGGCGGTACTTTGTCTATATCCGTTGAGCGTGCTGAGCTCAACAGTGTTTTCTATCAGGTATATACCTGGTGCCAGATCGAGATCGACTGAACCATTGAAGCCAAAGTTAATTGTATTCTGCCAGGAGCTTCCTGTCGGCTCAAAAGTTCCGTCCAGTACATATCCAGCACCTTCATTGTCCCAATTTATTGTCTTTTCTTCTAGCAGTCCATTCCCGCTAATAGTGGTTTGAACCAGAGAAAATTGCTTATCAGGAAGAATATCTGTGACCGAAATACCGTATCCGTTTCCTGTCCCTAGATTTTCGATTTGGATCTCGTAAACTAACTCTTCTCCCGGAAGTGCAGTCTCTTTGTGATCAGTTTTGGTTATATTAAAGAGCGGTGCATGTACTGTAGTTATAACATTATTGCTACTTAAAGCATTCTGTCCAGAATAATTTGTGGAGTTTGTTACTGTTGCGATCAGATCGATAATGTCCAGATCAGAGGCATTTCCATTTATGTTTAGATTGAATTTCGTAAGAGCGGATTCTTGACACTGTAAAGTTCCAAGATTCCAGCTAATCAAAGCATTCGAGAAACTTGATGCCTGCGGAATGTATCCAATATCCACTATATTACTTGTATGAGAAAGGTCAACCTCAACTTTAGTATCGGGTGAAGTTCCCTGCAGGTTCTCTGAGATTGCAAGGTAGATTTTTTTCATATCTTCACCGGTTGGTGCATAATAATAGCTGCCAGGAATATTTGATGCTATCTCCTGCATAAGTTCTTTGTCCGAATAAGTTCCGTATGCGATAGAAATGATGCGTATTCCCCGATTTTTCGTCTCTGTTGCTTGATCTAGGGCATATTGCTTAGCATAATCAGTGCTGACAGGTTTGTTTGCTCTTCCATCTGTAAATATAATGATAACAGGCAATGGATCTTTGCTATTGTCAGTGGAAATTAGCTCATTGCGTGCACTTGCTAGTGCACTGCCGATATTTGTGTTTCCTCCAGCTCTCGTTGAGCTTATGGCATCAAGTAAATCGTCTTTGCTGCCACTTAACTGCATATTCAGGTATGAATTCTCGTCATACGTAACAATTCCTGCCTTATCCTTTGTAAAATCAAGATTTTCTATCAGTAAGCTGCCTGCAGTTTTGGCATCATCCAGAAGATCAAGCATACTTCCAGATTTATCAAGTGCCAGAATTATATTCAAGGGTGTTTTGACACATGGGGCGGTGTTTTTTATCTTTATTTTATAACTAAGTTCTTGTGCTCCTTCAGAAGGGTTGTCGCGCTGTACGTCCTCTTTATCTACCGCGATTTCAATTTCGAGTTTTGGTTCGTTTCCTGTAACTGGAAGCTCCTGTAATTTCTGTTTGTTCGCGGATGGAAGAATAAGAAGAAGCATGCCCAAGGCAAATGCACCAATTGCGATTAGCTCTTTAATTGATTTCTTCTTTGCTAGCGATTTCACAGGTAAATATTAAAAAGTTTTTCTTTATAAAACTGGGTACAATATACATTATGAGGTGAAGAATGTAAATTATTCACTTCATAAAATGATCACAAGAACTGTTGGAGAATAGGGTTGGTTTGGGAGTACAGAGCAGAAATTAAGAATGACCAAGCTGCAATAACAAATTAACAATTGAAAATGAAGAAAGAAAGACGATTAATATGATCGAAGTGTACGAGATGATCTAGATGATTAAGACGATCTATACGATCTAACCGATGTAAGGGCTAAAATTTCTTGGGTTGATCGAAATGGTGTAGATTTAAGGATTACGGACTAAGGGTTACAGTTTACGGATTAAGTACGAATGATCGAGGATTGAAATGATTGGAGGTTGATGACTGATTACTGGTCTTTGAGACTTGATTATTGGGAGCTGAGTATTGGTCATTTCTATACCTCATATCGTTTCAGCACGTTCTTTCCCAGAACGATAGCGATTTCAGACTTTATAAATTCTGATGCAACCTCAAGTCTGTCAGAGTAGGAGTAACTGAAGTTTTTATTTTCCTCCTCTTTCTGCTTTGCAAGGGACCTGAGCAGGTTCATAAGATCAATAGCGTCTTCCAACTTGCCGCTGTTTAATTTCTCTCTTGAAATATTGTCCAAACTCACGAGTGTTTTCTTGTTTATCCGTACACGTGTGTTAAGGGTTTTTAAGGTTTTTCGTATATTCGTTTTTGAAAGAGGAAGCCGCAGACCCAGCTCGCTAGCCTTATCAATAGGAACAGAAACGGTGACTGGCGAATTAAAGAATTTTATTTTATAGTACTTAGCTTTGTTATCTCCAATACTTTCGGTCGTAATTTGTTCTACTTTCCCGGCTCCATGACGCGGATACACGACCTTTTCTCCTCTTTTAAACATATTATTTTCAGACTAAGTAGAATAACTATTCGACATGATAGCATATTTTACGATTTTTTTTAATTTCGCAAGTGTACTCATCGGGAAGATATTACCCACCTAAGACTTGCAAAGGAATGGAGCCAGGTGAGAGAATTGGGTAATACTTTACAT
>JAHIVN010000128.1 GCA_018816645.1 Patescibacteria group bacterium | reverse complement strand
CCTGTGACCCAAGCAGTTGATTTTGGCTTGAAACAGGCTGATTTTTTAAAAGTTCAAGTAAGTCCTGATAATAAGGATTCTAATGTCTTAGAATCCTTGATTGTTTGTTTTTACAGTTTTAAGGCGCGGTATGATTACCTCATCAGCCTTTTTGAATGCACCATCAAATAGCTCCATAGATTCTTCTGTACGGTTTCCTACATTCGGTTCAAATATTACACTAATGTGCCAGTCAGGAAAAGTGTCTTTAAGCGCATTTATCGATCCTGACACTTTTGGAGGACTGCAGGCATGATCATCAATCACTTTCACATTCTCTTCTTCAAACCGAATCTCAAGTCTTCGCTTTATCCCTTCAAACTGTTCAACGGCTTCTTGAATTGCAGAAACTTCGATATCAAGTTCACGAGCAAGTGCACAGCAGCCTATGATATTCTCCTTATTATGGTCACCCACCAGCTTTGTCCTTACAACAAATTCCTCTTTTGTATTTCTGTTATAGATCGCAATATCTCCCGTTTCTTTATTCTCTTTGTGAGCCAAGTTGAACCAGTCGGCTCTAGCAACATTTTCATCTATCTTGTTTAGTTCATAGGTTACTACTTTGCATCTCGCGTCTTTTAAAACTTCATTCACGTTCTTTCCAGTCCTGCATGCGACAAGAAGTCCGTTAAGTGGTAATGAGTGAACGAGCTTCGAAAAATTCTCAACATACGCAGATTCTGAAACAAAAAAGTCAGTATGCTCCCAGGCAGCAGCAGTCAAAAGAACAAATTCAGCCTTGTAATGAAAGAACTTGCTTACCGGATCAAACCTTGAACTGATGTATTCATCTCCCTCAACTACACTCCAGTCGCTCCTAGTAACCTTCACCCCATCTTTGAAATTTCTAGCCAGTCCTCCAATCATGAAACTAGGATCCTCTTTGGCTTTCTGGAATATAAGTGTCATAAGCGCAGCACTGGTAGTCTTACCGTACGTTCCAGAGATGACGATAGAGTTGCTCTTTACAAGAAATTCCTCAAGGATATCTGGAAATGATTTGATGTTCAATTTATTCTTTACTGCAAACTTGTACTCCACATTGCTTAGACCTACATAATTTCCAACAACTACCAAATCAGGAGATGTCTTGCCTATTCCTATATCTGTATAATACTTCCCCTGAAGATGCATTTCCTTAAATCCGAGCTCGACTTTAATTTTACGTTCTTGCAAATAATCACTCATAGGAGGAAAAATCCCTTTATCTGAGCCAGAGACAAACCATCCCAATTCTTTAAACATATTTGCTAGTGGCCCCATCGTAACCCCACAGATACCAATAAAGTGAACCCAGCTAGCATTTTTTTTCATAATTTCAGTTTAAAATAGTTAGAATATATATATATAATATAGATCCAATATATGGAGAATGAGTATCATTATAATATCAAATAGAGTTTCCACCCACAATAGTAACAAATAAAAACGATCTGTTCAAAGTATCATAACAACATACCTTTATGGCAATTAGAATAGTCATAAACTCAGGCTTTCAAATTTCTTGACTTGAGTCGTAGTTAATTGGTAACTTATTATAGAGAAGCTTGGGGCAGCTCTAAGTTTTTCCACAATTCTTTGAGCTTGTAATGCTTCATTTTTTACACATTTCCGTTTTTTTACGGGTTGTATTTTATGCCTAGAAGATTCGATCTTGAGCCAAAAATAAATGAAAAGCAACAGTTAATTGCAGACAGTCGTTATCTTTTGAAAGATAAATCGGGGAAAATAAAAGAGACTGTACGAAATATGTTTATTCGTATTTCGAAACATATCGCCTCGGCTGAGAAAAAATTCAAAACACCAGCAAAGGAGATAAAAAAACTTGAAGAATCTTTTTATGAAATGCAGGCGTCTCTAGAATTTTTATCTGGAACACCAATGCATGACAGAGGCCTCAAGCGCCTCATGGCTGAGTGTTATGTATTACCACTTGAAGATAGCCTGGAATCTATCTATCATACTCTATACTACTCCGTTCAGCTTCACCGTCTTGGAGCAGGGATCGGTTATGATTTTTCCAAGCTACGCCCTGACGGTTCAATAGTCCATTCAACCGGCAAAGAAGCGTCGGGCCCTATATCATTTATGAGACTCTTTGATTTCTCTTCAGAAATAATTTTGAATAGAGGGAGCGCACGTCATGCAGGACACATGGGAATCCTTCGGATTGACCATCCAGACATAGAGAAATTCATCCAGGCAAAAGAGGACTACTCTCAATTAACAAATTTCAACCTTTCGGTTGCTGTAACTGATAATTTTATACGTGCTTATAAAGCAGGAAGCAAAGTGAATCTAACTGACCCCACAAACAATAAAATTGTAAAACGCCTTGAAGCAAAATATCTGATGGAGCTTATCGCGAAAAGTGTTCATAGAAGCGCAGAACCGGGGATAATTTTTATAGATGAAATTAATCGCAAGAACACGGTGCCCGGTGTAGGTCGAATAACCGCAACAAACCTATGCGGGGAACAGCCTTTACTGCCCTTTGAAGCATGCTATCTGGGTGGTATTGCCTTAAATAGATTTATTGATGTAAACAGCAGAGATAAGATAAATTGGAAAAGGATGGCAGACGTCACTCGTCTTGCGACAAGGTACCTAGATAATATGCTTGAACTCGCCTTCAATGTATTGCCACAAATAAAGGAAATCAATGTTGATGGTAATCGCAAGATCGGACTCGGAGTGCTTGGGTGGGCAGATCTTTTAGCTGAACTAAGAATTCCTTATGATAGTGAGAAAGGTCTCAAACTAGCAGAGAAAGTAATGAGTTTTATACAGAAAACTGCAAGAGATGAGAGTTCAAGGCTGGGGAAGGTTAGGGGAAATTTCAAGAACTATGATAAAAGTATTTTCAAAAAGATCGGATACAAGTATATGAGAAATGCTACTGTGACAACAATAGCACCAACAGGAACTAGATCGCTGTTTGCGGACTGCAACAGCGGAGTTGAGCCTTTTTTCGCCCTCGCTTACACCCGCGAAAACATGGAGACATTGGACAATAGAAAGATTTATTATGTAAACAGTGCACTTGAAAATGCTTTAAAAGAGGAGTGGTTATTCAGCAAAAGTCTCATGAAACAAATTTCTGCAACAGGGAGTGTCAAAGAGATCAAAGATATTCCAGATAATATTAAGCGAGTATTCAAAACTACTTACGAAATAGCTCCCGAATGGCATCTGAAAATGCAGGCTTCATTCCAAAAGTACACGGATAACGCTGTTTCCAAGACTTTGAATGTGAAGGAATCAACAACCGAAAAAGAAATTGAGAATGTTTATCTTGAAGCTCATAATCTGAAGCTCAAAGGCGTAACGATTTATAGGGATAAAAGCAGGGATAAACAGGTGCTAAATATAAACAGTAGCAAAAAGAAATAAAATGAGATAACATATATTTACACTTTATTTAAGACATATGTGAAATGGGACAAGCAGGCACGTTAGTAATAGCTATTACAGGAACAATGACTTCGGGAAAGGCAGCAGTGAAGTATTTTCTTGTCGACAAAGGTTTTAAGTACATTCGACACACTGATCCGATTCTTCAGGAAGGTTTGAAGAGGAAACTGGACATGAAAGACAGACAAAACTGGATAGATGTCCTTGTAGATATGAGAAAGAAAAGTGGATTGGAAGTTTTGTCCCAACTCGCTACAAAACAAATAACTGAAGGCGAAAGATATGTCATTTGTCCGATCAGACATCCTGCAGATATCAAATATCTGAAAAAGAAATACGATGCTCTCGTCATATTTATTGACTCTCAATTTGACACACGATATACGAGAACTTTTCTAAAAGAACTGGGAGGAGGGATGACCAAAGCTGAATTTAAACAAAAGGATGACAATGAGAATAATCCTAGTGGTGCAGATAAAAAGTATTTGCCAAACATCGCTGCCTGCAGAGATCTATCTGATATAGTTATCGACAATGATGCTTCCCTGAATGATCTAAACAAGAATCTGACAAAGTTTCTTGAAAAAAGGCAAATAACCGACATCGTTGACACAGGAACATTTGATGATTTTGAGATTTAAGTATTACTGTTTCGATATTATTTGCTTGGGGCAAATATTTCTAAACCAAGGAATCAAAGAAAGCTCAAATAAAATTCAGGCTTTATATTTTGTGCTTTTCTATAATTCGACATAGAAACACATGAATAAATTAAAACCATTACCAAACTGCTATACCGAAAGTTCCAAAAGACTTCTTGCTAGCAGATTCTTGAAAACTGATAAAAAAGGAATGCCCCTTGAAACTCCAAAAGAGTTGTGGCTGAGAGTTGCCTCAGCCGTTGCCGAGGCCGAAGAGAATTATACGAAGGATAAGAAGATAAAATCTAAAGCTGAACAAGATTTTTTTGAAATACTGTATAATCTCCGATTTGTTCCCAACTCACCTACTATCATAAATGCTGGAAAACGAAAAAAAACTCTATCCGGATGCTTTGTACTGCCTATAGAAGATTCTCTAGATTCCATATATCAAACACTTTCAGATGCGGTTCAAGTTCAGTGGAAAGGTGGCGGTACTGGTTTCAACTTTTCTAAAATAAGACCAAAGGGAGACGAAGCTGGCGGGATCCCCGATGTTGCAGCGGGACCAGTACATATCATAAAGACGTATTCTGAAGCACTGATGGGTATACGACAGGGTGGCAAAAGGGGTGGCGGGAATATGGCTATACTCAATGTAGATCATCCTGACATACTTGACTTCATACATCTAAAAGAAAGAGATCGTTCGATCATGAACTTCAATATCTCGGTAGGCATAACTGACAAGTTCATGCAGGCACTCAGAAATGACGAGAAATATAAGCTAGTTAACCCAAGAACCCGAAAAGCAGTCAATGAATTGGGGGCCAGTTTTATATTCAACGAGATAGTACAGATGGCACAAAAGACAGGCGATCCGGGAATCGCCTTCATAGATAACATCGCCAAGGCAAATCCAACCCCAAATCTTGGAACTATGGATGCAACTAATCCGTGTGGTGAGCAACCGCTTCTTCCGTACGAATCCTGTAACCTCGGACACATAAACCTTATTACTCATTTTGATTATAAGAAGAACGATATCGACTGGCCTAAGATCAGAGAAACTGTGAAACGAGCTGTTCACTTCCTCGACAACATAGTTGACATAAACTACTTTCCTTTGAAAAAGATCGAAGAAATAACCAGGTATAAAAACAGGAAGATCGGCCTTGGCCTGATGGGCTTAGCAGATGTTCTTATTCTAAAAGAGATTCCCTACAATAGCGAAGCAGGAATCCGACTTGCACAGAAAATTATAAAGTTTATCCATAAGGAAGGTATAAAGGCCTCTTTAGATCTTGCTAAAAAACGTGGTACATTTCCTGCATACAAAGGAAGTCTTTGGCAAAAACGAAAACTTCCGCTTAGAAATGCAACTATTACAACAATTGCTCCAACTGGAAATACCAGCATAATTGGCGGAGCAACAGGGGGGATTGAACCTGCATATGCCCTGGCTTATAAAATCGGCGGTGTAGAAGATAAAAATTACCGGGCTACAGAAATTCTTTTCAACGTGAACCAGGCTTTTGTAAACCTAGCGAGAAAGTATAAGTTTTACTCACAAGCACTTATAGAAAAATTGGCCGCAAACGTACCTGTTTCGCAACTAACTGAAATCCCGAAAAAGTTTAAACCTATACTTGTAACAGCTCTTGACATAGAACCAATTTGGCACCTGAAAATGCAGGCTGCTTTCCAAGGAAATGTCGATAGTGCAATATCAAAAACCATCAATTTCCCAAATGATGCGACTGCTGAGGAAGTAAGAAAAGTATTTATAGAAGCTTATAAGTTGGGACTGAAAGGCGTCACAATTTATAGAGATGGAAGTAAAGATTCTCAAACATATGTTTCTACAAAGGATAGCCGACTAAACATTTCTAAGAAGTTCAAAGAACATCTTGCTTTTGTTATCGCAAGTAAGAACAAGAAAAAGCTGAAAGATATAGAAGAATTTCTATCTGAATATAATGGGTCTTTTCAGATAGAAGAGTGTACAACTAATCTGAAAATTAATGATCCCGTCAGAGAAAAAACAACAGAAAAAAAATTGATTTCAAGTGCCACACAAAGAGCTGTCTCAGTGGCACAGCAATGCGGAAAAATTACACTTGCAGATGAAACCGGATTTATTGTTCAACAAAGATTAACAAATAAGTCGCTTGAAAAAACGACTTATCTCGGCCGGAATGATAATTATACAATTGCACTTTATAAAAAACTTACTTCTCTTTCTCTAAAAGATTCTACCAAGGCTTACATCGCATCTGCTGTTGCTATACACGACCCCATCCGAAACAAAACAATAAGTACTGTTACAAAGATACCTGGAAGAATAGTTAATATCAAAGATAGAAGGTACGAGCTGGCATTTATACATCAGGGCTTGGAATCATTCTCTACTGTTCCAAGCAAGGAGGATTTCAGGAGTTTCCACCATAGGTACAAGGCTCTACAGAAATTATTTGAAAAATTCAATGTATATAGAAAAGAAAAAATTGAGGTTAAGCTTTCTAAAAATGCCTATCATGTGCTGGAGAGACGTGCGCTGAAAAAAGATAAAGAGGGGAAAGTTATAGAAACACCAAGTGAGTTGGTGGAGAGGATTGCAGAATATATTTCAAAAGCTTCAAAAAAATATGGCTATTCAGCAAGTGAGATCGATAACTCAAAACAGCGATTCATAAGAGTTCTCAAAAATTTAGAGTTTCTTTGCGGGGGAGCACTTATCTGGGCCGGAATGAGTGACAACACCGGAAAAAGAGCTATCTGGTCGAAGTGCTTTGTTCTTCCAATTGAAGATTCAATTAGGGAAATTTTTGACACATTGAACGATAACATAGAAGTCCTAAGACATGGTGGAGGAACAGGCTTCAACTTCTCAAAGATTCGTTCTACCTATTCAACAGTTTCAAGTACAGGTGAAAAAGCTGCAGGTCCTGTTTCTTATCTCAAAGTATTCAATCGTGCTCAGGAAACAATTATAGGGAGAGGCGGAAGGCAGATGGGATCAATGGCTATACTAAATGTTGATCATCCAAACATTCCTGAGTTTATCAGCGCAAAAGACGGCAACAACGAAATTGTTCATTACAACATCTCGGTAGGAATCACAAATGATTTTATGAAAGCTGTTCAGGAAGACAAGCGCTGGGAACTTGTTGACCCGCATGACAGAAATTCATACAGAAAAATGCATGCTCAAGAACTTTTCAAGAAAATTGCCCATAATGCATGGTCTTCTGGAGACCCTGGAGTTGTTTTCCTTGACCAGCTCGAAAGAGACAATCCAACTCCAAATCTGGGCAAAATTAACGCAACAAATGTTTGCGGGGAACAGCCTCTATTACCTTATGAATCGTGCAATCTCGGCAATATCAATCTCACAAAAATTGTGAGAGGCTTTCCTTTTCTGGATAATTCAAACATTACCAAAAGAAGTTTAGCTTATAAAACAAAGTTTGTTGACTGGAAGAAATTCGAAGAAGTCATTTTCACCGGTGTCGAATTTTTGGATAATATCATTGACATCAACAATTATCCCATACCTCAGATTGAGGATATGACCAAGAAAACCCGCAGTATAGGCCTCGGGATCATGGGATTTGCTGATCTTCTCATCAAACTTGGGATTCCTTATGACAGTGAAGATGCTGTAAAGTTAGCAGAAAAAATTATGCACTTCTTAAAACAAAAATCCCATGAAGCCTCAATGCAGCTAGGAGCAAAACGAGGCAACTTCCCTGCATATAGTGGAAGCGTCTGGGAAAAGCGACGAGTAAAACATATACGGAACTCGAGATGTACAACTATAGCACCTACAGGAACTGTATCTATAGTAGGCAATTGTAATCCTGGTATCGAACCAATATTCTCCCTAGTATTCAAGAGGATGCAGTCACTCGGAGGTGAAGACCAGATTGTTATCGAACCACTCTTTGAAGAGATCGCAAAAGCCAGAGGATTCTATTCGAAAGAACTTATGGAGAAACTTTCGGAAGGAAAGAAAATAGAAGAATTCGATAGTATCACTTCTGATGTAAAACAGATATTTAAGACTAGCCATGATATAAAGCCTGAGCACCACGTGAAAATTCAAGCAGCATTCCAAAAATACTGTGACTCTGCCGTTTCGAAAACAATTAACCTGCCAAATACTGCTACAGTTAAGGACGTGAGAAATATATTTTTACTTGCTTACCAGCTTGGATGCAAAGGCATAACTATCTTCAGGGACGGCTGTAAAGCTGAAGCTCAGTCAACTACAATCCATGCTGAAGAGGAGAAAACCAAAGGTGAGATCAAGGTCTCTAGCGAACCACGCCACAGGCCGGCAGTAACTCATGGATCTACCACTCAAGTTCAGACTGATCAAGGAAGACTGTACCTCACGATCAATGAGGACGATAAAGGATTGACTGAAGTATTTCTAAACATAGGTAAAAGTGGAGGGTATTCTTCAGGCTACTGCGAAGCCATAGGCAGACTCATTTCCGTTAGTGCCAGAGCAGGTCTAAGTGTCGATTCCATAATCGACCAGCTTAAAGGAATCCGCACATCTGCTCCGACTCTCAATAAAGGTATGTTTGTCTATTCAGTTCCTGATGCAGTAGCAAAAGTGCTAGAAAACTGGAAGAAAGAAAGAGAAGGTAGAATTTCTATGTTTAAAGAAAACAAAACTTTAACGGTAAAAACTGAAAAGGACATAGTTGAGGAGGAAAAGAAAGAAGTTCCAAAAGTTGAAGTGAGTCAGGAAATAAATGTTGAAGAGATCAAAAAAGATGACAGACCTGAGGAGGACAAGAAAGAATCCAAGTATTCAAACGACAACAAATACGATGATCTGCCTGAATGTCCCGAATGCAGCGGAGACTTGGAATATGCTGAGGGCTGTATCCTCTGCAGAAGCTGCGGGTATAGTAAATGCGGGTGATTACTTTTTTAAGACAGAATATGTAGTTCGTAGGCAGCTCGAATCATCTGACCGAATTTTGAAGCTGTTTGAATTCGGTCTTCAGGATTGATGGCTAAGGCTTCATAAAAAGCACCAAATAAAAAACCAAATCTGTTATTTCCGTTAAGAATCTTTAGTAACTCGTTTTGACTCACACAGGTTCGACTACTGCTCAGAAATCCTCTTCGTTCTGTCAGGAGTTCTAACAAAGTTGATGCCAGACCATATACATCCATTCCTGGCAGAACAAACTCCGATGCACTCAATTGTTCTGGCGGGAAATAGCCCCAGGTTCCAGCTGGAGCGTTAAGTACTTGTCCCATATTTCTTGACTGTACAGGTAAACTTACTCCTAAATCCGCAAGTCTAAAAATTACTTCCTCTGAGTCAAATAGAATATTTGCTGGACATATGTCCCGATGTACCATACTTTCATTGTATGCCGCAACAGTATCGCACAAACGACAAATAGCATCGATCTGAGACAAAAGAGAAAGTTCCATAAAGAGTTCACGAGCCTTGGGACGGTCCAGAGAGATTCCTCTAGCATGTTCATAAAGGATGACTATAATCTTACCATTATCCCAATATCCAAAAGGATTACAGATAAAATCACTTTGAGCAGCTGCATCACAAATTTCTGACCAGTAGTAAATCATATGTCTTGCAAATTCAACTCTATACTGTGCATACATAGACCTCACACCTTCCGACCAATTAGTCACTACCTTCCCTCCATGTAGCCTGGCACCTGTACCTGTGTCTACTAAAAGAGTAGGATACCCTATCATTTTATCGACTTTGTCAACATAAGTAATTGGCTCAATATTAGATTCCATTATCGACTCCGTTATTTCACGATTATATCACCCTATAGTTATTTATACCAAACTGTAAAAAGATTGCAACACTTTGATTTTTATTGTAAAGTATATAGAGAAGTAGAAAAGCAATGTTGAAAAATCTCAAAAAACTTGACGAAATTATCTATATCACAGCCTTAGCGATTGGCATCATCATTGCATGCGTTTCGGTAGTGTTGATCATACGTAAGTTTTCAGCAAGTAATGCTATCGACAATTCTGCTACAACCAGTTTTGAGGTCAAAACTGGAAAAATACTAGGTGACTTGTCAACAAATGTAGTTGTTGCCGACTATATATGCGGGAATGGAAACCAAGAAGGGAGCGAGGATTGTGATGGAAGCGACCTAGACAGCCAAACTTGCTCATTACTTGGATTTGATGGAGGAACTCTTACTTGCAACTTGAACTGCACATTCAATACATCTCTGTGCACTACTACTTCAGAGTACTGCGGAGATGGAGTGAGACAAACAGGAGAGAATTGCGATCAAAGTGACTTACACGGGAGTACTTGTGTATCGCTTGGTTATGACGGGGGAACACTCACCTGCTATAACAACTGCTCTTACAATAAATCCTCCTGCTATAACACATCTACTACCACTTCAACGACAACATCCTCATCCACACAAACTACTACAACTACATCTGCTCCTGTTATTGATGAAACGGATACTGACGGCGATGGTATGCCAGATTACTGGGAAAAACAGTATAGTTGTACAAATTACCTGATAGTCGATTCCTCTGAAGATGCTGACAATGATTCTCTCATAAACTATGCTGAATACTTAAATGATTGTGATCCTTGTAACTCAGATACTGACGGAGACGGTATGCCGGATGGATGGGAACTCGAATACTCCCTAAATCCAAATATTTATGATGCTTCAAGTGACCCCGATAATGATGGCTTTACAAACTTAGAAGAATACGAGAACGGCACAAATCCTCGTGTTTCTGATATTAAAATTCCTACAGGATTACCTGAGACTGGTGAAAAAGAAAAAGGAACCAATTGGCTGCTGATTGGCGGACTAGCTATCGGATTTCTTATCCTTAGCGGAACTGCTTTATTCTTTGTTGCTCGCCGGAGAGGTGGTCGCAGTATTGATACATTCTAAGGAGCATTCGTTTATTTGACTTTTTTGTGCATGTAAAGTTTATCCAGTTTATAGCCCTGCTTTCTATAATAACCTCTTGTTCCGATAGCTGATATAACAGCAATCTTATGGTAATCATTCTCCTTTGCTAGCCTTTCAGCCCTTTCTATTAACTTTTTCCCAAGTCCTAAATGCTGAACACCAGCTTCCTTATCAAATTTCTGTCTTTTGATAAGTTGTTTCGCTTCTCCATAGACATGTACCTCACGTATCAAAGCGCTGTTTCGAATTTCATGAATGAAATTCTTACTTGATACATTCTCAAACAGTAGTGATAATCTAAGAAAGCCCAGTATCTTTTCGTCATCTAATACATAATTCAAGAAGATCTCCTTACCAATATTTGTTTTATAAACTATTGTTTTCAATTCTACATTCTTCATACTTAATTCTAAATTCCTGACTTCTCTGCATCTTATGCAGTTACACTTGAGACCTCTTTTCTTCATCTCCTCCTGAACTATCTGTCTGAAATTCGTTTCTTTCACCCCACTCACAACTTCAAACGACGGAATATCTCGAAATAATCGGCTGATCCTGCAATATCTGGGAACTACCGATTTGCCCTTGATGAGTAATTCTAGAAGCTGGCTTTTTGAGTACGGTTTATACTTCCCTTTTTTGTACAGTTTGTTCAGTTCTGTATTTTTTAAAAGCATGCAGGGATAAATCTTTATTTCATCGGGACGCATAGCTTCATCACCAAATAGTTTTTTGAAGTCAATTAGGTCCTTTTGGGGACTTGAGCCGTACAAATTTAGCATCCAATGTAAGTGCAGTTTGAATCCAGCTAATCGCAGTAATCTAATTGCAGCTTCCGTTTGCCGAACCGTATGTCCTCTTTTGTTTAATGCTAGCAATTTATCATCGAGTGTTTGTACCCCCAGCTGAATCTTTGTTGCTCCAAGAAATCTGAGCCACTTCACATGGTCTTCGTTTACACAATCCGGCCTAGTTTCAATAACTAATCCAACACAACGATGTTTAGAAGTCTCATTTTGCTTTTGCTGAGTTAGTAGTTCGACTTTCAAATCAGTAAAATTCAGTTGACTGTAGCGATTTGCTTGATTATTACTTCTATCGTTTTGGCTATCGATCTTGGAAGCGGGTTCAACGGCTCCTGCCATGAACCCTCGATAAGACAAAACACCTCCCTCATTCATCGCTTTAAAGCATTCCCTTAGAAACCACACTTGATATTTCTTAGGATACGATGACCAGGTTCCACCCAAAATGATAAGCTCAATTTTATCTGTATTATGTCCGATGTTCCTGAGAGCTTGAATTCTAACTTTTACCTGCCTGTAAGGATCAAATGCCAGCATTCTAGCTCTCATTGCTCCCGGCTCGCTGGACAAATAGCTTTTAGGCTGTTCTTGCTCACTAGGACAGAACACACAGTTTCCAGGACACTTATAAGGCTTTGTAAGCACTGTAACAGGTGTTACACCGGAAATAGTTCTTGTTGGTTTTGTCTTAAGAAAGTCAAATATAAAACTATCTGCTTTAAGCTGTCCACTATTAGCTAATCTCCGGTATTCCCCAAGAATCTCACTTTTCGAATAAAGTTTATTTCCGTTCTTTGGATATTTCGTCTGAATGACTCGAAGTTTCTTTATATTTAATTTTTTTTGTTTAGCTAGTTCTAAAACTACCTTTTTAAGGGTTTTTATAATGAATGTATTATACAGGAAGAGAGTATTGTTTAGGAGATTAGTATTATAGGGTAGTAAATTTTTTGAATATTCCACAAAGACGACTATAGGCTTCTATTAATGGGGCATCACTGGTTGTAATAGCTTGATGGCTATATGGTTATATGGCCTTATGAGTGGATGAGTGGATAGTTGGATAGCTAGATAGTTGAACAGCTAGACTGACGGGTAGGTTGATCACTAAATTACAGAAGAAATCTCCAATCAAAGAAGTATCTGTTTGCTGTTTGCTGTTTGCTGTTTGCTGTTTGCTGTTTGCTCTCCTCTAAACTCTTGAAACATACTCCTTCTTTTCAGTCTGGGGTTTCTTTTTCAAATTCTTCCACCAGTCACAGGAATGAATGCTCTGAATTTCTCTGAGTAATCTCTTGGCTGAATCCGTTTGTAATACTTCTGCTATTCGGTCCATCCAGACTTGTGCTTTAGAATGGCCTTTATCCAGATATTCCTTTGCTTCCAAAGCTAGTTCTAATTGAAGACTTGACTTCAGGCGGATAATCATAATAGTTCGAAGCGACTTTATGTCTGTCGCATTTTCTCCCCTGGTCATTATCTACCTGATGACGTCACTCTTTGTCTGGACTTGATTAATCAAGTCCAGACAAGTATGCTATTAGTTATTAGCAATTTACTTCCGAAATGGATCAAGCAATAAGTAAAACAAAAGAATTGCTTATCGAGATAATCTCAACCTCACTTCAAAATGTTTCTGAACTAGCTATCCCTTTCTCCGGAAGTCTAGACAGTTCACTTGTTGCATTCTTGGCCAAGAAACACTCAAAGTCAAAAATAACTCTATACACAATCGGTTTTGAGAATTGCTATGATTTCAAGATCAGTTCAAAGGCTCATAAGCTCATAGACCTAGATCACAAGAGACTAATTTTAAGTGGTGCAATGCTTGAATCCGGCCTTGAAGAGTATTTTAATCTGACAAACGATACTGATAAAGTTTCGATTTCCTACACTCTCCCCTTCTTCATTCTTTTAAAAAATATCCGGGAGAAAGTAGTTATGAGTGGGCATGGAGCTGATACTTTATTTGGCGGATTTCATAAATATCTTAAAACTAAAAACTTAAAACTCAAAGTTAAAAGTTGTTATGAAGAATTCATAGGTAACCTAAATGAAAGAGAACTAAAAATCGCAGAGCATTTCAATAAAAAGCTTCTGCTGCCCTTTGCTGACAAAGGTTTAGCTGAATACGTTCAATCGCTGCCTTCTAATTATCTAATAAATAAAGGTATTCGTAAATTTCTGCTAAGACAGGTGGCAGCAGAAGTCGGACTTCCGAGAGAACTTATACTACTTCCCAAAAAAGCTATACAGTACAGCACCGATACGATGAATCACCTGAGGAGGCTTGAGAGCTATCGAGCCTTAGACCTTTAAAACTTTCGCACCACTTTCCCCTCTGCTATAATAACTGACATGATCACTGCAATCGACTCTGCAAAACTGAAACAAATATTTGAATATGCCGAAGAACTCATCTCTTCGAAAGAAGAGCTTCTGAACAATCTCAATGTCTATCCTGTCCCAGATGGAGATACAGGAACAAACCTGTCTCTCACCCTGAAAGAGGTAATTAAAGAAATCCAGAAATTGAACGACCCTTCTATTCAAAAACTCTGTAATGTGACTTCTGAAGCTAGCTTGATGGGTGCCCGAGGCAACAGCGGAGTAATTCTTTCTCAATTCATAGGAGGATTTTGTGAAGCTGTTGATAGCAATATTGATAAGAAAACATTGCTAAAAGCCTTTAAAAATGGTCAGAACGAAGCTTATAACAGCGTTTCAGAGCCAATCGAGGGAACCATTCTTACTATCATGAGATCCGCAACAGAAGAAATAGAAAAGCATCAATCGTACAATTCTCTTGAAAAAATCATTAAATCAGCACTCATCAAAGCCCAGAATACTCTCCATCTGACACCGGATATGCTTCCAAAATTGAAAGAAGCCGGGGTAGTAGATGCAGGAGGTGCTGGTTTTGTTTACTTTTTGGAATCTTTCTATCAGGCAGTCGGAGGCAAGGAGCTAGTCACTTCTACGTCATCCGATGATTTTACCTCTCCCAAATTAGCACGTGTATGGGATGAAACTGTCGGTGTTTTCGGTTCAGGAGGTATCAGATCCATAATAGAGTTCAACATCAAGGTACTTAAGTACACATTCTCAAAACTGTGGTGGGTCATAAAGCAAGCTTTCCACATTTTAAAAGTTGGAAAAGATATTCTTTCATTTCGTAAGGCTTTGAAACTCTTCAGATCTCTTGGAACTCAGCTTAAATGGGAAAATATTAAGCGCGCTAACCTTTCTATTTTCAGCCTGCTGCAGGTCTGGCAAAAACCTCCAAAGGAGAGATATTGTTATGAGGCTATCTTGTCAGACGTCATCATGTCACCGGAAAACATAATGACAAAGCTTTCTGCT